>DATARH010000110.1:0-12142 GCA_036264235.1 Allostellaceae bacterium
CGATTCCGATGCCGTAGGGCGGCGCGCCAGGGATCTGCTGCGACAGAAGATAGGCGCCGGCGAGCCTCGCCTGCCGGTCGCGGGCGATCGATGCGGCGAGCCTGAGGCGTGCCTCGCCGGCATCGGTCGGGTCGAGACAGATCAGAATGTCGCGGATCGCCATCGCAAACCTCGCCGTCACAAAGCTGTGGTTTCCAACGCGGGCGCGGAAGCGCCGTTCCGGACGCCAATGCCAGCCCGGGACGGGCTATCCTCGCCTCTGCGCAAGGGCTATTTTCGCGGCACCCATTCCGCAGCGCCAGACCGCGAACCGCACGTGCTCCGCATTATCCGACATCCCGGCCCTGCCGCCGGCCAGCCGCGCGGCGCGGTGCTGGCGATGGGCAATTTCGATGGGCTGCATCGCGGTCACGCGGCGCTGATCGAGCAGGCGCGCGACCGGGCGCGGGCGCGGAATGTCCCGGCCGGGGTCCTGACCTTCGAACCGCATCCGCGCGCCGTGTTCATGCCGGAGGGCGAACCCTTTCGCCTGACACCGTTCCGGGTCAAGGAGCGCGAGATCGCCCGCCTCGGCATCGACCTCCTGTTCGTCCAGCATTTCGATGCCGCCTTCGCCAGGCGCAGCGCCGAATCGTTCATCGAAGAGGTGATGGTCGGCGCGATCGGTCTCAACCACATCGTCGTCGGCCACGATTGCACCTTCGGCAATCGCCGCCGTGGCACGCCGGAGATGCTGCAGGAGGCCGGCGTCCAGCATGGTTTCGAGGTCACCGTCGTCGAGCCGGTGCGCGAGGGTAGCGGTGCGGTCTATTCCTCGACCCACATCCGCGAACTGCTGAAATCCGGCAAACCGCGCGAGGCGGCGCGGCAGCTCGGCCGGTTCTGGGAGATCGACGGCCGCGTCGCGGTCGGCGACCGGCGCGGCCGGACGATTGGATTCCCGACCGCCAATCTCGCTCTCGGCGACTACCTGCGCCCCGCTTTTGGGGTATACGCGGTACGGGTCTGCGGCGACGGGCCCGACGACCCGCTTGGCGGCCGCACCGTCGACGGCGTCGCCAATATCGGCCTCCGGCCGACCGTCGGCACCCCCGAGCCGCGGCTCGAGGCGCATCTGTTCGACACCGAGGCCGACCTGTACGGCCGGCACCTGCGGGTGTCGCTGATCGACTTCATCCGGCCCGAGAAGAAATTCTCCGGCCTCGACGCGCTCAAGGCGCAGATCGCCGAGGACGGGCAGAAGGCCCGGACGATTTTGGCGGCTCTGCCGCGCTGACGCTTGCCGCCCCAGCACACACCCCTCGAATCCGGTCCGAGGCGCTGCTATATCAGGTCGATGGCGGCCCATCGGCGGATAATCCTGCGAATTAGCGGCCCGGTCCTCGACTGAGGACCGGGAGCCGTTTCTTCGCGCTTTCCCTTCCGCCAGAGGCTTTCCGATGCCTACGGATTACCGTCCGACCGTCTTTCTGCCGAAAACCGATTTCCCGATGCGCGGCGGCCTACCGACGATGGAGCCGACGCTGGTCGCGCGCTGGCGCGAAATGGGCCTGTACCAGAAGCTGCGTGAGGCCGCGCGCGGCCGCGAGAAATTCGTCCTGCATGACGGGCCGCCCTACGCCAACGGCGACCTGCATCTCGGCCATGCGCTCAACAAGATTCTGAAGGATATCATCAACCGCGCCCAGCAGATGCTCGGCAAGGATGCGCCCTATGTCCCGGGCTGGGACTGTCACGGGCTGCCGATCGAGTGGATCGTCGAGGAGGAGTACCGCGCCAAGGGGCAATCGAAGGACGCGGTCCCGCTCGCCGAGTTCCGCCAGCGCTGCCGCGATTTCGCGACTTATTGGGTCGCGCAGCAGAGCGAACAGTTTCAGCGTCTCGGCGTAATCGGCGACTGGGACAACCCGTATCTGACGATGAGCTTCGACGCGGAGGCGCAGATCGTTCGCGAGATCGGCAAGTTCCTGGTCAATGGCGGGCTCTACAAGGGCGCGAAGCCGGTGCTGTGGTCGGTTGCCGAGCAAACCGCGCTCGCCGAGGCCGAGGTCGAGTATCACGATCACCGCTCGACGACGGTCTGGGTCCGCTTCCCGATCGACAAGCCGAGCGCACCGGCGCTGCGCGGCGTCGGCGCGATAATCTGGACGACGACGCCCTGGACCCTGCCGGGCAACCGGGCGATTGCTTACAGCGCCGACCTCGAATACGCGGTCATCCAGGTCGACGGTGTCGGAGAGAAGAGCCGCGCCCGGGTTGGCGAGAAGCTCCTGGTGGCATTGCCGCTGATCGAAGAGGTCTGCCGTACCGCTGCCATCGAGCGGCACACGGTCTTGCACGCGTTGCCGGGGTCGGCGCTCGGCGGCACCGTCGCGCATCACCCGCTCAAGGGAGAGGGATACGATTTCCCGGTCCCGCTGCTCGCCGCCGATTTCGTCGACGCTGGTCAGGGCACCGGGCTCGTTCATATCGCGCCGGGGCACGGCACCGACGACTGGGAACTGGGTCAGGCCAACGGGCTGCCGATCCCCGACACGGTCGGACCGGACGGCGTCTATCTGCCCAGCGTTCCGCTGTTCGCCGGGAAAATCGTCTATCGCCGCGACGGCAAGCCGGGCGATGCCAACGACGCCGTGATCGGCACGATCGACACGGTCGGCGGCCTGCTCGCCCGCGGCCATTTCGTCCATTCCTACCCGCATTCCTGGCGGTCAAAGGCGCCGCTGATCTTCCGCAACACGCCGCAATGGTTCATCTCGATGACCGCGAACGGGTTGCGCGATAAGGCGCTGAAGGCGATCGACGAGACCCGCTGGGTCCCGCCGCAGGGCCGCAATCGCATCCATGCGATGATCGAGAGCAAGCCCGACTGGTGCGTGTCGCGGCAGCGCGCCTGGGGCGTGCCGATCCCGGTTTTCATCAACCGCAAGACCGGCGAGCCGCTGCGCGACATGGCGGTGGTCGAGCGGGTCGCCGCCGCCGTCGAACAGGACGGCGCCGATGCTTGGTACACGGCCGAAGCGAGCCGTTTTCTCGGCAACCAGTATGATCCGGACGATTGGGACAAGGTGAACGACATCATCGAGGTCTGGTTCGATTCCGGCTCGACGCACGCCTTCGTCCTGGAAAAGCGGCCCGAATTGAAGTGGCCGGCCTCGCTTTATCTCGAAGGGTCCGACCAGCACCGCGGCTGGTTCAATTCATCGCTGCTCGAAAGCTGCGGTACTCGCGGTCGGGCGCCCTACGAGGCAGTCCTGACGCACGGTTTCGTCCTCGACGAGGACGGCCGCAAGATGTCGAAGTCGCTCGGCAATGTGATCGCGCCGCAGGACGTGATGCGCACGCATGGCGCCGACATTCTGCGGATCTGGGTTGTCGCGTCGGATTACGCCGAGGATCTGCGGATCGGCCCCGAGATTCTGAAACATCACGCCGACATGTACCGGCGCGTGCGCAACACGTTGCGCTATCTGCTGGGCGCGCTGGCCGGCTATTCCGTCGCCGAAGCCGTCGATCCGAAGGACATGCCGGAACTGGAACGCTGGGTCTTGCATCGGCTCGCGGAGCTTGACACGGTCGTGCGCGATGCTATCGACACCTACGACTATCATGCGATGTTCACCGCACTGCACAATTTCTGCGCCGTCGATCTCAGCGCCTTCTACTTCGACATTCGCAAGGACCGGCTCTATTGCGACGACCCCGCGGATTCGAAGCGGCGAGCAACGCGTACGGTCATGAACACAACCTTCGACGCGCTGGTTCGGTGGCTCGCCCCGATCCTGTGCTTCACCGCCGAGGAGGCTTGGCTCGCCCGCCACGGCGATGTTCCCGAGCGCAGCGTCCACCTCGAATTGTTTCCGGAAGTCCCGGCCGAATGGCGAAACCCGGCGCTAGCCGAGCGCTGGGACCAGTTGCGGGTCCTGCGCCGTGTCGTCACCGGGGCGCTTGAAGTCGAGCGCGCGGCCAAACGGATCGGGTCGAGCCTGCAGGCTAAAGTTGATATTTTCGTGGATCGCGCATCGGATATTGAAGGGATCGATCTTCCGGAACTGTGCATTACTTCCGATGCCAGACTCCGGCTGGACGATGTGCCGGAGGGAGCATTCACGTTACCGGACGTTCCGGGCGTAGCGGTTGTCGTATCGTCCGCGCCGGGCCAGCGCTGTGAGCGCTGCTGGCGGGTGCTGCCCGAGGTCGGTCATGTGCCGCGCCATGACGATCTCTGTCACCGCTGCGCCGAGGTCCTCGACAGCGGCGCCCAGGCCATGGACGGCGGCGCGGTCGCGGCGGGCGAGTGATGCTGCGCCTCGGGCTCGCCGTGGCCGCGCTCACGGCCGCGCTCGATCAACTCGGCAAGTTCGCCGTGCTGCGTCACTTCAGCGAGCCGGGCTGCGGCGGTCATCGCGCGGAGGTGAGCTCGTTCCTCGATCTCGTTGTGACCTGCAACCGAGGCGTCAGCTTCGGTCTGTTCAACGGCGATGCCGGGCTCAATGCCGTCGTCTTCTCGTTAGTGGCCGCGTTCGTCGTCACGATCCTAGTCGTGTGGCTATGGCGGGTCCGTACCGGCTTTCTCGGGGTCGCGATCGGGCTGGTGATCGGCGGCGCCATTGGCAATGTGATCGACCGGCTGCGCCTTGGCGGGGTTGTGGACTTTCTTTATTTTCACGCGGGCTCATGGTATTGGCCGGCGTTCAATCTCGCCGATAGCGCGATTTGCCTTGGCGTCGCCGCAATGCTGATCGACGGATTGTTCGGGCGGCGCCCGACGGGGGAAGCAGAGAGCGGGTAAGACTTTACTTTTTTCGGGGACAGGGGGCCACGGTGGGGGCGAAGCAGACCGTTCTACTTTCGGTTACATATCTCTGTTCGGCACTTCTACTGGTCGGCTGCACGAATTTCAAACGCGACCTCGGGCTGGCGCCGGCCGCTCCGGACGAATTTGCGGTCGAATCGCGCGCGCCGCTGACGATCCCGCCCGATTTTGACCTACGTCCGCCGCAGCCCGGCGCCCCGCGACCGCAGGAGGCTAGCGCCGCCGAGAAGGCGCGCAAGGCGATCGAGAACGCCGGCCCCGGGGAACCGGGCAAGCAGGCCGCGGAAGGCATTCGCGCGCCGCAAAGCGGTCTCGGCAATTCCGAGCGCGACCTCGGCGACAACAGCCTTTCGAACAAGCTCCTCGGCTTTCAGGATAACGGCGGCGGCGCGGCCGTCGAACGCCGCGAGACCACGGTCATGAAGGACGTTTATTGAGCATTTTTTTACCGCGGGGCGGGAGTCGTTCCCGCCGCTGCAAGCGCCTCATCGGAGCGGCGATCCTCGCAGTGCTGCTTTCCGCCAGCACTGCCGCACCCGCCTCAGCTCAGCAATTCGATGCCGAGAGCTTCACGCTGGCAAACGGTTTGAAGGTTGCGGTTCTGCCGAGCCACCGCGTCCCGGCCATAACCGTGATGGTCTGGTACAAGGTTGGTGCCGCCGACGATCCGCGCGGCAAGTCGGGCATCGCCCATTTTCTCGAACATCTGATGTTCAAGGGCACCAAGGACGTTCCGCCCGGTGCCCTTACCGCGCAGATCGCACGCAACGGGGGACGCAACAACGCCTTCACCGCCGAGGACTACACCGCGTTCTATGAAACCGTCGCCCGCGATCGCCTCGATATGGTGCTGCGGCTCGAAGCCGACCGGATGACCGGGCTCGTCCTCGACGATCGCGTCGTGCTGCCGGAGCGCGATGTCATCCTCGAAGAACGCCGGATGCGCATCGACAACGAGCCGTCCGCGCTGCTCGCGGAGCAGCTCAACGCCGCGCTGTTCCTGAACGCCTCGTACCACAACCCCACCATCGGCTGGGAAACCGAGATGCGCGGGCTTAGGACCGAGGATGCCCTCGCCTTCTATCGCCGCTGGTACGCGCCCAATAATGCGGTGCTGGTCATCGCCGGCGATGTGACCGCGGCCGAGGCGCGCCCGCTGGTCGAGCGCTATTTCGACGCGCTGCCGCAGCGGCCGATCCCTGACCGGTTGCGGCTTGACGAGCCGCCGCACCATGCGCCCGTGCGGCTCGAGATGAAGAGCACCCGCGCCGCGCAATCGAGTTGGCGCCGCTATTATCTGGCGCCGGGCCATTTCTATGGCGAGACTCAGCATACTTATCCGCTCGAAGTCCTGGCCGAGATCCTCGGCGGTGGCAGCAGCTCTCGACTTTACCAGTCGCTGGTATTGACGCAGCGCCTGGCGCTCACGGCGGGCGCGGATTACGCGCCGGCTTGTCTCGGTCCGGCAGTGTTTTCGATCCATGCGACAGCCCGCAACGGCGTCGCGATCGGTGATCTGGAAGCCGCAATCGACGTGGAGCTGCGCCGTCTCGCCGATGAGGGCGTCACCGACGATGAAGTTCTGCGCGCGGAGACGCGAATGCAATCGGCGGCGATCTACTCGCGCGACAGCCTATCGGGTCCGGCCAACATTATCGGCGCGGCGCTGACGCTCGGCCGCACGATCGACGACGTGACGCAGTGGCCGGAACGAATTGCCAAGGTGACTACGGCACAAATTCAGGCAGCGGCGCGCGCCGTACTGATCGAGCGCAATGCCGCGACCGGAATCCTGCTGCCGGAGCACACCTCGTGAGCCGCGTAATCCGCCGGCCGTTGATCGCGGCGCTGTTATTGCTGAGCACCGCCTGGTTGACCTCGGCGCAGGCAATTGCGATCCAGCCGATCACCAGCCCGAGCGGCATCTCGGCTTGGCTAGTCGAGGACCACTCGGTGCCGGTCGTGACACTCCGCTTCGCGTTCCCGGGCGGCGCTGCCGGCGATCCTGCCGGCAAGGGCGGCCTTGCCGCGATGGTCTCCGACCTACTCGACGAAGGCGCGGGTCCCTACGACACCACGATGTTTCATAAGCGTCTCGAAACCCTCGGCGGTTATGTGAGCTTCTCGCCCGGGCAGGACGAGTTCAGCGGCAGCCTGCGGATGCTGAAGCTGAATCTGCAGGATACCGTCGAGCTGCTGCACTTATCGCTGACGACGCCGCAGTTCGTGCCCGAGGCGATCGAACGCATACGTGCCGATATGGTGGCGGTGCTGGCACGCCAGGCGCACAACCCGCGCTCGATCGCCAGTCGTCTGTGGATGCAGGATGCGTTCGAGCGGCACCCTTACGGCAGCAACGCGAACGGCAACGAGGCGAGCGTCGCTGCGATTACCCGCGACGATCTCGTCTCCTATGTCGCTAGCCACTTCCAGCGCCAGGGTCTTGTCATCGGCATCGTCGGGGATGTCACCGCCGCCGAGGCTGCCGCGGTTCTCGATCGGGCGTTCGGCGATCTGCCCGCGGGACAGGCGGCGGTCGAACTACCCGACGCCCGGCCCGGCGACGACGGCGCGCTGGTTGTAAGCAAATGGCCGGTGCCGCAGAGCGTCGTCACGTTCGGCCAGATCGGGCTGAAGCGCGACGATCCAGACTGGTATGCGGCCTTGGTACTGAACGACATTCTCGGGGGCGGCAATTTCCGTGGCCGCCTGATGAACGAGATCCGTGAGAAACGCGGTCTTGCTTACGGTGTCTCGACCGATCTGGTGCCGTACCGGCATGCTGGGCTGATCCTCGGCAGTGTCGCCACCGAGAATGGCCGGGTCGGTGAGACGATCGCGCTGGTTCGCACCGAATGGCAGCGAATGCGTGACCAAGGACCGACCGAAGCAGAACTGGATGCCGCGAAGACCTACTTGAGCGGTTCGTTCCCGCTGAGCCTCGACTCGACGAGCCACATCGCTGCGGTGCTGGTGCAGCTGCAGATCGACCGGCTTGGGATCGATTATCTCGACCGCCGCGCCGCGCTGATCGATGCGGTGACCCTCGATCAGGTGCGCGCGCTGGCGCGTCGTCTGCTCGACCCGAACGGGCTCAGCTTCGTGATCGTCGGCGAACCGGCGGGCGTCACCGCGACCCGGCCGCCGCGCCCGATGCAGCATTAAAGCAAAGGTCGTTATTGCGAAACGCGGCCGGCGCCGAAGCAATCCCCGCAATGCTGCTCTCAGTACCAGATTGCTTCGCTGCGCTCGCAATGACACGGTACGACCATGAAAAGCTCATGGTCTGAGCCTGATTCCGAGACTCTGATCGCGCAGTATGCAGCGGCCGGGATCGGCCGCGACCTGGCGCTGCGCGTCTACAGCTCGCGGCTGCTTGGTGTCGATCGGCGTCTGGTCTTGCATGGTGGCGGCAACACTTCGCTAAAGACGACGATGCCGGACCTGTTCGGCGAGCCGACCGAGGTGTTGTGCATCAAGGGCAGCGGCGCCGATCTGGCGGTGATCGAGCCGGCCGGCTTACCGGCGGTGCGCCTTGCGCCGCTGCGCCGCTTGCGGGAACGGACCGAGCTCGCCGACGATGAACTCGTCCGGCTGCTCCGCGCCGCTCTGATCGACCCGGCAGCGCCGAACCCGTCTGTCGAAACGCTGCTGCACGCGTTCCTGCCGCACCGATACATCGACCACACGCATGCCAGCGCGGTGCTGAGCCTTGCCGATCAGCCAAACGCGAAAGACCTGCTGCACGAGGCGTATGGCGGGCGCGTCGGCATCGCGCCCTATGTGATGTCGGGGCTGCCGCTCGCCCGCGCCGCAGCGGTGGTCTTCGAGGCCGATCCTGCGGTCGAGGGGCTGATCCTGGTCAAGCACGGCATCTTCAGCTTCGGCGACACCGCACGTGAGGCTTATGAGCGGATGATCGCGCTGGTCTCGCTCGCCGAGGAGCGACTCGCCCGCAAGCGCAAGTCCAGGTTCCAAGAGCGTGCTCTGCCGGATCGCATCGCTGGACCGGCCGACGTCGCCCCAATCCTCCGCGGTCTCTGCGCGATCCCGGACCCGCAGCGGAGCGGCATTTTCAGCCGCTTCCTTCTTGATTTCCGCACCGGCCCGGCGATCCGGAACTTTGTCGATGGCAGCGAAGTCGAGCGCTACGGCCGGGCCGGCGTCGCAACCCCGGACCACACGATCCGCACCAAGCCGTGGCCGCTGATCGTGCCGCCCCCCGAATCCGGCAAGCTGGACAATTTCGCTGCCGGCGCGCGCGCTGCGGTCGAGCGCTTCGCTGCCGATTACTGCGCCTATTTCGCCCGCAACAGCGCCGGCTCTGAGGCGCCGAAGCGGGAGCTCGACCCGATGCCGCGCGTCATCCTGGTGCCGGGGCTCGGGCTGTTCGGTCTCGGGCCGAGCACGAGGGACGCGACGATCGCCGCCGACATCGCCGAAAGCTGGGTCGCCACCGTCACCGATGCCGAGGCTATCGGCTCGTTCGAGTCGATCAGTGAGGCCGATGCGTTCGACATCGAGTACTGGTCGCTCGAACAGGCAAAATTCGGCAAGGCCGACCCGAAATCGCTCGCCGGCCAGGTCGCAGTCGTGACCGGCGGTGCCGGCACGATCGGTTTCGCCACGGCGCGACTTATGCGCGAGAATGGCGCCGAGATCGCATTGCTCGATCAGGACGCCGACCCTACTGCAGCGAAGGCGGCTGAATTGGGCGGCATCGGCCTTGGATGCGACGTCACCGATACTGGGGCGGTGCGCGAGGCCTTCGATCAAATCGCTGCAAAATTCGGCGGCGTCGACATTGTCGTGTCGAACGCCGGGGCCGCCTGGCAGGGCCGCATCGGTGAGGTGGACGATGCCATGCTGCGCCGAAGCTTCGAGCTGAATTTCTTCTCCCATCAACTGGTCGCGCAGAACGCGGTGCGCCTTATGCAGGCGCAGGGCATCGGCGGTTGTGTGTTGTTCAACGTGTCGCGCCAGGCGGTCAGCCAGGGACCGAACGCTGGACCTTATGGCCTGCCCAAAGCCGCAACCCTGTTCCTGATGAAGCAATATGCGCTCGAATATGCCGGCGAGGGTATCCGCGCCAATGCCGTCAATGCCGACGGCATCCGCAGCGGCCTCTTGACCCCGGATTTCATCGGCCAGCGTGCCAGCGCCTACGGGATGAGTGAGGCCGACTACATGTCGCGCAATCTGCTGAAGCGTGAGGTCAGCGCCGAGGATGTCGCGCAGGCATTTCTGTCTCTGGCGTTGGCACGCAACACGACCGGTGCCTTTCTGCCGGTCGATGGCGGCAATCTTGCCGCGGCGCCGCGCTAATCTGGCGACGCCGGCCGCAATCGGGCATTCTCAACCGGGACAAGTTCAGCATACGAGGACCGTGATGCCGGAAGCCGATGCCGAAGGCGCTCGCTACCAGGCCGACACATCGCAGGCTGCGCCGGGCTTCTTCTTGAAGGGCTCGCACCAGCTCGATTGGGGCATGAAGAACCGGCTGGCCCGCGTCTTCAGCCCGCAATCGGGGCGTACGGTAATGCTCGCGGTCGACCACGGCTATTTCCAGGGGCCCACGACCGGCCTCGAGCGCATCGACCTCAACATCGTGCCGCTCCTGCCGTATTGCGACGCGCTGTTCTGCACTCGCGGCATCCTGCGGAGCGTGATCCCGGCCGAGTCGCAGCGCCCGATGGTGCTGCGCGCCAGCGGCGGACCCAGCATCCTGAAGGAACTGTCGGACGAGCAGATCGCGATGGATATGGATGACGCGGTCCGGCTCAACGCGGCCGGCGTCGGCATCCAGGTGTTCATCGGCGGCGAGTTCGAGACCCGTTCGATCCACAACATGACCAAGCTGATCGATGCCGGGCTGCGGGTCGGCATGCCGGTCATGGGCGTCACCGCGGTCGGTACCAACATGGTGCGCGACGCGCGCTACTTCCGCCTCGCCTGCCGCATCATCGCCGAGCTCGGCGCGCAGTACGTCAAGACCTATTACGTCGATGACGGCTTCGAAACCGTCACCTCCTCCTGCCCGGTGCCGATCGTGATGGCCGGCGGCAAGAAGCTGCCCGAACTGGAGGCGCTGACGATGGCCTACAACGCCGTGCGGCAGGGCGCCGCCGGCGTCGATATGGGCCGCAACATCTTTCAGTCGGACGCGCCGAAGGCGATGATCCAGGCGGTGCACGCGGTCGTCCACCAGAGCATGAAGCCGGCGCACGCGCTCGATTTGTACCAGTCGCTGAAAGCGCAAGGCTGACGCTAACGCAGCCCGAGGCCCTCCAAGAAGGCCAGCGTCACCTCGACGCAGGCGTCAGGCCGCTCCAGTTGCAGCAAATGGCCGGTACCGGGGATCGCGACGTAATCAAAGCCGCCGTCGCGCGCCAGTGCCCGGTTCGACAGCGCGGTCGGTGACGGACGCGTTCTTTCCGGATCGGCCCCGATCAGCTTGACCGCACCAGGGACGTCGCTCCGCTTCGGCCATAAGCCGAGCGGGATGCCCTGCGCATACATCGAGGATTCGAACTCGCGCGGACAGGCCAGGCGCCAGCCGCCGGTCGGCTCTGGCCGCAGCACCGAGCGCGCCACCAGCTCGTGAGTGCCCTCGATCCAGTCGCGCCCGGCGCCCGTCGCGGCGTAATCGCGCGCCAGTTCGGCCGGATCGGCGAAATGCGAACGCCGCCCGGCGGCCCATTCGGCCAGCCGCCGCAGATACACCAGCATCGGCTCGCGCGCCGGGTCGCCTTCGGGCGGCACGTTCGGCGGATCGAACAACACCAATGCCTCGAAGCGCTGTCCGGTCGCCATCGCCTGCAACGCGGCCGATTGCGCCGACATCGAATGGAACAGCCCGGCCGCGGGCCGCGCGGCGAATTCGTCGCGCCACACCTGCCACACCGTTTCGATGTCTTGTGCCATATGCGCGTAGTCATGCTCGGCGATATCACCGACCGGGTTCTGGCCGTGACTACGCATGTCGAACCCGACCACCTCGAAGCGGTCGAGAAAGTGCCGCCAGAACGGGAAATACCCATCCACGGCGAAGCCGTTGCCGTGGCTGACAAAGAGCCGCGGCCCCTGCGCGTTGCCGTGGCGGCGCAGGCGGATAATCGCGCCGTCCGCCGCTGCGATCTCGATTACGGCGTTCGGCGGCGGTGGGGTCACCCGCGGCCGGGGTAGCTGACCGCCATGCCGGCGCGCACGTCCTGCTGGATGCCGTATTGCGGGAAGGGATAGCGCAGGCCGTTTTTCGACAGCGCTTCCATTCCGGCGATCGCCTTCGGCAGATAGTCGGGCGGCAATGCCATCAGCATCTCATCG
>DATARH010000111.1:0-6019 GCA_036264235.1 Allostellaceae bacterium
CCGCCGGAGCGCTGGATCCACCGGGTCCCCGAGAAGTACCGGGAGCGCGCCCCGCACACGGTCAAGCTGCCCGATGGCGGCGATGCGCTGATGATCGAGGGGCAGCCGCTGCTCGAAGCCAATTTCCTCGATCTGCGAGCCGGCCGCGCCGCCGGGACCTGGCAGCCTTTCGGCCTGAAGGTCGCGGACGCCGCCGGCACCGGCAGCCCGGGGCAGCGGGTGAAGGAGCAGGACCAGGATGGAATGGACGCCGAGGTGCTGTTCGCGGCAATGGTCGCGGGACCCGTCTTCTGGCGCAACATCGCCCATGACGAGGTCTACAAGGCGGTGATCCGCGGCTACAACGACTGGCTCGGCGAGGAATATTGTTCGGTGGCGCCCGACCGGCTGATCGGCATGGGAGTGATCCCGATCAGCAATGTCGATGACGCGATCGCCGAGATGGAACACTGCAAGAAACTGGGCCTCAAAGGCGTGCTGCTCGGCGGCCTGCCGAGCGGCAAAGGCTACCCGACCCCGGAGGACGACCGCTTCTGGGCCGCGGCGCTCGACCTCGATATGCCGCTGACCGTGCATGTCCAGCTCTACCGTACCGGAGCGCGCGCCAACCAGCCCACCATGAAATACCCGAAGGAAGACCCCGTCATCATGCAGCGGCTACGCCGGCCGGTCCTCGAATGGCTGGTGAATTTCGGGCTGCCGCCGTCGATCGGCATGGCGCAGCTGGTGTTGTCAGGCGTCTTCGAGCGCTTCCCGAGGCTCAAGGTGTTCTTCGCCGAGACGCGCCTCGGCTGGGTTCCGTTCTGGCTCGAACACATGGACCTCTGGTACCAGCGTCACCTCGGCTGGGCCGAGGAATATCTCGGCTTCAAGCCGCTGAAGGAACTGCCGGCGACCTATGTGCGCGAGAACATCTATTTCACGGTGCAGTACGAGCGCGTTGCGGTGGAGCAGCGCCACCATGTCGGCGTCGATCACATCATGTTCGCCACCGATTTCCCGCACATCGAGAACGAGTGGCCGAACTCGCGGCCGATCATCGACGAGATTTACGAAAACGTTCCCGCCATTGAGCGCGACAAGATCTGGGCCGGCAACGCGGTGAAGTATTTCAAGCTCGACGCGGCGTGAGCGGGAGGACGCGGCGATGCCCCATGTGACTACCGACGACGGCGTTCGTCTTTATTACGAGGAAGTCGGTACCGGCGACCCGATCGTGTTCGTGCACGAATTTGCCGGCGACCGGCGCAGTTATGAGACGCAGTTGCGGTTCTTTTCGCGACGTTACCGCTGCATCGCATTCAACGCGCGCGGCTACCCGCCCTCCGACGTGCCGGAGGATTGGCAGCGCTACTCGCAGGAGCGCGCGCGCGACGACATCCTGTCGGTGCTCGACGGGTTGGGATTGCAGAAGGCGCATATCGTCGGCATTTCGATGGGTGGTTTCGCGACGCTGCATTTCGGACTGCAGTATCCCAGTCGCGCGACCTCGCTGGTCATCGCCGGCTGCGGCTACGGCGCCGCCCCGGACAAGCGTCAGCAATTCCAGGAAGAGACTGCTCGCACCGCGCAGCAGATCGCCGACAAAGGCATGGCGGAAGTCGCGAAGACTTACGGCGCCGGACCGACGCGGGTGCAGTACCTGAACAAGGACCCGCGCGGCTATGCCGAGTTCATGCAGCAGCTCTCCGAGCACTCGACCCTCGGTGCATCGAACACGATGCGCGGCGTGCAGGGTCGCCGGCCGTCGCTGTGGGAGCTCATTGATCGGATGAAAAAGCTCGACGTGCCGACGCTGGTCGCGACAGGGGACGAGGACGAGCCCTGCCTCGAACCAAGCCTGTTGATGAAGCGTGCGATCCCGGCCGCGGCACTGATCGTTTTTCCGAATACCGGTCATGCGCTCAACATCGAGGAAGTGGATCTCTTCAACCGCACACTGGCCGATTTCTTTCACCAGGTCGAAAGCGGCCGCTGGCCGCGCCGCGACCACCGCTCCGTCACCGGCTCGATCCTGGGGATGTAAGCGCGGGACGATCCCGGAAATTTGCTAAAATCCAAGGTAAATGCGCGAGAGCGGATCGGAGCCCCAGCGTTAAACCGGCGTGCCCTCCGCTCAATTCTACCGCGACCGCGCCGCGCAGATCAGGCGCTTGATCGACGGTCTGCGCGATGTCGAGATGCAGGACCAGCTCGCGCTCATTGCCAAGGAATACGAGGATATGGCCGAGATGCTCGACGAGCGGGCGGCGGACGATTCCGCCCGAAAGTAGGGACCGTCCAGCCCTCTCAATAGAAGGCGCTACCACACCGCTGGCGGATAAAGGCCCATCCGTCGCGCCTTTTCGATGACGAGGGCGGTGACAGCGTCCACCTGCGGGGTTACGACGCCGGCAGCGCGGGCGAATTGCTGTACAGCGGTCAGGAGCCCGTCGATCTCGGGCGGGCGCCCGCGTTCAAAATCCTGCAGCATCGAGGATTTATGGGACGTGCTGTGACGCTGGGCGTAGGCGCGCTCGACGTCTACCGTGGTCTCGATGCCGTGGGCGCGAGCCACCACGAGCCCCTCCTCCATCAAGGCCCGCGACAGCGCGAACAATTCCGGGTGGCGGCCGATCGCGCCGATCGGCTCGCCGGTCAGTGCGCAGATTGGGCTCGTGCTGAGGTTGCGCAACAGTTTGTCCCAGATCTCGACCCGGATCGCGTCGGTGACCGGCGCGGCGACGCCGCCGCGCTCAAGCGCCGCGGCGATTGTCCTGAGTCGCGTCGAGACCGTGCCGTCGGGCTCACCGAGGGTGAAGCGGTTCAGCGTGCCGGCCGAGTTGCGGATGACCCCGGGCTCGACGATTTCGTTGGCGGAGTTGATCATGCAGCCGATCACCCGCTCGAATCCGATCGTCTTTGCCAGCCCTCCGTTAGGATCAAGCTGCGACAGATCCGGACGCGGCAAGCCGTTCTCCGCGAGCCGATAGAGGTACCACCACGGGATGCCGTTCATCGCGAAGACAACCGCAGTATCCGGGCCAAGCAGCGGTTCGAGCTGCGGCGCCGCTTCAGGCAAGACCGACGATTTCAGCGTGATGATGACAACGTCTTGCGGACCGAGCTCATGCGGCCGGTCGGTGACGCGAATGCGTGCATCGGTCCGCTCGTCGCCGATCCACAAGGTGAGGCCGCGTTCGGCAATCGCCGCCAGCTGTGCCCCGCGCGCCACCGCCGCGACTTCGAGCCCTGCCGCCGGGCCGCCGGCCCCGAGCTTCGCGGCGATGTGGCCGCCGACCGCGCCGGCGCCAAAGATGGTTATCTTCATGCCTGCTCCCGATGGACGTACGCGATGCAGAGTGTCCTGATCCGGCGGCGCCGCCAAGCCGCTGCCACGTGCCTGATGCTCCTGGCGCTTATCGTGCCCGGCCCGGCGGTGTCGCAGACGCTGTTCGGCCGGCAAATCGAGGTGACGCTGGCTGCGCAGGACGGCAAGCCAATGGCCGATGCCGAGGTCCGCGTCTTCGCGCCGAGCGACCCGACCCGGCCGGTCATCGCCGGCAAAACCGACAGCAACGGCAAATTCTACTTCACCGCCAATCGTGATGGGTTCTGGACTGCCGAGGCGCGCCGCGGCGACGAGGTTGCGCGCGTGTCGGTGCGGGTCACCGGCCTTGAAGGCGGAACGGAACAGCTTTCACCCTGGCTGTTGTTTGGCGGGCTCCTGCTGCTGCTCGCGCTCGCGATCGGCTTTCGCATTCTGCGTGCCAGGAGCCGGCGCCCGCGGGTGTGATCAGCATGCATCGTTCGCTGCCGCAAAGGCGCGCAAATCGGCGAACAGTTCGGGATCGTTGATGACGCGCGGCACCTTGTGCTGAGCGCCGAGCCGGCCGCGCCGCCGCATCCATTCGGCGAAGCCGCCGCCCCGCAGCACCCGGATCTCCGGCGGCCGCATACCGAAACCGCCGGCGCGGTGGTCGCGATAATCGAGGTTACGCCGCGCCAAGCCCTCGTCGAGCGCCGTCGCGAACCGCACTCGCTGTTCGGCCGTGACCGGCGCTTCGAACTCGACGACATAGAGATGGCCGCCGATCTCGCCCACCCGCTCGGGGTAGAGGGCGCCGGCGGCGAAATCGCGGAGCCCGATGCCGATCGCCATCGCTGCCTTGGTTGCGGCCGCCTCGATCTCCTCGCCGGTCAAATGCTCGCCGAATGCCGACAGCGTGTAAGAGAGCCGCCCGGTGACGAGCAGCCGTGGCGTTTCGCGCTCGATGAACCGCACGGTATCACCCACGATATATGCCCACAGCCCAGCGCAGGTGGTCAGCACGATCGCGTAATCGATGCCGGGCTCGATATTGCCTAGCCAGTGGCGGGTGGGGTGGACGGCATCGATCTCGCCGACCGGTACGAATTCATAGAACACGCCATGATCGGCAATGAGCCGCATCCCTTCGCCGTCGCCGCAATCGGCGACCGCTACAAAGCCCTCACTCGCAGCATAGACTTCGCGCGTTTCCGCGCGGCTGCCGGCGAGCCACTCGGTGAAGCGGTGGCGATAAGGCGCGAAATTGACGCCGCCATGCACCAGCAATTCGAGGTTCGGGAAGAACGATGCCAGGCGCGGCTCCCGGCCCGGGTGTTGCCGCGCCAGCTCGTCGAAAAACAGCAGCAGCCAACTCGGCGTGCCGGAAAGGCTGCGGATATCGGCGGTCGGCGCCAGCCTCGCCAAGCGTGCCATCTTTTCGGTCCAATCGGTGAGCCGCCCGATCTCGGCTGGTGGAAACGCGAACGGCTGCATCCAGAACGGCGCGGTCCCGGCGGCGATGCCGCTAAGGTCGCCGCTCCCGATGCCTGGCGCACGCTCGACCAGCGCCGTGCTGCCGCCGAGCAGCAGATGCCGGCCGTCGCCCACCCGGCTGTCGCGCCGTGCTGCGAGGTGATGTGTGACAACGTCGAGCCCCGCGCGCCGGTTCGACAGCAGCATGTCATGGCTCACCGGGATGAATTTGGTAGTGCCGCTGCTGGTGCCGGAACTGGAAGCGAAATAGGGAATGCAGCCGGGCCAGCTGCAATCGAGGAGCCGTGGAAAATCGGGTTGCCAATACTCCGACCAGAACTGCTCGTAGCGGCGCAGCGGCACCGCAGCGGTGAAGTCCTGGCGGCTGCGCAGATCGGCGAACCGATGGTCGCGGCCAAATCGCGTTTGTGCCGCGCGCCGCAGCAGTTTCATCAGTGTCTGCTGCTGCACTGCGGCGGCGTCCTGGTGGGCAAGGCGACGACGGCGAAATCCGGCGTAGAGTCGCAGCAGCGGAGTGAAGTCGATCATCGCGCTGCCGGTTGCAGCATCGTGCGGTGGGGGAACTCGGCCGCCGCCGCCGCGGGCTGAAGCGGCAGCCGCATGAACTCGCCGCGGCGGAACAGCTCGAGCTGGTCGAGAAACGCCTCGCTGCCGAGTGCGCCGTCATTGCCGCCAAGGATCACGACGTAATTGCCGTTCGCGTCGCTCATATCGAAGAGATAGCGCGCGTTGCTGCCATAGCTGACCGAATGGCGCCCGGTCACCGGCCCGTGCGCGGCCTTCATCACGGTCTCGCTGCTGCCGGGCCAAGCGAGATCGGTGAAGCGATAGCGGCGGCCGACGACCGGCGCGCGACCGAGCGGATGCGACAGGCGCAGCCGATGCGCGCCGCCCCAATCGCGGAAGTCCTCGAAGCGCGGCGCCGCCGCTCGCACCGCGGCTGCGACAACCTCGCGCAGACGCGGTGATGGCGTTTCGGCGATGTCCTCCGCCAACAGCGAGCGGGCGCGCCAGGCGGCGCCGTACAGCGCCCGTTGCCGCGGCGACAGCAGGCGCGCGGCGAGTTCGGCCAGCACCAGCTCAAAGGCCAGCGCTCCGGCGGAATCAGTTCTGTAGCGGCCATCCCATTCGGCAATCGCGATGCGGAGATCGCCCTGCGGCATCGCCTTGAGCAGCCGGTCGCGCAGCGGCAGCATCGCCGGCGCCGCTACATCGAGCAGGATCCGGCTGGTCTCC
>DATARH010000112.1:0-8427 GCA_036264235.1 Allostellaceae bacterium
AAATTTTTGCGCCGCTTCGGTCCAAATTGTGGCGGCAGCCGGAGGGTTGCAAGGGATTCAGCAACCCCGCCGGCGCGCGCATTTTGCTGGAGTCAACTCATGTTAACGCCCCTCCCGCCAACGCGTGTTAAGAGTGGTTCCAAGGCGCATTTGCGCCAAACCGTATTTGGGATGACAGGCATGTTCCAGGTGGAGATCCGCGTCCCCGAAGATTCCGCCCTGTCCGACCGCATGGAAGAGATGCGGATGTGGCTCGACGAGCGTCACTTCGAGCCGGCCACCTTCCGCTGCTCCTTCGGCCTTCACGGCATCGTCTGCCGGGTGGATTTTCCGGTCGAGCAAGAGGCGACCGCCTTCGCCGGTGCCTTCGAAGGCAAGCTTGTCGGCGGGTCACCGATAGCGATCTGATCCCCCGGGACCGCCGTTTGGGACGAAGCCCCGGCAGACCCGCCAGCCGGGGCTCGGTTTTTAGGCCCATAGTGCGCGGCGGCTGGGTTATTCACCGACCTTAAGCTCGGGGTGCGAAGCGCGTTCCGGCGCCGTCCCGTTAAAAGGCCCGTGCCGCCGCGCGCCTCAGGCTGAGCCGATCGTGCCGCTTCGCTTGATCGCCTCGACGCGGCTGCGGCACTCGGCGATCTCGCGCTGGATTTCCGCGACTCGGTCGCCATCTTCAGCCTGGGCGGCCCGGGTCAATTCGGCCCAAAGCGCCGACAGCCGGGTCAGCATGTCGTGCAGCTCTCGTTGCTGCTTCGCGGTGACGCCTTTCAAATTCGCCATCGAACAGCCAAGGACCGCCCCTGCGACACCATGGACCGGCGGCGTGGGGCGGCGCAAGCGGTCGGTCTGCCGGTCGTACGCAAGGCCGAGCTGGCTTTCTGGCCGATTTGCGGGCTGGAGCGCGAACGTTGCTGCTCAGTCTCAAATGTAATCGAATGTAACGTTTCCCTCGACATTACCGTTACAATCGGCTAAGGTGCTGCGCAGTCGCACATTTCGAGTACCCGTTATGCACGTGATAGAGATCATGGTGTCCGTAGCAACGTTCGGTGATGTCCTCGGCGCGATGCGCGATTGGCTTGACCGGAACAAATGTGGTCCAGTGAAGTTCGAAACCGCTACCGAAGCGCCGGGCTCTGTCCGGGTTCGCCTCGAATTCGACCAGTCCGGCTTTGCCGAAGCCTTCCAGCAGCGCTTCGGAGACGCCCAGCTGCCGCAAGCCGCGTGAAGCGGCGGCCCGCCGAATAGACGGGCCCGTGACAGGGAGCAGCCGAACCCCCCGCTAGCGCGGGCGGGATTGCGTACGTGTACCGATCCGCCCGCGCTCTCGCCAGGGAAGTTATTTGGAAAGGCTGGCGCGCCCGAGAGGAGTCGAACCCCTAACCCCCAGATCCGTAGTCTGGTGCTCTATCCAGTTGAGCTACGGGCGCATCGCCGGGCCACCGGCTCGATAAACCGGGCAGCCGCAAAGGGCCGCAACAACTACCCCAACGATGTCGGGTAGGCAAGCCGGCCGCCGACAATCGAGCGGCTGGATCGTGGCCGCGCGATCACGTTGACTACAGATGGGCGGCAACGACGTAATTGCCAACCTTACCCGTCCAGCCCCTGTGGAGCGGCATATGGCCGATCTCGCGGCAACTGCGCCTATGGCGGCAAGTCCGGAGCCGGATCGCAGCGCCGCTCCCGATGACCCGGTGCGACGACCGCAGGTGACCCTTTTGCCCGGGCGCCAGCGCCGAGCCGAACACGGGCATCCTTGGATCTATTCCAACGAGATCGAGATGGATGCAGCGGCGAAAGCGCTGCTGGCCGGGACCCTGGTCACGCTGCGGCGCGCCCAAGTCTCGGGGCAGGACGAGCGCCCGCTCGGGGTCGCTATGTTCAACCCGCACACGCTCTTGGCGGCGCGCCTCCTCGACCGCGACGCAGGGCGGGCGATCGGCCGCCGATTTTTCGCCCGCCAGTTGGAGCGGGCGCTGCGGGTTCGTAACCGACTTTACGATGCACCGTATTATCGCCTCATCCATGCGGAGGCCGACGGATTGCCCGGCCTCGTGATCGACCGGTTCGGCGAGGTGCTGGCGGTGCAGGCAAATGCCGCCGGGATGGACCGCCAAGAGGCGGCGATAGTCGACGCGCTGCAAGAGCTACTGTCACCGGCGGCGATCGTGCTGCGCAACGACACGCCGGCGCGAACGCTCGAAGGTCTGCCGCTCGAAACCCGGGTCGCCGCCGGCGCGGTGACCGCTCCGGTCGAGATCGAGGAAAACGGCACCCGCTTCGTGGTCGATGTGCTCGCGGGACAGAAGACCGGCTGGTTCTACGACCAGCGCGATAACCGTGCGTTCATCGCCGGCATCGCCGGCGGCGCGCGGCTGATCGACCTCTATTGTTATGCCGGCGGTTTCGCGGTTGCGGCCGCGCAAGCGGGGGCCGAGGCCGTGATCGGGATCGACCGATCCGAACCGGCGCTGGCCCTTGCCACCCGCTCGGCGGCGCTGAACGGCGTTGCGGAGCGCTGCGACTTCCGCCGCGCCGAGGTGTTCGCGGAAACCGCTGCGCTCGCAGCCGCCGGCGAGCGCTTCGATATTACCATCGCCGATCCGCCGCCTTTCGCGCGCTCCAGAAAGGACGTGCCGGCGGCGCTGCGCGGTTATCGCAAGCTCGCGCGCCAGGCGGCCCAGATCACCGCGTCGGGCGGGTTTCTGTTCCTCGCCTCGTGCTCGCACAATGTGCCGCCGACGGATTTCGCCGAAGCGGTGCGGCGCGGCATCGCCGATGCCGGCCGCAGCAGCCGTATCCTGCGAAGCGCCGGCGCCGGCCCCGACCACCCGGTTCACCCGGCTCTGCCTGAGACCGCCTACCTGAAAGCGCTGACGCTGGCGCTCGACTAAGCGTCCGAGGAAAAGGACTCAGGCCGGAGCGCGGCTGAGCGCCGGGGCCGGAGCGTCTACCGGCGGCAGGGTCAGGCGGAAGGTCGTGCCGGAAGCGTTCGATGCAACCAGGTCGATGCCGCCGCCCTGGGCCCGCATCAGTTCGCGCGCGATCGCCAAGCCGAGCCCGCTGCCACCGGGCCGGCCCGAGCCGAAAAACGGCCGGAACAGATTGTCGCGGACGCGCGGCGGCAGTCCGGGGCCATCGTCCGTGACGTCGATCGCGAGCATGTCGCCGTCCTGCGCGGTGCCAATCCGCAAGTGCCGGGCGCCGGCTTCGACCGCGTTGCGGGCGAGGTTCAGCAGCACTCGATAGAGCTGGTCGCGGTCGGCCCAGACCTGCAAACCGGATGGCACCGAGGTCTCGATTTCGGGCGGCTCGCCGCCGCTGCCGAGGCTCTGCTCGATTTCGGCAATCAGGGGCGTCAGCTCGAATCGGCTCGGGTGCAGCGGCGGTGCTCCCTCGCGCGAGAAATCGAGCGTGCTCGTGCACAGCGCGACGGCGCGATCGATCGCATCGAACAGCCGCGGGGCGACTCGCCGCACCTCGGGCGCGGCGCTGCCGGCAAGACCGTCGCTGACCAGGCGCGCGGTCGCCAGAATCGAGCGCAGATCGTGGTTGATCTTGGTTACCGCGGAGCCGAGCGCGGCGAGCCGGGCGCGCTGCCCCAGTGCCTGACGCACCGTCTCCTGCAGCATCGCCAATTCGCTCTCGGCGCGGCCGATTTCGTCGCCGCCGCCGCGCGGCACGATGCGGCGCGAGGCGTCTTCGGGATCCTCGCGGAACGCGGTCATGCTCGCGGTGATCCGCCGCATCGGGCGCACCAGAAGCCATTGCAAGCTGAGGTAAACCAGCGCCGCGGTGGTCAGCGAGATCAGGATCGACAATTGCAGGATGCGCACGCCAAAGCCCCGCAGCTCATGCCGCAGCGGCGCCTCGTCGAGCAGCTCCTCGACGCGGGTGCTCAGGTCCATCGGCGACGGGCTGACGACGCGCATCACCCGGTTGCCGGTGCTGAACAGCGTCTCGAACGAGCGCTGGATCCAGATCGGCACGTTGCCTTTGGTGAGGTCGACGGTCATGTCGGGCTTCGGCAGCTCGGGGCTGTCGAGCATCTGCACAATGCTGCCGTCAGGCCGAAAGAGGGTCACGGCGCGCGCGCCGACATCGCGCAACAGCTCGGCCTTCAGCGCCGGGTCGAGCTGACCACCGGGGCTGGCTGTCAGAGCCAGCGCGGCGATGTGCCCGGCGGCGATGTGGTTGTCGAGCCACGCCATCCGATAGCGCGCGACCGAGGGCACGAAGATCAGCACTTCACAAAGCATGACGAAGAAAATCGTCAAAACCAGAAGACGGGCCGACAGGCTGCGCGTCATGGCGCGACGTTTTCCGGCTCGCTGGGCTGCCCCGCGACGCGGCCGCCGCGCCAACGCCGATAGAGCACCGGCAGCAGGGCCAGTCCGGCCAGCGCGAGGATCGGCAGCAGGATTTCCGGCCGCAGCAGCGTCGACAAACCCGGTTCGCGGCCGGCGTTGGCGAGCTCCCCGAGGCCGCTGCCGAGGCTCGCATAAACGAATGAGGTCGGGATGATTCCGAAGAATGTGCCGACGACAAACAGCGACAGCCGCATGCCGGTTGCTCCGGCGGCGATGTTGATCAGCCAGAATGGAAAGATCGGAATCAGGCGCAGGATCAACAGGTAATTCAGCGCGTCCCGGTGAAACCCCGCCTCCAGCCGCCGCACCCGCGGGCCGGCGCGCGCCAGCAAGCCGCCGAGCCCGGCGCGGGCGGCGAGAAACACCGCGACCGCGCCAAGAGTGGCGCCGGTCACCGACAATGCGGCGCCGAGCCAGGCGCCGAAAAGGAAGCCGCTGGTGATCGTGAAAATCGCGGCTCCCGGGACCGAGAGCGCGACAAGACCGGCGTAGGCCACAATAAATCCGAGATCGGCGAGGAGGCCGCCCTTCTCGACCATGCCGCAGAGCCAATCGTGGTTGTCGGCGAGGGCCCTGAAATTGAGATAGCGATGCCCGCCAAGCGCAAAAAATAGCACCGCGGCACCGCCGAGCATGACGAGCGGCGCCAGACGGCGCGGCGAGAACGGGCTCTGCGCGGCTTCGGACATCGTCACAATTTGCGGACGATGGCGCCGTCTTGCCAGAGGCTTGCAGAAGAGCCCGCTCACAGTCCCGTGAGCGGGTGTCGGATCAGCGGGTCAGCGCGAAGCGCACCGTGACCGTGACCTCGATTTCAGGCGCAGTCATATCGGGAGGAAACGGCGGCAGGCTCGCGCCGCGCATCATCGTGTCGACCGCCCCATCGAGGTCGGGATATCCCGAACTGCCGGCGACGGCATAACTGAGCACGCGGCCGTTGCGGGCGACGCGAAAATGCAAGGTCACCCGCCCCTGCTCGCCGCGCTCGCGGGCGCTTTGCGGGTATTGCTTGTGGCTTTCGAGCCAGGAGCTGAGCAGGCCGCGGTAGCCGGCACTGATGGTGGGCGACGGCGCGGCGACCGGCGGCGGCGCCGGCTGCGGCGGGGGTGGCAGCGCCGCCGTCTGCATCGGCGGCGCATAGCGCGGCTGCGGGGGCGCATAGCGTGGCGGCGGCGGCAGACGCTCCGGCTGCATCACGACGCGACGTTCGGGCTGCGGTCGCGGCGGCGGCCGGTGCACGACCGGCTTGGGGAGCGGCGGTGGCGGTGGCGGTTCGGCAACAGCAGCCGGCGGTGGCGGAGGCTCGACCACTGGCCGCTCCGGGATCGGCGGCGGCTCGGGCTCGCGCTGCACCAGTTCGGGCGGGTCGGGGATCGGCGGTGGTGGCGGCTGCGGCACCGCGAACGCGACCTCGATCGCGGTCTGCGGCGGCCGCTCGGGCAACGTCAGCGGCGGCGCCCGGCCGACCAGCCAAATCAACGCCGCGACCATCAACACATGGCCGGCGACCGAAACGACCAGCGGTTTCGCGGTGGTGTTCATTCGGCCTTGGCCGCGGCCTCGGCGAGCAGCGAGACCTTGCCAAAGCCGGCCTTGTTGACGAGCCCGAGCAGATCCATGACCCGGGCATACGGGATCTCGCGGTCGCCCCGGACATAGACGACCCGCGACGGGTCCTCGGAGGCAAGTGCGTCGAGCCGCGGCTTCAGATCGGCCGCGGCGATCGGCGCGTCGCCGATAAAGGTGTCGCCGTCGTGATTGATGCTGACGACGATCGGCTTCTGCGGCTGCGTTACCTCGGCCGCGCTGGTCTTCGGCAGGTTGATCGGAACGCCGACGGTCAGGAGCGGCGCCGCGACCATGAAGATCACCAGCAGCACCAGCATCACATCGACCATCGGGGTGACGTTGATCTCGGCGAGCGGCGTGTAGCGATCCTCCTCGCCCTCGCCGCGCGACTGCAATGGAACGGCCATCGCTCTGCCCCGCTCAGGCCACGACGCGGCAGAGAAGGCCGCCCGAACGGCCGATCAGCGTTTGCATCCGGCCGCTGAAGCGGCCGAGTTCGACGGTGATCTTGTTATAGGCGACCACCGCCGGGATCGCCGCGGCGAGACCCATCGCGGTCGCGAACAGCGCCTCGGCGATCCCGGGCGCGACGACCGCGAGGCTGGTGTTGTTGGCGGCGGCGATCGCCGCAAAGCTGCGCATGATCCCCCAGACGGTGCCGAACAGGCCGATAAACGGCGCCGCCGAACCCAGCGTCGCGAGAAACGGCAGCCGCGTCTCGAGCCGGCGCAGCTCGGCGTTCAGGGTCAGCCGCATCGCCCGTTCGATGCGGTCGCGGCGCTCGCCGGTGCTCTCACCCCCAGTGTCGGGCGAGGCGCATTCCGCAGCGCCGGCGGCCAGAACCAGGCCCGCCGGGTTGTCGCGTTCCGTCGTGTCGCCGGCCCAAAGCTCCTGCGCCGTTTGCGCCCGCGTCGCCCGCTCCTCGTAGCCGCGCGCCTGACGGCTCACCGCGCCGAGCTGCATCAGCTTCTCGACGATGACCGCCCAGCTCCAGACGGAAGCGGCAAGCAGCAGTAGCAGCACGCCCTTGACGACGATGTCGGCGTGCAGGAACAGCTCGACAATCGACAGCGAGGTCCCCGGCTCATTCATGCAAAACTCCTCTCCGATCCTCAAAAATGCTGGGTGACCCCGGCGAGAACCGTGCGCCGCGGCCCGAATTGCGGCGCTCCGACCCCGACCCCGGTGCCGTTGCGGATCTGGTAAACCTCGTCGAACAAATTGATCACATCAAGGCGGGCGTCGAGACCCTTCCACCAGCCGGCATCGACCTTCTGGACGATGCTCAGATTGACCTGCACGTAGTCTGGCAGGTGGCTGCCATTCGGGGTCGAGCCGGCTGACCGCAATCCGCTGCCATACAGCATATCGGCCGAGAACCGGGTTTTCGTTACCGGATAGGTGTAGGCGACGCCGGCCGAGGCCGTATAGGTCTGATCGTGATCGGTATGAATGTAATGACCCGAGATGAAAGCCAAATCATCTGGCGAAAAGTTGAATTGGCTCGAAATGATGTTTTTGCCGAGCGCTTTTGCTGCGGCAAAGTTTCCATAAAAATGCCAGTCCTCGATATCGTAAGTCAGCGTCAGCTCGGCACCGCGATTGATGCCGTGGGCATAATTGAACGGCGTCAGAATGACCGGCGCGCCGAATTGGCCCTCATCGATCAGATTCTTAGCCCGGCGGTAATACGCATCAATGCCGGCCTTGAACCCGGGGAACAGGATCTGGGTCGCTCCGACATCGAAGTAATGGTCGCGCTCTGCTTTGGCCGTGTTGTCTTGCGTGATCGCCGGCGCCGCGGTGGTGTTGGCAAGGAAGCCGATCGTCGTATTTCCGACCAGCTCGAAGGGCGGCGGCGTGAAGTAGCGCGCGTAGCCGGCGTGCAGCGTCGTCGCTTCGGTCGGCTGCCAGACGATGTTGACGCGCGGGCTGAGCTGTTTCTCGTGAGTGAAAGCATCGACCAGATCGAAGCGACCGCCGAAGTTCAAGGTGAGCGTCGGCCAGATTTTCCACTCGTCCTGCAGATAGACGCCGTAGAGCCAGCCAGTCTTGCCGCTCTGGTCGATGATCGAGGTCGGCTGATCCGTCAGCGGCGCGCCGGTATCATCGGTCGCAAGCACCAGCGAATTGGTCGCCGATGACGAGCGCTCGCCCTGCACGAAATAGCCGAAGCGCAACGTGTGGTCGGGATTCAGGCGATAGCTGCCGTCGCCCTGGGTTCCGGCCGCGATGCTGCGGCGGTAGGCGGTCTGGGCGATGCCGTTGAACAGCAGATCGCCGAGCGGGTCCGGGCTGAAATAGAGGCTGCTGTAGCGGGTGAAGGCGGAGACCTGGAAATCGAGGTCGTTGACCTTTTTCTGCAATGTGCCGATCGCGTAATGGGTGATCTGGCGCTGGTTCTCGTTCAGCAGCGCCGAGTCGAAATCGCTGACGCCGTTGACGGTCAGCCCGAGCCCCGGCGACATGCCCGGCGCGTTCGGAATCT
>DATARH010000116.1:0-11179 GCA_036264235.1 Allostellaceae bacterium
ATGTCTTCGACGATGACAAGGAAACCCTGCTGGCGGATCTGACCCGGCCAGGGCAGCGCGTTGTCCTGCTGCGCGGTGGCGATGGCGGGTTTGGCAACACCCATTACAAGACCTCGACCAACCAAGCGCCGCGCCGCGCCGACCCGGGTTGGCCGTGGCAGGAATTATGGGTGTGGCTACGGCTGAAACTAATCGCCGATGCCGGGCTCGTCGGATTGCCGAATGCCGGGAAATCGACCCTGCTGTCGCGGGTGTCGCATGCCCGGCCGAAAATCGCCGACTACCCGTTCACGACCTTGCATCCGCAGCTCGGCGTCGTCCGGCTGGGCGACAGCGAGTTCGTATTGGCCGATCTGCCTGGGCTGATCGAGGGCGCCAGCGAGGGAGCCGGGCTCGGCACCCGTTTCCTCGGCCATGTCGAGCGCTGCGCCGTGGTGCTGCACCTGATCGACGGCACCGAGGAGGATGTGGTCGGCAATTACCGAACAATCCGCGACGAGCTCAAATCCTACGGCCACGGCCTCGCCGAGAAACCGGAGATCATCGGCCTCAACAAACTCGACGCGATCGATCCGGAGGAGATCGAGACGAAGCGTCGGGCACTTGCCCGCGCGGCAGGAAAGGGTGCCCATGTCCTCGCCTTGTCCGGGGTCAGCGGCGCCGGCGTGACCGAAGTGCTCGCCGGGCTTTACCAGGCGATTGAGGCGGCTCGCGCCGAGGCCGGCGAGGCGCTGGTCGAAGCGTGATGGCGTGATGGCAAACGCTGACCGGATCGCGGGCGTCTCGCCCGCAACAGGCGGCCGGGACGGCCGCGGTCCAAACCTTTCGCCTGCCTCCGCCCTAACGCAAGCGCGGCGGCTGGTCATCAAGATCGGGTCGGCGCTGCTGGTCGGCGAGGACGGCGAAATCCGCCGCGCTTGGCTCGACGGCCTGATCGACGATGTCGCGCGCTGC
Source organism: Allostellaceae bacterium (assembly GCA_036264235.1). Taxonomy (GTDB): domain Bacteria; phylum Pseudomonadota; class Alphaproteobacteria; order ATCC43930; family CGMCC-115725; genus DATARH01. The sequence goes on from DATARH010000116.1 coordinate 955, forward strand.
CGCCGCCGCGGCCAGGAGCTGATCCTGGTGTCGTCCGGCGCGATCGCGATCGGCCGCCGCCATCTCAGCCTCCTCGGCCGCAGCCTAAAGCTCGAAGAAAAGCAGGCCGCGGCGGCAACCGGGCAGATCCGCCTCGCGCATGCCTATCAGGAGGCGCTGGCGCGGCACGGCATCACCGTCGCGCAAATCCTGCTGACACCCGATGACACCGAGGAATGGCGCCGTCACCTCAACGCCCGCGCCACCTTCTCGCAATTGCTGGCGCTCGGCGCGGTGCCGGTGGTCAACGAGAACGACACGATTGCAACGACCGAAATCCGCTTTGGCGACAATGACCGCCTCGCCGCCCGTGTGGCGCAGATGACCAGCGCCGACATGTTGGTGCTGCTGTCGGATATCGACGGCCTCTATTCTGCCGACCCGCGGCAGGAATCGGGTGCCCGACACGTGCCGCTGGTGCGCGAGATCGGGCCCGAGATCGAGGCGATGGCAGGCTCGGCGCCGCCCGGCTACAGCTCAGGCGGCATGGTGACGAAGCTCGCCGCGGCCCGCATCGCGATGCATGCCGGCTGCCGCATGCTGATCGCCCAGGGTTGGATCGAAGCCGGTCCCGACAACACGGGCCCGCTCGCCGCGATCGAGGCCGGCGCCCGCGCGACGCTGTTTCTGCCGGGCGGCGAACCGCGGTCGGCCCGCAAGGCCTGGATCGCCGGCGCGGTCAGCCCGGCGGGCATGGTCATTGTCGATGACGGCGCCGCCGCCGCGCTGCGCCGCGGCAAGAGCCTGCTGCCGGCGGGGGTGGTCGCGGTCGAGGGCAGTTTCGAGCGCGGCGACTGCATCGCAATCCGCACCCGCGCCGGCAGCGAGGCGGGCCGCGGCCTGTCGGCCTATGCCAGTGCCGACATCCAGCGCATCGCCGGGCACAAGAGCGGTGAAATCGAGGCGATCCTCGGCTATCGTGGCCGCGACGAAATTATCCACAGGGACGATCTCGTCCTGACCGAGCCGCGATGAGCCCCGACACGCTGCTGCGCTCTTCGTCCGAACCGGAGGTCGCCGACCTCAACGCGGCGATGGCCGAGATCGGCCGGCGCGCCCGCGAGGCGGCGCGTCAGCTCGCCCTGGCCTCGCCAGAGGCAAAGATCGCGGCACTCACGACGGCGGCACAAGCGGTGCGATCGCGCGCCAACGAGATTCTTGCCGCCAATGCCGAAGACCTCGCGGAAGCGAAGCGCGCCGGCATCTCGGCGGCTCTGCTCGACCGCCTCGCGCTCGACCCGAAGCGGCTCGAAGCCGTCGCCAAGGGGCTCGAGGACATCGCCGCCCTGCCCGACCCGGTCGGCCGCGTGCTGGCGGAATGGACCCGCCCAAACGGCCTCGATATTTCCCGGGTCAGCGTGCCCCTCGGCGTCATCGGCATCATCTACGAGAGCCGACCCAACGTGACCGCCGACGCCGGCGGTCTGGCCATAAAGTCCGGAAACGCGGCGATTCTGCGCGGCGGTTCCGAGAGCTTTCAATCTTCGCGCGCCTTGGTTTCGGCGCTGCAGCAAGGGCTTAGCCAAGGCGGCTTGCCGCAAGACGCAGTCCAACTGGTCCCCTCTCGCGATCGGGCTGCGGTGGGGCTGATGCTGACGATGTCGGGCGTCATCGACGTCATCGTGCCGCGCGGCGGCAAATCACTGATCGAACGCGTGCAGCGCGAGAGTCGCATCCCCGTGATCGCCCATCTGGAAGGCCTTTGCCACACCTATATCGACGGCGCCGCCGACCCGCATAAGGCACGGGCGATCGCGCTGAACGCCAAGATGCGGCGGGTCTCGGTGTGCGGCGCGACCGAGACCCTGCTGGTCGACCGCAAGGTCGCCAAGACGATCCTGCCGCCGATCCTCGCCGAGCTGCGGGCCGCCGGCTGCGAGCTGCGCGGCGACGCGGCCACCCTGGGGCTCGATTCGGCGGTTCTGCCGGCGAGTGAGGCCGACTGGACCACCGAATATCTCGACGCAATCCTTGCCATTCGCATCGTCGATGGCGTCGGCGGCGCGATTGCGCATATTGAGCGCTATGGCTCGCATCACACCGATGCCATCGTGACGGAAGACGGCGCCACCGCCGAACGCTTCCTGCGCGAAGTCGACAGCGCGATCGTGCTGGTCAATGCCTCGACCCAATTCGCCGATGGCGGCGAATTCGGCATGGGCGCCGAAATCGGCATCTCGACGCAACGGCTGCCGCCGCGCGGTCCGGTCGGCGCCGCCGAGCTAACCACCTACAAATACCTCGTCCGTGGCAGCGGGCAGGTGCGCCCCTGAACAGCGCCAGGCATCGTCGCATCGGGCTCCTGGGCGGCTCGTTCAACCCGGCCCATGGCGGGCATCTGCATATCAGCCGGCTCGCGCTCAAGCTTCTCGATATCGACGAGGTCTGGTGGCTGGTGTCGCCGCAGAACCCGCTGAAGCCGACCGCCGGGATGGCGCCCTTTGCGGAGCGGCTGAAACAGGCCGCCGGGGTCGCCGGGGTCGAGCGCCACATCCGCGTCACGGGCATCGAGGCGACGCTCGGCACGAGCTACACCGCCGACAGCATCCGGGCGTTGCGCCGGCGCTTTCCGGGCATCCGCTTCGTCTGGCTGATGGGTGGCGATAATCTCGCGCAATTCCCATATTGGGAGCGTTGGCAAGAGATTTTCCGGACCGTTCCGGTCGCTGTGTTCGACCGGCCGGCGACCTCGCTGAAGGCGCTCGCCGGCAAGGCCGCGCGCCGCTTTGCTCGCGCCCGCATCAGCGGCCGACGGACGCGCCGGCTGGCCGACATGACCCCGCCCGCCTGGGCGTTTTTTCACACCAGGCTCGACCCTCGTTCGGCGACGCGGATCCGCGCCGAGCGGGTTTTGCAACGACTGCAGGAGCACCGACCCAAAGTGACGCCTGAAATCGCCCTCACGCAGACCGCATCGATCGCCACCCTGAGGCCCCGCCCACGGCGCAGCCTCGAACCGGCCGAACTGCTGCACCGGATCGTCGATAGCCTCGAAGACGGCAAGGCGGAGGACATCGTGACCCTCGACCTCGCCGGCAAGACGACGATCGCCGACTACATGGTTGTCGCGAGCGGCCGCTCGGCCCGGCAGGTCACCTCGCTGACCGAGCATCTCGAAGCGGCGCTTGGCGGCGGGCCGCGCGTGTTGGTCGAAGGCAAGACGCAGGGCGACTGGGTCCTGGTCGATGCCGGCGATGTCATCGTGCACATCTTCCGGCCCGACATCCGCGCCTATTATAACCTCGAAAAAATGTGGGGCGACGACGCCCCGCGGATCGAGGCGGCGCAACCTTAGCCAGAGGCAGACGATCCGTCTTCACATCCTCGCGATCGGCCGCATGCGCCGCGGCCCGCTGCATGATCTGCAGAATCTCTATGCCGACCGGATCGTGCCGCCGACGACGATCACTGAACTCGAAGAGAAAAGACGACTGCCGCCCGAGCAGCTAAAGGCTCGCGAGGCAGAGCTGATCCTGGCCGCATTGCCGACGGGCGCAATGCTGGTCGCCCTCGACGAGGGCGGCACCGCGTGGTCGAGCCGCGCCTTTGCCGACCGCATGGCCGCCTGGCGCGACAGCGGCGTTCCCATCCTGGCCTTCGCGATTGGCGGCGCCGACGGGCTTGGCGGCGCGGTGACCAAGCGCGCCGACGCTGTGCTGTCGCTGGGTCGACTCACCTGGCCGCATCTGCTCGCCCGCTGCATGCTGCTGGAGCAGCTTTATCGCGCGCAGCAGATCCTCGTCGGCCATCCCTATCACCGCGATTGAACGGGGCGATTAAGCAAAGCGAAACCATGTTCCGGCAAGGGTGCGGCCCGGCGCTTGCATCCAAACGCGACGATGCTGTTTTTGCCATTTGGCGGCCATGATTCCGGGGTAACGAGCCGGCGCGAACCTTAGGGGTGAAAATGCCCGACACGTTGTTGCTTGACCCGCATCTGCACCGGGCGGGGAACGCACCGCATTTGCCGGAGCGGTTCCTCGCCCCGGAAGGGTTTGTTTGGGGCCGCTTCATGACCGCCGACGGCGCGATCTTGCGCTGGGGCCACCTGCCGGTGCGCGGCGCCCGCGCCGAATGCGTGATCGCCGGCGGCTTCGGCGATTTCATCGAGATGCATTTCGAGACGGTGCGCGATCTTGCCGCCCGCGGCTTCGGCGTCTGGTGCTTCGACTGGCGCGGCCAAGGCGGCTCGGTGCGGCCCGAGCGCTGGCCGGCGCGACCGCGGGCGCGGCAATTCGATCGCGACGCGGCCGATCTGGCCGACTTTGTAACCACGCGGGTAACGAGCCGCCTGCCGCGCGTGCTGATCGCGCATTCGATGGGCGGCGCCATTGCGCTGCTGTGCCTCGCCGAAAACCCGGGTTTGTTCGATGCGGCGGTCTTATCCGCCCCGATGTTCGGGCTGCGCCTTGGCAAGCTGCCGCCGACGGCGCTGCGTTGCGTCACCGGGCCGCTGCGCTTCAGCGGCCTCGGCTGCGGCTATATCCCGGGGACGCCGAGGTGGCGCAAGCGGCCGCCGACCCCGGCCACCAGCCGAGTATCGAGCGACGCCGAGCGCTGCCGACTGCGCTATTCCTGGCAATCGGCCAACCAGGCCTTGCGACTCGGGCGGCCGACCTATGGCTGGCTCGACACCGCGCTCGGGCTGATCGCACGCATCGGCAAGCCGGAGTTTCTCGCGAGCATCGCCACGCCGACACTGATCGGCATCGCCGGGCGCGAAGTCGTCGTTTCGGTCAAGGCGCAGCGCCGGGCGGCGCGGCTGCTGCCGCGTTGCACGGTCGCCGAATTGCGTGACTCGAAGCATCAGCCGTTTCTCGAGAGGGACCCAACCCGCAACGCCTGGCTCGAGCACATCGACCGGTTTCTCGGGGCGCAGCTATCGCGCTGACGATACGTCTGCTCGGCCCGATCGCCGCCGGCTGGCTGCTCGCCCTGGCCGGTCAAACCCTTGCCGCCGAGCTGCCGGCGCTGCCCGGCATCCGCGACACCGATGCGCGCGTCGTTGTCGATTCGAACGCGCCGCCGTGGAATGCAGTCCTAAAAATCCAGACCAACGTCGGCACCCGCTGCACCGGGGCGCTGATCGGCCCAGCGACCGTGCTGACGGCGGCACACTGCCTCTATAACCGACGCACCCGCGCGATGTTGCAGCCGGTGTCGCTGCACGTGCTGATCGGATATCAGCGCGGCGCGTTCCGCTGGCACCGGCTGGTGTCGCGCTATACGGCCGGGCCGGGCTACGACGGCGCGGGGAAGCCGCCGCAAACCGCCGACTGGGCGCGGCTCGAACTGGCCGAACCGGTGCCGGCCGAGGCGGCGCCGCTGCCCTTGGCGACGACGGCCCCGGCCCCCGGTCTGCCGGTAGCAATCGCCGGCTACAACCAGGACCGGGCGCAGCTGCTGATGGCCGACCGCGAATGCCACATCGGGATTGTGACCCGTCGTCCCGAGGGCACGCTGCTGCTGCACGATTGCTCGGCGACCCGCGGCACCAGCGGCGGGCCGCTATTGACCCGCGAGAATGGCGGCTGGGCCGTGGTCGGTATCAATATCGCCGCCGGCGAACTCGCCAATGTGGCGCTGGCCGTCCCGAAATAGCGATGTCAGCTGCGCGGCGCGTGTTTGCCGAGGATGCGCTGCAGGGTGCGGCGATGCATCTTAAGCCGACGGGCGGTCTCCGAGACATTGCGGTCGCACAATTCGAAGACCCGCTGGATGTGTTCCCAGCGCACCCGGTCGGCCGACATCGGGTCCTCCGGCGGCGCCGGGGCCTCGCCTTCCTGGGCCAGCAACGCGCGCTCGACCGCGTCGGCATCGGCCGGCTTCGGCAGATAATCGAGCGCGCCCGCCTTCACCGCGGCAACGGCCGTGGCGATGTTGCCGTAACCGGTCAGCACGACGATCCGAGCGCCCGGCCGGGCGCTGCGCAACGAGCTCACGACGTCCAGTCCGCTGCCGTCGCCGAGCCGCAGATCGACGACGGCAAAGGCGGGTGGATGTGCGGTCGCGGCGGCGACCCCATTGGCAACGCTGTCGGCGGTGGCGACGACAAAGCCGCGCCGCTCCATCGCGCGCGCCAGCCGCTGGCACAGCGGCGCGTCGTCATCGACGATCAGCAGCGTGCGCTCGGATTCCGGCAGGTTGCGCAGCGGGGCCGCCAATTCATCCCCTGCGGCCGATGGCGTATTCATACGGCTTGCCTCTCGTTTCTTACTTGCGCGACCTAAGCCGCGGCCTGCTCGGCCGCGACGGGATGTCGCGCTATTGCCTCCAGATTGGCACGGTTCCACGAAATGACAACATGGGCGCCGCCTTCGACCAGATTGTCGAAGGTCAATTGCGCCCCGCTGCGTTCGAGCAGGCTCTGCGCGATAAAGATCCCCAGACCCATGTGGTCGGAGGCTCCCGCCCGGGTCGACAAATACGGCTCGCCGAGACGGCCGAGCAAGTGCGGCGGGAATCCGGGCCCATCATCGGCGACCTCGACCGTGACGGTCGCCCCGTCCCAGGAGGTGGTGACGCTGACCTCGCGCCGGGCGAATTGCAGCGCGTTCTGGATCAGGTTGTTAAGGCCATGCAGGATTTCCGGGCTGCGCTTGACCAGAGGCTCGTCATCCTCGGCCCCCTGCGCGGTGGCAAAGATCAGACGGATGCGCGGATCGTGCGACAGCGCCGCGTTCTCGACCAGTGCCGAGATCGGTAGGCTCGTATAGGGCGAGCCACCATCTTCCTCGGGCTGGCGGGCGAGGTCGGCGAGAATGCGGCGGCAGCGCTCCGACTGGCTCAGCAACAGGGCCGCGTCCTCGGCATGCGGCGAGTCCGCCGGCAGATCGCGCGCCAGCTCCTTGGCGACGACGGCGATCGTCGCCAAGGGGCTGCCGAGCTCATGCGCCGCCGCCGCCGCCAGCGAGCCGACCGCGGCGACCCGCTGCTCGCGCGCCAGCGCCAGCTGCGTCGCCGCCACGGCATCGCGTAGCTGCCGCGCCTCCTGCGCCACCGTCCAGGCATAGCCGCTGATGAATACCGTGGCGATCACGAGCGCGGTCCAGATGCCGAGCACCAGCTCGGGCGGGAACACCGGCGCGCCGCTCGGCCAATCGGGCCGCCACGGCAGCGGCATGTGCCACAAGGCCAGCACCGAAATCGCGGCGATCGCGGCCGTCGCCAAGGCGATGACCGGCGGGCGCGACAAGATCGTCGCCGCCACGGTCACCGGCGCCAGGATCAGAATCGAGAACGGGTTTTCGAGGCCTCCGGTCAGCCACAGCAGCAGCGCCAGCTGACAGAGGTCGTAGCCGAGATAACAGGCGGCCTCGCGCTCTTCGAGCCGGGTCGCGGTGCGCCGATAGGCGGCGAAGACCAGGTTCAGCAGCACCGAGGCGCCGACCACGCCGAGCGCCGCCAAAAGCGGCAGCGAAAAGCCGAAGCCGAAATGGATGACCAGCAGCGCCACCGCCTGTCCCGCGACCGCCACCCAGCGGATCAGGACGAAGCGGCGCAGGCTGATCCGGTCGAAATCGCCCCGCGGTTCGGGCGGGCTCATCGCAGTGGCGGTGCGCAAGGCAGCTCCTCCCAAAACCGGCGGCGGCCGTTCTGGCCGTGTGCCCGACCATGCGCCATATAGGGGCGATGTCCGAGCCCGTCATCGCCGTATCCGATCTGGTCAAGCGCTACGGCGAGACCGTCGCGGTCAGCGATGTGTCATTTACGGTCGAGCGCGGCGTCACCGCGGGCCTGCTCGGCGCCAATGGCGCCGGCAAGACGACGACGCTGTCGATCCTGCTCGGGCTGCTGCTGCCGAGCTCGGGCAGCGTGCGGATTTTCGGCGAGGACGTGCTGCGGCACCGCTACCGCGTGCTGCCGCGAATCAACTTCTCATCGCCCTATGTCGACCTGCCGCATCGGCTGACCGTGCGGCAGAACCTGGCGGTCTACGCCCGCCTTTACGGCGTTCCGCAACGAGGGCGGACCATCGCGCGGCTTGCAGCAGATTTACAGCTCGAACCGCTGCTCGACCGGCCCGCCGGCAAATTGTCGGCGGGCCAGAAGACGCGGGTGGCGCTCGCCAAATCGCTGCTGAACGACCCGGAATTGCTGCTGCTCGACGAGCCGACCGGCTCGCTCGACCCCGACAGCGGCGACTGGGTACGCGGCTATCTCGAAGAGTACCGGGACCGCACCGGCGCGACGATCCTCTTGGCCTCGCATAACATGGCCGAGGTCGAGCGGATGTGCTCCGACGTGATGATGCTGAAGGCGGGGCGGCTGGTCGATCGCGGCAGCCCGGACGAGCTGATCCGCCGCTACGGCCGGACCGATCTCGAAGAAGTGTTCCTGCAGATCGCACGGGGCCGCCAGGAGCTGCTGGAGCCGGCACAGTGACCAGCCCGGCAATCCGGCGCTTCGGGGAGGCTTCGTTCGAGCCGGCACGCATCTGGGCGATGCTGCTGCGCTATCTCTACATCCTGCGCAGCTCGTGGCCGCGCACGCTGGAACTGCTCTACTGGCCGACCCTGCAGATGCTGATCTGGGGGTTCATGAGCCAGTTCCTGCGCACCAACAGCAGCTATATCGCGCAGGCCTTCGGCGTGCTGCTCGGCGCGGTGATGCTGTGGGACGCGCTGTTCCGCAGCCAGCTCGGCCTGTCGATATCGTTCCTCGAGGAGATGTGGTCGCGCAATCTCGGGCAGCTGTTCGTGACGCCGCTGCGGCCCTATGAGTGGGTGATCTCGTTGCTGGCGATGAGCCTCATTCGCGTGACGATCGGCGTCGTCCCGGCGACGCTGCTGGCGATCCCGCTCTATCACTATTCGATCTTCGATATGGGGCTGCCGCTCGTCGCGTTCTTCGTCGTGCTGACCGTGATGGGCTGGGCGCTTGGGCTGGCGATCTGCGGCGGCATCTTGCGGCACGGCATGGGCGCCGAAAGCCTCGCCTGGACCGTAATCTTCGCGCTGGCGCCGCTCAGCTGCGTCTATTACCCGGTATCGACCCTGCCGGGGTGGTTGCAGCCCTTCGCCTGGGCCCTGCCCTCGACCTATGTCTTCGAAGGCATGCGGGCGGTGTTGTTCTCCGGCGCCTTCCGGCTCGACTATCTCGCGATTGCGCTCGCCCTCGACCTGGTCTTGATGGCGCTCGGCGCCTTCATCTTCGTTCTCGCCTTCCGCGACGCCCGCCGCCGCGGCGCGCTCTTGCAGATGGGCGAGTAGTCGCAGCGGCCGGAATAGCTCTTTTTCGCGCTATACCGGCGCGCGCCAATTTCCTAGCGTGCGCGCCCGACAAAATCAGCGCCGGCCCGCACCGGCACGAGGAGGGAAGGACATGGCTACGAAGCTGACCCGACGGACATTGGTGAAGGCTGCCGCCGGCGCGGCGGTCGCCGCCAGCCTGCCGATGCCGGCGATTGCCCAGGACAAGCCGGTCAAGATCGGCCTATTGACGGTCAAGACCGGGCCGCTGGCGCAGGGCGGCATCCAGATGGAGCAGGGCACAAACCTGTTCTTCAAGGATCACAACTGGACACTTGGCGGGCGTAAGGCCGAGCTGGTCGTCGGCGACACCGGCGGCAACCCGGCCGGCACCAAGACCAAGGCGCAGGAGCTGATCGAGCGCGACAACGTCGACATGATTTTCGGGCCGCTCGCCGCCTTCGAATTGCTGGCGATCACCGATTATGTGGCGCAGCACAAGGTGCCGATCCTCAGCCTGGCCGCCGCCGAGGACATGACGCAGCGCAAGCCGAACCCGTATTTCGTGCGCGCCTCGGCGACTTCGGCGCAGAACATGCACCCGCTCGCCGAATACGCGGCCAAGGAGCTGAAGTACAAGAGCGCGATCACGATTTCCGAGGATTTCGCCTTTGGCTACGAGCAGATGGGCGGCTTCCAGCGGGTCTTCGAGGACAATGGCGGCAAGATCGTCAAGAAATTGTGGCCGCCGATCGTCACCCCCGACTACACACCGTACCTCGCGCAGTTGAGCGGGGTCGATGTCGTCGTGCAGGGCTTCGCCGGCTCGAACCCACTCAAATTCATGAAGCAATACAAGGACGCGGGTTTGACCTTGCCGGTGCTCGGCGGCGGGCCGGCCTGCGACGACGCGCTGCTCAAAAGCTTCGGCGACGAGGCGATCGGCATGATCACGGCCTCGGCCTACACCTCCGACCTCGACACGCCGAGCAACA
>DATARH010000123.1:0-7420 GCA_036264235.1 Allostellaceae bacterium
CGAGACCAGCCGCGGCGTCGTCACCGCCGGCGAGGTGGTGATCGCGACCAACGGCTACACCGGCGAAGTGACGCCGCAATTGCGCCGGCGCGTCGTGCCGATCGCCAGCCACATCATCGCCACCGAGGAACTGCCGGAGGACTTCGCCCGCTCGCTGATCCCGAAATGGCGCAGCCTGTCCGACACCAAGCGGGTGCTGTGCTACTACCGCCTGTCACCGGACGGGCGGCGCATGGTGTTCGGCGGCCGGGCCCGGTTCACCCATGTCGATCCCAGGCTCAGCGCTCGCATTCTCTACGGCTACATGACCGAGCGCTTTCCGCAACTGGCCGGCGTGCGGATCACCCATGGCTGGGACGGCAACACGGCCTTCACCTTCGACGCGCTGCCGCATATGGGTCAGCAAGACGGCATGCATTTCTGTCTCGGCTGCAACGGCAGCGGCATCGCGATGATGACCTATCTCGGCTGGCAGACGGCGCGAAAGATCGCCGGCGCCGTCAACGCGCCCTGCGCCTTCGACCGTCCGGATTTCCCCGGCCACGCGCTCTATTCCGGCAACCCGTGGTTCCTGCCGGTGGTCGGCGGCTATTTCCGCCTGCGCGACCGGCTCGACCGGCTGTTGGCCTAGAGATGGCGGGTTTCGCTTTCGCTCCACCCGCCCTACATCGCTGTCCCGTAGGGCGGATGGAGCGCAGCGCAATCCGCCGATACCGTTTCCCGAATTTAGACGATAAAGTCGGCAAGCTTTAAGGAGGACCGGTCATGGATGTGAATGGTCTGAAAGCGTCGCTGGCCCAGGATGCGCCGCCGCCGGTGCTGAGCTCGGCCTTGCAGGCACTGTGGTGGCAGAAGAAGGGCGACTGGCACCGGGCGCATCGCTGCGCGCAGGACGCTAAGGGCAGGGATGGTGCCTGGGCGCATGCCTATCTCCACCGGGTTGAGGGCGATGCCGGGAATGCCGGCGGCTGGTACCGCCGCGCCGACAAGGCCCCGTCTGATGCCGCGCTCGATGCCGAGTGGGACGAGATCGCCGGCGCGCTTCTAAAATCGTAAGCGTTTTCGGGAGCGCGGGCGTCTCGCCCGCATTGTTGCGAATGGCCGCGCTCGATGCCGCTGGACCCGAACACGCCGCCGATCGAGGCGCGCCCGGTCCCTGAACTGCCGGCCGGCTCGAATTGGCGCTACGAGCCGAAATGGGACGGGTTCCGCTGTCTCGCTTTCCGCGATGGCGACAATATCGAGCTGCGCTCGAAATCCGGGCAGCCGCTCGCCCGGTATTTCCCGGATGTCGCCGCGGCGTTTCTTGACCTGAAAGCGATGCGCTTCGCGCTCGACGGCGAGATCGTAATCCCGGTCGAGCGGCGGCTGTCGTTCGAGGCACTGCAACTCAGGCTTCATCCGGCCGAGAGCCGGGTCCGCAAGCTCGTCGCCGAGCATCCGGCGGTCTACATCGCCTTCGATCTGCTCGAAGACGCGAAGGGCCGCGCGCTTCTCGACAAGCCCTTCGACGAGCGCCGGCGCGCGCTCGAAGCCTTTTTCGCGAAGCAACCTGCCAACCCGGCATTGCGGCTGTCGCCGAGCACCGGCGACCGTGACGCGGCGCTGCGTTGGCTCGATAGTCTGGTCGGCGAGATCGACGGAATCATCGCGAAGCGTGCCGATCTCCCGTATCTGTCCGGCACCCGCGATGCGATGCAGAAATACAAGCGGCAGAAGACCGCCGATTGCGTCGTCGGGGGTTTCCGCTACGGCAAGAACAGCGATCTCGTTGGCTCGCTGCTGCTCGGCCTCTACGACGATGCCGGCCTGCTGCACCATGTCGGGTTTACCGCCACGATCCCGGCGCGCGACAAGCCCGAACTGACCCGCCGCCTCGAAGCCCTGATCGCGCCGCCCGGCTTTACCGGCCGCGCCCCGGGCGGCCCCAGCCGCTGGAGCACCGAACGCTCCGGCGAATGGCAGCCGCTCAAACCCGAACTGGTCGTCGAGGTGCGCTACGACCAGGTTACCGACGCCCGTTTCCGCCACGGGACGACGCTGTTGCGCTGGCGCCCGGACAAGGCGCCGCAGCAATGCACCTTCGACCAGCTGCCTTCGGCCGAAGGCGGCGCTGCCTTAGCTTTGCTGGGCGAAAGGAGTACATCCATGTCTCAACCGGCCAGGGCTGAAGGTGCGGAATGAGAAAAGCTATAACGGATCGACGCAAGCGCGGCCGCAAACGATCCGGAGAGGCTACAAAAGAGGTGCCGACGGTGCTCGACCGGGCCTGGAAGCGCTTCGACGCGATCCTCGAACAAATGGATCGCGTACCCGATGTCCAGCAACAGGTCAGTCCGCTCGACTGGGACCAGCACGGTTTGCCGAAATAAGGATTGTCATCCCGGCGCAGTCCGGGACCCATTTATCCGCCGCTCATCCGTGTGAGCTATGGGTCCCGGCTTTCGCTGGGACGTCGGATACTCAGCCTGCATTTCCGAAGATCGTCGGAAACACCACCTTGTCGCCGGGACGGATGCCAAGCCGCGCGGCGGTGCCGCCGTTCAGCTCGATGACCGCCCGCGCCGGTCCTGGGGACGGGATCGTGTCGAGCGATTGCGGCACGGCGCGCTCGTGAATCCCGATGACGCGGCCCTTCGCATCGACGAACAGCATGTCGAGCGGGATCAGCGTGTTCTTCATCCACATCGACGCCATCGACACGCCGCCGTAATCGAAGATCATTCCGGCGTCGGGGGCGAGGCTTTGCCGAAACATCAGCCCCTGTTCCATCTGCGCCGGCGTCGTCGCGACTTCGACCGTGAAGCGGTGCGGGCCGCTTGCGGTCACGATCGTCAGCGGCGCGGTCGGGAAGCGCGCCAGCTGCGCCGCCGCCGGCGTAGCGGCCAATAGGGTCGCGGCGAGAACCAGGAGCAGCGTCCGGCGGGCGAGGGACGAGTTCATCGGCGGTGTCGTAGCCGCGGCATCGATGCCGGTCAACCGCGCCCATTCCTTCGGGCGGGTGTGCTTGCGGCACCGGAGCCGGGCCGGTAAGCTGGCCGCCATGCCGGACATTTTGTTAACGGTGCTTGGGGTCGCGGCGCTGCTCGGCCTCGTCAGCCTGTTGCAGCCGCTCGCCGAGCGCCTTGCCATTCCCTATGCCGTGCTGCTGGCGCTGGCCGGCATCGCGCTCGGCATTGCCGCTAGCGCCGTCCCCGGCTCTGCGCACCAATTCATGCCGAGCAGCGAAACGCTGCTGGCGATTTTTCTGCCGCCTCTGTTGTTCGAGGCGGCGCTGAACATCGACGTCCGCCAGCTCAGTGACGAGATCGGGCCGGTGTTGCTCCTTGCGGTGATCGGGGTCGTCGTCTGCACCTTCACCGCCGGTTATGCGCTGGCGCCGATCTCGAATCTCGGCCTGCTGCCCTGCATCGCGCTCGGCGCGATCATCGCGACCACCGATCCGGTCGCGGTCGTCGGCGTGTTTCGCGCGGTCGGCGCGCCGCGGCGGCTTGCGACCTTGGTCGAGGGCGAAAGCCTGTTCAACGATGCGGCGGCGATCGCGATCTATTCGGTCGTACTCGGCATGCTGTCATCGCATGCGGGCGGCGGCGCGCTCGACGGCGTCCTGCGGTTCCTGTGGCAGTTCATCGGCGGCCTTGTCGTCGGCTTTGTCGCCGGGCAGCTGACGATGGCGCTGACCCCGTTGTTGCGCGGCAGCCGCGTCGCCGAGCCGACCCTGACGGTCGGCGCCGCCTACATCACCTATGTCGTCTGCGACCATTACATCGATGTTTCCGGCGTCGTCGGTGTCGCCGCGGCGGCGATCACGATCAGCGCCGGCGGACGCCGCCGGCTGACGCCGTCCAACTGGGAGAACCTGGTCGAGAGTTGGGAGCAGCTCGCCTTCTGGGCCAGCTCGCTGATCTTCCTGCTGGCGGCGATGCAGGCGCCGGAACAGGTCGCCATTATCCATGGCAAGTGGCTCGAGTATTTCGGGCTGTTGGCGGCGCTGGTCGCGGCCGCGCTGGTGGCGCGGGCGGTCACCCTTTACGTCCTTGTCCCGCTGCTGAGCCTGACCGGGATCGCCGAACCGGTCGACGGCAAATACAAGCTGGTAATGCTGTGGGGCGGCATGCGCGGCGCGGTATCGCTGGCGCTCGCCTTGGCGGCGATCGAGAACGACCTCCTGCCCAACCAGGTCGGCGCGCTCGCCACCGGCTTTGTCCTGTTCACGCTCCTGGTCAACGCGCCGACGCTGCGGCCGCTGATGCACCTGATCCGTCTCGGCCGCTTGTCGCCGGTCGAGGCGGCGGTGCGTGATCGGGTGCTCGACTCGTCGCGGGCCGCGGTGCAGCAGGAGATCGAGGCGACCGCGCGCGAGTACCAGATCGAAGCCGATATCGCCGCCGAGGTCGCGGCGGTCTACCGCACCTCGACTCCCGGCGAGAGCGAGGTCGTCGCGCTGCCCGACGCGCAGCGTACCCAGGCGGCGCTGATGGTGCTCGCCGAGCATGAAGAGGAAGCCTATTCGGATTACTTCGAGGGTCGGACGGTTTCGCGCCAGGGCGCCGCTGTCCTCCTGGCCTATGCCGGGCAGCTGCGGGAGAAGGCACGCAGCGACGGGGTGGTCGGTTACGAGCTGGCGGCGTCGCGGCTGGTCAAATTCGATCGTGCCTTCCGTATCGCGCATCTGTTGCACCGCCGCTTCGGCATCGATGGCCCGCTGGCGCAAAAGCTCGCCGATCGCTACGAGCTGCTGCTGGCGGCGCGGGCCGTCGTGCATCGGCTGACCCGGTTCAACCACGAGCAGATCGGTCCGCTGTTCGGCGATGCCGCGCGCACCGCGCTAGGCCGCCTGCTGACCGCGCGCCGGGCCGAGCTGGAGCGCGCGATTTCGGCCTTGAAGCTGCAATATCCGAGCTATGCGCGCCAGCTTGAGACGCATTTCCTCGGGCGCGCGGCGGCGCGTGCCGAGGACGAGCGCTACATGCAGCTTCGCGCCGAGTCGATCGTTAATCGCGATGTCTTCGAAGACCTCGAACGCGACCTGCAGCACCGCCGCCACCTGCTCGACGCGCGGCCGACGCTCGACCTCGGGCTGAACCGCGAGGAGCTGCTCGGGCGAGTGCCGATGTTCGCCTCGCTCGACGACCGGGCACGCCAGCAAGTGGCGCAGCTGCTGCGGCCGCGGCTGGCCGTTCCCGGGGAGAAGATCATTACCCGCGGCCAGCGCGGCGATCAGATGTATTTCGTCTCCTCCGGCGCCGTTGAGGTGCATGTGCCGCGCCACCCGGTACAGCTCGGAACCGGCGATTTCTTCGGCGAGATGGCGATCCTCGGCGAGACGCGCCGCAATGCCGATGTCGTCGCCCTCGCCTTCTGTCAGCTGCTGACGCTCGCCGCCGGCGATCTCGACACGCTGCTCAACACCGATCCGGCGATCGAGCGCGAGATCCAGCGCGTGTTCGACGCACGCCGAGCCGCCACCGCCGAGGCCGACTGAGCGTCCTGATGGCCGGCGGCAACAAACCGCTGCACCCGGCCACCTTGGCGGCGCAGGCGCTCGGCTGGATCGACGAAACCACCGGCGCCGTGGTGATGCCGGTCCATCCCGCGACAACCTTTCTGCGCGACCCCGACAACCAGTATCGCCGCGGCCGCAGTTATGGGCGCGCCGACAACCCGACCTACGATCAGCCGCAAGCGCTGCTGACCGCGCTCGAAGGCGGCGCCGCCTCGATGCTG
This sequence comes from Allostellaceae bacterium, assembly GCA_036264235.1. GTDB lineage: Bacteria > Pseudomonadota > Alphaproteobacteria > ATCC43930 > CGMCC-115725 > DATARH01. The sequence continues at coordinate 5,728 of DATARH010000123.1, forward strand.
TTCGCCTCCGGCATGGCCGCCGCCGCCGCGGTGTTTCAGAGCCTACCGCCCGGCGCGCATGTCGTCGCGCCGAAAGTGATGTACTGGGCCTTGCGGCGCTGGCTGGGCGGTCTCGCCGCGAAGGGCGGAATGACAGTCGATTTCGTCGATGCGTCGTCGCTCGACGAATTGCGGGGCGCGGTCGTGCCGGGCCGTACCCGCCTTGTCTGGATCGAGACCCCGGCCAACCCGCTGTGGTCGGTCACCGACATCGCCGCCGCCGCCGAGATCGCGCACCGGGCCGCAGCGCTGCTTGCGGTCGACAGCACCGCGGCGACGCCGGTGTTGACCCGACCACTGGCGCTCGGCGCCGACATCGTGATGCATTCGGCGACGAAGTACCTGAACGGCCACAGCGATGTGATCGCCGGCTCGCTCACAATGGGCCGCACTGACGAGTTCTGGCAGGCCCTGGTGGCGGCGCGCAGCGGCGGCGGTGCGATCCTCGGCGGCTACGAGGCCGCGCTGTTACTGCGCGGCATGCGCACGCTGTATCTGCGGGTCGAACGCGCCTGCCGCTCGGCGCAGCTGATCGCCGAGGCTCTGGCGCGCCACCCGAAGGTCGAGGCGGTACTCTATCCCGGGCTGCCGCAGCACCCCGGCCATGCGGTCGCGGCGCGGCAGATGCAGGGCGGCTTCGGCGGCATGCTCAGCGTGCGGGTCAATGGCGGCGCCGAGGCGGCAATCGCCGCGGCCGCACGGGTCGAAATCTGGAAACGCGCGACCTCGCTCGGCGGGGTCGAGAGCTTGATCGAGCACCGCGCTTCGGTCGAGGGACCGGACAGCCCGGTGCCGCCCGACCTGCTGCGCCTGTCGGTCGGCATCGAGGAACCGCAGGACCTGATCGACGACCTCTCGGCCGCGCTCGGCTAAAGACCCGCTTTCAAGCGGTGCATAGCCTTTCCGCTGAGAACGCGCCAAAACGAGATGCGACTCACGGGCCCTATTTGTTTATTCCACTCACAATCGAATTGCGGCTGAAATATCATACTTGTGATGTTTTCATGGCGTCGGAAGAAGGCTCATTCAGCTCCCGTTCTGGACGCGACGAAATTCTTCGTCCCAGTTTGGAGAGATCGATGTCGAAATTCTTTCGGCTGCCGTTGACCATCCTCGCTCTGACGATCGCCGGCCCTGTCCTGGCGGCGGAACCACTGGCGACCAGCAATACGAACCATAACTCCACCGCGCCGGCTGCGATGCCGAAACCGGCCGCCAGCCCGCAAGCGACTGTCGCGCCGAACGCCGCGATGGTCGACATCAACAACGCCAGCGCCGCCGAGCTGAAGGCGCTGCCGGGCATCACCGATGCCGACGCGGGCAAGATCGTGCAGGGTCGCCCCTACAAGGAACCAAGCGATTTGGTGACGAAGAAGATCCTGCCCGACAGCGCGTTCAGCAAGATTAAGGACCGGGTCACCGCCGGGCATAGCAAGTCGTAAATCCTGAAGATCGGGTATTCGGACGGGGCCGCGGTATCAGCGCGGCCCCGTTATTTTTGAGCTTAAGTCTGGCCGCGCAACTGCGCGGTCAGGCGCAAGACCTCGCCACTCTTGTTTTTGCTGTAGTCGGCCAGCGCCCGGTGCCCGCCGGCGGCATACACCGCGATCGCGCCGAGCAGCTCCTTAAGTCGGTCGGCGCTCGCCAAATCGAA
>DATARH010000310.1:0-4181 GCA_036264235.1 Allostellaceae bacterium
CTGCGCTCGTGCAGCGACAACATCTTCAACAACCGCACCCGGCCGTGCCTGCTGTTCCAGATCAAGCGGTGCAGCGCGCCCTGCGTCGGGCGGATCGGGCGCGAGGATTACGCCTTACTGATGGAGCAGGCGCACGGCTTCCTGACCGGGCGCAGCGGCGACGTGCAACAGCGCCTGGCCGGCGAGATGGAACGCGCCGCCGAGGCGCTCGATTACGAGGCAGCGGCGCTGATCCGCGACCGCATCCGGGCGCTCTCCCTGGTCCAGGGGCATCAGGACATCCATGTCGCCGGGATCAGCGACGCCGATGTGATCGCGGCGCATCAGGCCGGCGGCCAGACCTGCGTCCAGGTGTTCTTCTTCCGCGGCGGCCAGAACTGGGGCAACCGCGCCTATTTCCCGCGGCACGATCCGCAGCTCGGGGTCGAGGATGTGCTGACCTCGTTTGTCGGGCAGTTCTACGACGCCCGGCCGAAGCCGCCGCTGGTGTTGCTGAGCCACCCGCTGGCTGACCAGGAGCTGGTCGAGGAGGCCCTGTCGCTCGGCGGGCCGCATGTCACATTGGCGGTGCCGCGGCGCGGCGACAAGAAGCGGCTGGTCGACCGCATTCTCGCGACTGCACGCGAGGCGCTCGGGCGGCGTCTCGCCGAAAGCGCCTCGCAGCGGCTGCTGCTCGAAGGGGTGGCCGCCGCGCTTGGTTTGGCCGAACCGCCGAAGCGGATCGAGGTCTATGACAACAGCCACATCCAGGGCAGCAACGCGGTCGGCGCGATGATCGTCGCCGGGCCGGATGGGTTGATCAAGAACGCCTATCGCAAATTCAACATCCGCGCCGTCCGGGACCCCGGCGAAGCGGGCGGCGACGATTACGCGATGATGCAGGAGGTGCTGCGCCGGCGCTTCTTCCGCGTCCTCAAGGAGGACCCGGAGCGCGAAAGCGGCGCGTGGCCCGACCTCGTCCTGCTCGATGGCGGCCAGGGCCAGCTCAGCGCCGCGCAGGCGACACTGGCCGAGCTCGGGGTGGGCGACGTCCCGCTCGCCGCGATCGCCAAAGGACCGGACCGCAATGCCGGCCGCGAACGATTCTTCCTGCCGGGCCGCCCGCCCTTCTCGCTCGAGCCGCGCGACCCGGTGCTGTACTTCCTGCAGCGGCTGCGCGACGAGGCGCACCGGTTCGCAATCGGCACTCATCGCACCCGCCGGGCGATGGCGATCGGCACGTCGCCGCTCGACGAGATCGCCGGCATCGGCTCCCGCCGGAAGCAGGCGCTGTTGCGGCATTTCGGCTCCGCCCGCGCGGTTGCCCGCGCGGGCCTGGCCGAGATCGAGCGGGTGCCCGGAATCAGCAAAACTGTCGCAAAAAAGGTTTATGACCACTTCCACGGCGATGGCTAAGATAACTTAGCTTTCCCGGCCCCCGATTACCGCCTGGAGAAACGCGTGCCGCTGACCAGCCTGCCCAACCTGCTGACTCTGTCGCGCATCCTGGTAATCCCGGTCGTCGTCGCGTGCTTCTATCTGCAGGGCGATTATGCCCGGTGGTTTGCCTGCGCACTGTTTTCGGCCGCCGGATTCACCGATTGGCTCGACGGCCACATGGCGCGGCGTTGGGCACAGCAATCGGAACTCGGCCGCTTCCTCGACCCGATCGCTGACAAGCTGCTGGTCGCCGCCACGTTGTTCATGTTGGTCGCGAAGGACCGCCTCGGAAGCGAATGGGCGCTGCTGCCGGCGCTGGTGATCCTGTGCCGCGAGATTCTGGTCTCGGGGCTGCGCGAATACCTCGCCGGTCTGCGGCTCGGACTGCCGGTGTCGCGGCTGGCGAAATGGAAGACGGCGATCCAGATGGTCGCAATCGGTGTCCTGATCGTCGGCGACGCCGGCCCGCGTTTTTTGCCGGTAATGGCAATCGGCGAATTTCTGCTGTGGATAGCAGCGCTGCTGACGATCGTCACTGGTTACGATTATCTCCGACTCGGCCTGTCGCACATGTCACGGCCGCTGCGCCAGCACCACGGCAAGACGCAGACCCTGCCCCTGAGCTAAACTTGCGGCGGGCGGCGCGGCCGCCTAAGTGAGGCTAAGGACGGCAAGCATGCGCATTTTCGGTCTCGCCGGCTGGAGCGGCAGCGGCAAGACGACTTTATTGACCGCGATCATTCCGCATTTCGTGGCCCGGGGTCTCGTGGTGTCGACGATCAAGCATGCCCACCACGAATTCGACGTCGACCGGCCCGGCAAGGACTCCTGGCATCATCGGCAGGCGGGAGCGCACGAGGTGATGGTCGCCTCGTCGCGGCGCTGGGCACTGATGCACGAACTCCGCGGCGCGCCCGAGCCGTCGCTCGACGAGCTGGTCGCGTCGATGAACCCGGCCGATCTGCTACTGGTCGAGGGCTTCAAGTTCCACCCGCATCCGAAGCTCGAAGTGCACCGTCCGTCGGTTGGGAAACCCCTGCTCCATCCCGACGATCCGCATATCGTCGCGATCGCTTCGGATGTGCCATTGCCGACCAAATTGCCGCTGCTGCCGCTCGGCGACCCGCCAACGGTCGCCGGCTTCATCCTCGATCATCTCGGGCTTGGCTGATGGCGCAGCTCAGCGACGACTGCTTCGCGTTCGGCGGCACGCTGCTCGGCGTCGACGCGGCGTTGGCGCTGATCGCCGAGCGCGTCGTGCCGGTCGTCGAAGAGGAAGAGGCGGCGCTCGGCGAAGCGGCCGGACGGGTGCTGGCGCGCGATCTCGTGGCGAAAATGGATGTGCCGCCGCATCCGAACAGCGCCGTCGACGGCTATGCGATCGCGCATGCCGACCTCTTGCCCGACCGGGAAACGGTCTTGCCGGTCGGCGGACGGGCCGCCGCCGGTCACCCCCTCGGGCGCCGCATCGCGCACGGTGAGGCGATCCGCATCTTCACCGGCGCGCCGATGCCGGACGGCGCCGATACCGTGATGATGCAGGAGGACTGCACCATCGAAGACGGCCCGGAGGCGGCCAAGGTCCACATCAAACCGGGCATCAAGAAGGGCGCCAACGGCCGGCGCGCCGGCGAGGATGTCGCCAAGGGCAGCGTCGCATTGCCGGCCGGGCGGCGCCTGCGGCCGGCCGATCTCGGCCTCGCCGCCGCGCTCGGACAAACCAAATTGCCGGCGTATCGCCGGCTGCGCGTCGCGCTGCTGTCGACCGGCGACGAGGTGCGCGAGCCGGGCGCCGAACTGCTACCCGGCGCGATCTACGACGCCAACCGCATGATGCTGTCGGCGCTGCTTGCCGGGCTCGGTTGCGCCGTCACCGATCTCGGGATTTGCGCCGATCAGGCGGCCGGGCTGATCGACAAACTCGCCGCAGCCGCCGCCGGGCACGACCTGATCGTGACCTCGGGCGGCGTCTCGACCGGAGAGGAAGACCACGTACGCTCGGCGATCGAGAAACTCGGCCGGCTCGATTTCTGGCGGCTGGCGATCAAGCCCGGCCGGCCGGTCGCGCTCGGACAAGTGCGCGGCGTGCCGCTGGTCGGCCTGCCCGGGAACCCAGTCGCGGCGGCGCTGACCTTCGCGGTGCTGGCGCGGCCGCTGATCCTGCGCCTCGCCGGCGCCATCGAGCCGCCGCCCCGAACCTTCCCGGTGGCCGCCGGGTTCAGCTACCGCAAGCGCGCCGGCCGCCGCGAGTATGTCCGGGCCAATCTGGCTGCCGAGGACGGCCGCCTCGTCGCACATCGGTTCCCGAAGGACGGCGCCGGCATTCTGTCCTCGATCGTGCAGAGCGAGGGCTTCGCGATCCTCGATGAAACCGTCACCGAACTCGCGTCGGGCGCGACCGTCGCGTTCCTGCCGTTCGCGGCGGTGATCGAATGAAGCTCCTCTATTTCGCCTGGCTGCGGGCGCGGATCGGTCAGGCCGAGGAGCAGCTGACCTTGCCAATGGAAGTGCGCGATGTCGGCGGGTTGCTCGAGTGGCTGCAGACCCGCGGGCCGGGTTACGCCGAGGCGCTGCGCGATCTCTCGGTCGTGCGGGTGGCGGTCAACCAGGATTATGTCGGGCGCGAGCACCCGGTGCGCGACGGCGACGAGGTCGCGCTGTTCCCGCCGGTGACCGGAGGCTGACATGGCGGTGCGGGTGCAGCGCGAGGATTTCGACACCGGCGCCGAGCTCGAGCGGCTTTCGGCGGGCAATCACCGGAT
>DATARH010000186.1:0-4934 GCA_036264235.1 Allostellaceae bacterium
CTCCTGCTGACGCGTTATCCGGTGAACGCGAGCGCCGGATCATTTTATGCTTTTTAACTCTAGGGTTTAGAACCAACGGGATTTATCGACGAGATTGCGCAAGGGCTGGCCGGCGGCGAAGCGGCGGCAATTGTCGCTCAAGACCTCGAAGCGGCGCTCGTCTAGATAAGGGCCGTAGCCGGCGGTGTGCGGCGTCAGCAGCACGCCCGGGGTGGTCCATAACGGGTGGTCGGCCGGCAGCGGCTCCTGCTCGTAGACGTCGAGGCCGGCGCCGGCGATCTCGCTGGCGTTGAGGGCGGCGACGAGGTCGTCGAGCCTCGTCGTCATGCCGCGGCCGATATTGATGAAAAATGCCGAGCGCTTCATGCGCTGAAAGCGGGCGCGGTTCATGAAGCCCTCGGTCTCGGGCGTGTGCGGCACCGTCAGCACGACGAAATCGGCCTGCGGCAACAACTCGTCGAGCCGGTCGGGACGGTGCAGCTCGGCGATGCCGGGCGGGGTGTCCTGGCGGCGCGCATCGACCCCGATCACCCGCATCCCGAAGCCGACGGCGAGCCGCGCCACCTCGCTGCCGATGCCGCCGACGCCGACCAGCAGCAGACTCGCCTCGGGCAGGTGAACGACACCGGTGTCGTTCGGCAATTTCTTCCATTCGCGGCGCTGCTGCTGCGGCAGATAGACCTGCAAGCCGCGGGCGAAAGCCAGCACGAAGGCCATCACATGCGCGCCGATATGATCGTTGTAGATCTCGCGGAAATTGGTGATCGCGACCGGGTGCGCGATCAGCTCCGGATAATAGTAACCGGCCGGCGGCGCCGCTTGCGGCGCCTGCAGCCAGCGCAATTGCTGCGCCTTCGGCAACAGCTCGGGCGGGATCGTGCCAAAGGCGCCTTCGGCGAGAGGCAACGCCTGCTCGGCGCCCTCGCGCGTCTCGGCGACGATCACCTCGAGGTCCGGATGGTCGGCGGCCAGGCGGCGGCCCCATTCGCGGGTCTTGTCGCTTTGCGGCGGCAGCATCAGAAATGGGATCGGCATCGTCTCGCCCTCCAGGCGTTATGAATGATGAACGGCGAATGCGCTTGCTGCCGCCGGACCGGCTAATGCCCGGAGTTCAGTCACCCGGTGCCGCTTTGGCTGGCGGGTGACGGAGTGGACGACCCGGGAACGACCCGGACGCGATGCAAACAAACATACAGGAAACTGGCCGGCGATGACCCTATGGCTGCCGGACCTGGTGTTCGCCCGGCGCACTGAGTCGAAAACCCACAAAGGCCTGCGCCTACTATCGACCGTTCTCGGCCACTCAGCTTCCGCCGTTAGAGTGGCTCTCCTTCCCCAAGCTGGAAGACACCTGTTCCAAGCCTGAGCATGATACGAAGAACTGCACATCGGCGGCGATGGTCTAGGAGATCGATATGGAGGACGCGGACATACGAGCAGCTTTGGAACGCCACTGGGCTGCCTCCGACGCGAGTGATTTCGAGGCGGAGCACCAGATTTACCGAGAGGATGCGGTGCTCGAATATCCGCAATCGGGTGAGCGCATCCGCGGCCGGCGGAACATTCAATCCTCTCGCACCGCGCAGCCGAACCGGAAGCGCTTCACGGTGCGGCGGATCATCGGCGCGGGTAACCTCTGGGTCACCGAATATGTCCTGACCTATGACGGGCAGCCGTCTTACACCGTCAGTATCATGGAATTCCTCGACGGGACGGTGGCCCAGGAGACGCAGTATTTCGGCGAGCCGTTCGAGCCGGGACCGTCGCGCGCGCAATGGCTCGAACCTATCCCCTGAAATCCGGCCGTTCAAAGGATCATCCGCCGCTCCTCCGCTCGGAGTTGCCGATCGATACGGTCTCCCTCGCCCGCTATCTGATCGGCAAGACATTGGTGCGGGAGTTACCCAACGGCGTCGCCAGCGGGCGAATTGTCGAGACCGAGGCGTATGTCGTCGGCGACGCGGCCGGGCACGCCTATCGAGGGATCACGCGGCGTAATCGGTCGCTGTTTCTCGATCGTGGCCACGCCTACGTTTATCTCGCCTACGGCATCTCCTACATGCTGAATGTCTCCAGCGAGACGGCCGGGATCGGAGCCGGAGTCCTGATCAGGGCGATCGAGCCGCTCGAAGGCATCCCGATCATGCAGCGAAACCGTGGTTTCGAGCGCGTGCACGACCTGGCGCGAGGACCGGGAAGGCTCGCCGCGGCCTTGCAGATCGATCGTCGGCTCGATGGGCTCGATCTCTGCCGAGAGGGCCCGCTATGGCTCGGGCGCGGCGACCAAGAACCTGGTGAAATCGGGCAGAGCATCAGGGTCGGGATTACGCGAGAGGCGGACCGCCTGTTGCGATTTTATGTTCGGGACAATCCGTTTGTCAGTGGCCCGAGAGCGCTCAATCTCGGTTGATGGCACGAGAAGTGGTCTGTAACTCGACCGGGCCTTTTGTATTTTCGCGCCCGAATGGGCTTATCCCTCGCGCCGTGAGGCGCTAGCCTAGCGACCGGACATTGGGGAGCGACGGGTGCAGCGGCTTCAGGGCAAGGTGGCGTGGGTCACGGGCGGCGGCAGCGGCATCGGTGAGGCCGCTGCGCTGGTTTTGGCGGGAGAAGGCGCGGCGGTGGTGCTAACCGGCCGGCGCCGCGAGCCGCTTGAAGTTGTCGCCGAACGCATCCGCCGCGAGGGTGGCAGCGCGCATGTTCAGCCTGGCGACCTGACCGAGCCGGCCGCGGTGCGCGCGATCGGCGAGTACATCACGGCCGAAATCGGCCGGCTCGACATCCTAATCAACAATGCCGGGATCAACATCAACGACCGGCACTGGGACAAGCTGACCCCGGAAAGCGCTCTGTTGATGATCGCCGGCAATCTCGCCGCGCCGGCGCAATGCGTGACCGTCGCGCTGCCGCTGATGCGGGCGCAGCAGGACGGATTGATCATCCACACCGCCTCGATGGCGGGACGCTTTATCGGCGGCTTCCCGGGGCCGCTCTACACCGCGGCAAAACACGGCGTCGTTGCGATGAGCCACTCGATCAACATGCAGGAATGCGTCAACGGCATCCGCTCCTGCGTATTCTTGCCCGGCGAGGTGGCGACGCCGATCCTCGACCGGCGGCCGAACCCGGTCGGACCCGAGGTGCGCGCCCGCATGGTGCAGCCGCAGGATTGCGCCGATCTGATCCTTTATGTCGCGCTGCTGCCGAAGCGGCTGGTGATGAACGAGGTCATGCTGAGCCCGACCTGGAACCGCCGCTACGTCGCCGAAATCGAGAAACTTTCATCGCTTTGAGGGGAGACCATGGCACAGACCGCAGGACTGAACCGCAAGAAGATCATGGTGCCGGTGACGATGTCGAAATCGGGCTGGGCCCTGATCGAGGCGCGCGACGATGTCGAAGGCGTTGAATTCGTGCCGACGATCCCGAAAGCCGAATTTCACCAGGTGCTGGAAGAGGCGAGCGGCATCTGTCTCGGCGTGCAGCCGTTCAGCGATCCCGAACTCGATGCCGCGCCCCATCTGGAAGTGGTGTCGCGGATCGGCGTCGGCTACGACGCGGTCGATGTGCCGGCGCTGACGCGGCGCAAGGTGCCATTGATGATCGGCGGTACCGCCAATTCGGTCAGCGTCGCCGAGGCCGGCGTGTTCCTGACGATGTCGCTGGCGCGCAAGGGCGCGGCGATGGACAAGATGGTGAAGGAGGGACGCTGGCACGACCGCTACAAGGACATGCCGGTCGATCTTTACGGCAAGACCGTGCTGATCATCGGCTTCGGCAAGATCGGGACGCGCTCGGCGCGGCGCTTCGCGGCGATGGAAACCAATGTGCTGATTTACGATCCGTACATGTATTCCGAGACGATCCGCGGCAACGGCTACGAACCGGTGCAGGATCTCGACGAGGCGGTGGCGCGGGCGGATTTCATCACCATTCATTGCCCGAAGACGCCGGAGACGACCGGCATGTTCAACGCCGCGCGGATCGGCAAGATGAAACGGACGGCGTTCCTGGTGAACACCGCACGCGGCGGCATCATCGACGAAAAGGCGCTCTACGACGCGCTGAAGGCAAACCGGATTGCCGGCGCCGCGCTCGATGTCTTTGTCGAGGAACCGACACCGCAGGACAACCCGCTGCTGACGCTGCCGAATTTCATTGCCGCGCCGCATGTCGCCGGGGTGACCCGGGAAGCGGTCGATCGCATGGCGGTCGTCGCGGTACAGAACATCCTGTCGGTCTTCGACGGAAAGCCCAACAGTGACAACGTCGTTAACAAGGAAGTGCTGGGATAGCGATACGGTTGCGATCGCCTTACAAAAGCAACCGATTTGGCGTGCGGCGGGACACAAATATTTTCAAATGGAGCCGCACGCATACAGGTTTTCCGCCTAGTGTCGCTTGGTCAGGTACATAGGGGCGGAAGGGGCCGGCATGCTTCACATCGTCGAGATCGCGGTCAGCGATTACGAACTGCGCGACCAGAAGGGCAAGATACACCGCTGGCTCGACCGTAACTGTTTCCAGCCGATCGGCTTCCGCTTCGTATCGCGGTCGGGCGTCACGATCTGCCGGGTCGATTTCGAACGCGAAAGCGAGGCGAAGGCGTTCTCGGAGGCGTTCGACGGCTGCTTTCTGAGCGCCCCGGCGGCCTGACCGCGGCGCGCAGCCCGGATACTGCCGCGCTCTAGCTTCGGCGGTTCGGATCGGCGTTCCGCTTGACGTCCTGCAGCCGGACGAGATTGCTCGGCGGCGGCGCCGCATCACCGATCGCGTTGGCGATCGTGCGGCTCAGATCGGCGAGGCGGTAAGGCTTGCGCAGCACAGGGAACTCGCTGCCGGCCACGGCGGCGCTATCGCTGAAGCCGGTAACCAGCACGATCGGGAGCCGCGGGTTGCGCTCGCGGATGGCGCGGGCGAGGCCCAACCCGTCG
>DATARH010000218.1:0-8336 GCA_036264235.1 Allostellaceae bacterium
CAACAATGTGCGGCCGCAGGATCTGACCGAGAATGCGGTGCTGCTCGGGTCACCTGCGCAGGTCATCGATACGCTGAAGAGGGTCGAGGCTGCCGGGGTCGCCGAGGTGATCCTCTACGTCAATGTCGGGCTGAAGCCGCACGCCCAGGTCAAGGACGAGATGGCGCGCTTTATTGCCGAGGTCGCGCCGGCCTTCGCGGCCTGAGCACCGGTCCCGCTGTACCGGAGAGACCGTATGTCGGCGCAGCTCGCGCGGTTCGGCATCACGCTGCTCGGGATGGTCGCCGCCGGCGCGGCTTTCTGGGGCCTCGTGTCGGGTTGGGGTTGGCTGGCGGCAATCGCGATTTTCTTCGCCGCTGGTGCGGTCGCCGATCTTGTCTTCCGGCGGTTGGCGAGCAAAGAGACGATCAGAAGCGACCTCGAGGATCGGGTCCGCAACCCCGATTGAGTTCGCCGCGACGAGGCTGTGAACCGGTTCACAGGCTGACGATCCGGCCGCTGATACCGTCCCGCCAATTTCGTACCGAGCATTTTGTCGGAGGCGGAGATGCGACAGCCCCCTCTTTTGCGATGGATCGAGCAGGCCGAGGCGAGGCGGGTCGCGGATGCGGCCTTTCATGAGCGGATCATGCTGACCAGTCCGGAATTCCAACGGAGGGCGACACCAATGGTGCGACGCGACCGTTCACGGCGCCTGTTCGCGCCGATGACGCTGCTGCGGCGGTGGCGGCCGTCCCGGATCGCCAACGACATCTGCTAGCCCGGTTCGGCGCATACCTCTCAATCGGCCTTCGCCGGCCGCCGCGGTGCCGCTAATATGGCGCCGCCCCCGCGGTGAGTCGGTTGGGAGGATGCATGGATCTGAACGCGCTTCGCGAAGCGGCGATCGAGGCCACTGCCCGCGCCCTCTATGACCGGCATGGCGAGGTGCCGAGCGAAGACAGCGACGAGTGGGAGGAAGAATACCGCCGCCAATTCTCTGTCCTGAAGCAGCGCCACGGCGGTGACGCTGCGGTCGTGACGCGCGCGCCGCCGGCAGCACCGATCGAGGAGAGCAAATTGCCGGTCCTGAGCGGCACGCCCGAGCAGATCCGCTGGGCCGCGTCGATCCGGCTGGAGCGCCTCGGGCAAATCCCGAGCGCGCCGGTGCGGGAGTTCCTGGCGCAGAACTGGACCCGCGCCAAGCAATGGATCGATACCCGCGATGTGCCGACCCCTACCGTGCTGCAACGCCTGAAGCCGCAATACGACGACTACCGCAAGAAGCGTGAGGAGGCGGCAAAGGCGCGCGCCGCCGAGACGAAGCAGAAGACTGATGCGATCGCCGCCTATCAGCGAAAACTGAACGAGGCCGGCATCACGCCCGAGGGCCTCGTCGAGATGATCGACGCCAGCAACCGCTTCGCCCCGGCGCCGCTCGCGGCCAAATTGGCCGAGGTCGAAATCGAATACCGTCACCTGCGGGTGTACGAGACCGCGGACCCCAACCTCTTGCTGATCAAGGAGAGAAAGGGGCCGTTGCACGAGGAGTACGCGATCGAGCGCGACGAGGGTCTCGTCGGTGATCTGAAGCTGTTCGCGCAGAAGCCGGCGCCTTAACCGCCTCGGTCGCGCGCATGCGGCCGGCGCATGGCCGCCGGCACAATCGCCCGAATTCGGCCCGCCGGCGTTGCCCGCCCGGCTTGCTCGGGGCTATTGTGAACGGCGTTCCGGGCCGCTGTGTGCGGCCCGCTGCTCGCCCGCTCGAAAAGGAACCGTTCCGATGGCCAACGACGCGCTCGCCGCGATCACCAACGCCCCGAAGCCGGAGGCGCTTTATGGGCAGCTGGAGGAGCGCATCCTGGCGCGCGACCAGAAGGGCGCGAGCGACGTCTATTACGAGCTGGTGCGCGAGCGCCGGCCAATGACCGAAATGGTTGCCGAGGCGGTGCGCATCCATGCGCCCTACACGCATGTGCCGTATCACGAGAGAATCGACGACGGCTACGTCAACTTCGTCAACAACGACCACTGCCTGTTGTCGGCCCGGGCGGCGATCAACCTGACCCGGCTGGTGCCGGAGGATTGTGCCGCGCTGCCGCTGGCGCAGACGATCTGGTACATCCCGACCGGGCTCGACATCTGGAACCAGAAGATCCTGAAAGCACCCGGCCACTATGCGCGGGCGCCGGGCTGGTCGATGCCGCCGGGACCGCCGCCGATGCCGGAAGTGGTGTGGCCCGACCAGGAGCCGGAACACCTCGAGGGCCCGCTGCAGGAGCGGCTCGACCACTGGATGACGCTGGTCCACCGCGGCAACGTGCTGGAAGCCTACCGCGTCTTTCTCGGCCTGATGGAGAACCCGGCCGAGCGCAAGGAAGTCCTAGCCCAGCTGTGCCACGCCGGGCTGATGGATGTGCAGGACCGTGCCCTCTACAACCGCTCCTACACGACCGGCCACAAGGCGTTTCGTGCCCGCGCCACGGTCGAGCTCGGCAATTTCCTCGGCTGGGACAATGCGCATAACGTGGTCTATGCCGGCGCGCTCGACATCGCGGTGGGACCGCGCTGGTACTCGACCTACGAAATGGCCTGCAACGTCGTCAAAATCTTCCTCGAAAAGCAGGTCGTCTCTGCGATCCCCTATGGCGGCGCGTCGAAGGAGGAGCTGGCGATCCTCGCCGGCAACAAGGAGCCGCTGTCGCGCGACGAGGCTGAGGCGCTGGAGCGCGCCTGCATCCGCGAGTCCGAGCCGGGTTTCCTCGAACTGCTGTCGAAATACCTTGAAGCCGGCAAGAGCCCGCGCCGCATTCTCGACGCGCTGCAAATCGCCGATGCCCAGGTCATCATGGAGACGCAGGGCGTCAACAATTTCTCCCTGCCGCAGCACTGCTATGAGTACCTGAACACGCTCGGCTGGTTCTTCGACAATTTCGAGCACAAGCATCAGGTAAAGCTGCTCTACCTGGCTGCCTCTTACTTGAACCGCGCCGCGTGGCACCAGAAAGGCATCGGCGACGCCGAGCCGATCACGGTGAAGTCGCCTGCCGGCGCCGACAAGCTCGCGCCGCAGCAGATCCTCGACCGGGTCGATGCGGCGGTGCTGGCGCTTAACGGAGAAGACAGCCGCAACTGGACGCAGGCCTATATCGAAAGTGGCGCCGACAAGAAGCCGCTGGTGCAGCGTCTGGCGCTGCTGGCCAGCCGCATGGGCAACGACCCCCATAACCAGGAGATCGGGCAGGTCCTGTTGGAAGACTACGCCAAGAACCAGGCCTGGAACCGCGACCGGCTGCTGGTCGCCTGCGCGCACCACACCGCGGTGCACCGCAAATACGGCAACCCGCTCGACTGCGCCAACCGCTTCGGCGCGGCGATGGGGCTCACACGGCTGCAATAATGGAATAAGGCCCGCCCAGCCGCTGGGCGGGCCTTACAGGGAGCGGAGCTACTAGTGGCAGCTCGGCGCGTAGGGATGCCAGCGGCACCACCGGGCGTGGCGCCAACCCCAGCCGTAATAGGCGGGATAGGCGTAGACCGGCGGTGGCGGCGGCGGGTAATAGCCGACACCGAACGGCACGCCGAAACTGAGGAAGACGCGCGCGTCGGCCGGCTGCGATACGGTCGTCAAGGCACCGAGGCTCAATACCGTGGCGAGCACCAGACCGAAGCGCCGGTGCCAGGCTCGCCCGCTTAGAAATGACATGGCTTACCTCCACTTGTGAGCGCGGCCCTCGATCGATGCAATCGCTACCCGAGGACCGCTCGAACACCGGGTTATACGCGCCTCACCGCCCCGGCATTCCCCGGGACTGGCGCCCGGTGGCAGTCGGTTTAGCGCTGCTGGGTGCGGTCAGCTCTGGGCCGGCCCATGCCGACGAATCGCAGGCGCTCTATCAAGCCTATTGGGCCGGTCTGCCGGCTGGCCAAATCCGGTTGACGCTGCGCGAGGACGCGACGAGCTACCGCGACGAGATCGGTATGACGACCGAGGGGATGGCGCGGCTCGCGACCCGGTTCCGCGCGACCGCGGTCAGCCAAGGGCGGCTCGCCGGTGCGACCGCGGCGCCGGCGCAATACGACGCCTATTACGATCTGCGAAAGGGAAAGAACCGACGCCTGGCGCTGCGCTTCGCCGCTCGCGGCGGTGCGGTCGTCGCCGACCGGGGCGCCGAGGACACCAGCAAGAAGCCGCCGCTAGCCGAGGAGTTCCGCCGTAATGTGCTGGACCCGCTGTCGGCGCTGGCGGCGATCCGGCAGGGTTTGCGCGACCGGACCCGTACCGCGTTTACCATCCCGGTCTATGACGGCGCCCGCCGCTTCGATGTCGTCGTCCAGGTGCTGCAGAAGAAGCCGGGCTCGGACATCCTGCCGGTCGAGCTGAGCCTGCGGCCGATTGCCGGGTTCAAGGGGGAGAGCAGCGAGGATGGCGACCCGGACAACGCGCCGCGTCCGGTGCAGCTTACACTGACCGATGACGCCCGGTTGATGCCGCTGACGATGTCGGTGCCGCTCTATTACCTGCCGCTGACCGTCGAGCTGACGCAATGGTGCAAGCCCGGCGAGCGTTGCGGCTGGTAGACACGCGAAAACCCCCGGCAGAGCCGGGGGTCCAAATCGCGCTTCGAACGTACTTGGCCACTTCCGCATTACCAATGATGGTGGTGATGGTGCCAGCCACCGCCGAAACCGAAGACCACGCCCGGGTACCCGTAGCCATACGGATACCCGTAATACGGGGCGTAATACGGCGATCCGAAGCCGACTACGACCTGCGCCTGCGCCGGCGCGGTCGGGAGGGTGACGGCAGCCAGACTGACCGCGGCGACGCCGGCCAAGCCAATGCGTTTCAGCCAGCGGCTTTTTGTCGGACGCAACATAGCATCTCTCCGCTCTAAAGTTGGTGCGAGCCCTTGCGGGCCCTCGTACCAAGTAAACGAGCGGGTAGCCGACGAAATTCCTGACCTTTTAGCGGCGATTTTGTAACAAATTACCCGTCATTCTCTGTCGTCGGATCGATCATTTTTCTGACTTCGGTGATTTTTGTCGCAGGAAAGCCGCTTATTTGGGCATGTTGCTTGATGATGTCCTCATCGCGCGCGAGATAGACGCAGAATGTCTTGTCTGCGGCGACGTAGCTCTCGACCCATTGGATGTCTGGTCCGAGCTGTTTCAGCACGCCGTTCGATTTCGCGGCCGCGCCGCGGAGCTGCTCGCGTTCGAAGCTGCCGACCGCCGGGATCTCACGCTCGATGATGAATTTGCGCAGTGCCATGGTGTGTTCCCCTCTGGTGTTTCGTACTAAGCCGCGCCGCGGCGGTGCGAGAAGGCGGTCTCGGCGCTGGTGATGAATTCGAGGAGCGCCGCGCGGCCGCTCTCGTTGACGCGGCGGGCCCTGAGGATCGCCGGGCCGACCTCGGCCGGGTCGGTGACGCGCTCGCTCCAGCCGCCGAGATCGGCGGCCAAATTCGCATAGCGGCCGCCGAGATCGCGGGTCCGGTGCTTCTCGTGCGAGAACGCCATCGCGTGCGTCTCGATCGCCATCGTCGAGTTATTGAGGACGATCGTCGTGATCGGGATGCCGCAGCGCGCCGCGGTCTCGAAATCAAGGCCGGTCATGCCGAAGGCGGCGTCGCCCATGAAGTTGACGCACATCTTGTCGGGCGCGCCGACCTTGGCGCCGATCGCGAGACCAAGCCCGGTGCCGAGCTGGTGCGACTTGCCCCAGCCCATATAGCCGCGCGGCTTTTTCGCGACATAGAACGGCAGGAGCTGGTCGCGCGGGCTGCCGCTATCATGGGTGACGATCGCGTCCTCCGACGGGATCACCCGCATGAATTCGGCCATCACGAAATAGGGGTTGATCGGCCGCTCGGTCGAGCGCCGCTTGGCTTCCCAGCGGCCGAGCCAATCCTGCTTCAGTTTGTCGATCTGCTTGCGCACGCCGGTCGAGCGGGATTTGCCCTTGAGCCGCTCCTTCGCCGCCTCGTGCAGTTGCGACAGCACCAGCTTGGCGTCGCCGAGGATCGGCAGCGCGGTCTCGTTGGCCTTGTGCAAATCGCGGGGATCGTTGGTCGCGTGGATGATCGTCTTGCCCGGCGGGATGATCGGGGTCGAGATGTTGTGCCTGGTCAGCGACGTGCCGATCGCAAAGATCATATCGCAATCGAGCAGGAACTGCCGCCCGTGTCCGGTATAAACGACACCGCCCGAACCGAGCGCTAGCGCGTGGTCCTCCGGAAAGGCGCTCTTGCCGTCCGTCGTCGTCATGACCGGGATGTCGAGCAGCTCGGCGAGCGCCAGCAACTCGGCGCTGGCCTCGGCATAGAGCACGCCCTGGCCGGCGATCACGATCGGCTTCTTTGCCGCGAGCAGCATCTTCGCCGCGTCGTCGATGTCACCAGGGTCGCCGGCTGAGCGGGTCGCGCGGACGGTCTTGTAATCGACCTCGTTGCCGGCGAATTCGGCGGTCATCACATCGGCCGGCACCTCGATCATCACCGGCCCCGGCCGGCCGTTCTTCAGCGCGTTGAAGGCGCGGCGCATCGCCGGCACCGTGTGCTCCGGCTGGTTGACCGGCTCGACGTGTTTCACCACCGAGGCGTAGGTACGGGTCGAGTTGAACAGCGGGAACATCTGCGCCGTCTCGCGCGGATGGCCGAGCGGCAGCAGCAGCACCGGCGTCGAATCCGAATAGGCCGAAGCGATGCCGGCGAACGCGTTCTCGGCGCCGGGACCGTACTGCATCGCAAAGACCCCAGCCGGCTTGCCGTTGGTGACGCGCGCATAGCCGTCGGCCATGTGGACGCCGACCCGCTCCTGGCGGCAGATCACCGGCCGCATGCCGCCCGCCACCGCCGCCTCGATGATCGGCGTCGTCGGGAAGCAGAACATCGTCGAGATGCCTTCGCGCTTCAGGATCTCGGTGATCGCGTCCATGACCTGCATCGGCGTCTCTCCCCTGCGGCTGATTGACGATTTTCCTCGACCCTACCGCGCGCCGGAGCAGGGCGCCAGCCGGCGGCGAACAGGATTGGCATGTTCGTCGGCGCCGAGCGATTGGCTGCTTCTGCAGGGAATCAGTAGCGAAGAACAGCCATTTCCGATCCCCACCTGCTCCGCCTGCAAACCCTGCTTCTGCAGTGAATCAGCAGGCGCGGAGCAGTCCTCCTCGATCGCCTGTAAACCCTGTTTTCGGTCGAGATTTACAGGCGGAAGCGGGGCCCAAAAGCAGCGGACGATAACCACCTCATTTTGTTCGCGTTATGTTCTGATCATCATATCGATGCTCAACCTCAATCCGTCAAGGCGTCGGGCAGATTTTTTTCATAGCCGCGGCCCGAGCGATCTCCGCCGCTCTCCTGTCCGCAAGTTCGGCCTCGACGCGGGTCCAGGTTTATTGATTTTGGGCCACATCGGATATACATATGCCATAACGTATATCTAGAGACAGAGACAGCCATGCAGGTTGCGAAGTGGGGCAACAGTCTCGCCGTCCGGCTCCCTTCGGCTGTGGTAGAGGCGCTGGAACTCAAAGAGGGCGATGACATCGAAATCCACGTTGTGGGCCGACGCGAATTCGCCATCCGCCGCAAGCCCGGCCGTGAGGAGTTGCTGAAACGGCTGCGTGCGTTCCGCGGGCGTCTCCCGGCCGATTTCAAATTCGACCGGGTCGAGGCGAATGCCCGGTGATTTTTTTGACAGCAATGTTCTCGTCTATCTTGCCTCGGACGATGCGACGAAGGCCGCTCGAGCCGAGAGCGCCATCGCGGGCGGCGGCACGATCAGTGTCCAGGTCTTGAACGAACTGGCCAATGTCGCACGTCGCAAGATGCAACTGTCGTGGGTCGAAACCCACTCATTTTTGTCGCTGGTCCGCGGACTGCTCTCGGTGCAGGCGATTACCGTCGAAATTCACGAAACCGGACTTGCTCTCGCTGAGCGGTATGGCCTCTCGACTTATGATGCGATGATTGCCGCATCGGCGTTCCACGCCGATTGCGACACGCTCTGGTCGGAAGACATGCAGCATGGGCTGATGATCGAGAACCGGCTGCGCATCTCCAATCCGTTTCGGGAAGACCCATGAAAATCGCCCGCATCGAAAACTTCGTCTTCGGCACGAACTCGTCGAAAGACCTCATCTTCTGCCGAGTCGAGACCGAGGACGGCACCTATGGCTGGGGCGAAGCGTATTGCACCGCCGGCAAGGAGAAGGTGCTGACCGAATGCATCGCGGCGATGGCGCCGCATGTGATCGGCCGCGGCGTCTTCAACATCCGCCACACCGGCCAGGTGATGTTCGAGGATTTCGCGATCCGCCGCGGCTCGATGGAATTGCTGTCGGCCTGGGCGGC
>DATARH010000221.1:0-9175 GCA_036264235.1 Allostellaceae bacterium
CTCCTCCGCCAACTCGGCCTCGAAGAGGGCGGTGCGCAATTCCACCAGGGTCTGGCCGCCGAACATTGCAGCGAGCAACAACCCGTCCTGCTGCAAGGCCCGGCGCAGTTGCAGCAGCGCGCCCGGCAAGTCGGCGGTCCAATGCAGGGCGAGCACGCTGGCGATCAGGTTGAAGCTGCGGTCGCGAAACGGCACGAACTCGGGGTCGGCGGCGACGCGCGAGCCGGCGGCCCGCGACAGAAAAGCCAGCGACGGCTCCGCAGCGACAATCGACGCGGTGCCGGGCCGCGTCGCAAGCCTGGCCGCGAGCGCGCCGTCGCGAGCGCCGAGATCGAGCGCAACCGGAAACATCGGTCCGAGAAAGTCGAGGCGGTCGAGCAGCCGGTCGGCCACTTCGGCATGCAGAAAATCGACCGGACCGATCCGGACGGCACGGTCGCGATGGGCCCGCCAGGCAGCCCGGTCGAACAGCGCGATCTGGGGCTCGCCAGCGTCGCTCATCGGCCTCTATTGACGTGCTTACCGTTGCTCCGACAATGAGCGCCGATGCAGCTTGCGACAACCCTCGCGGCAACCCTGCCGGCCCGCTTGCGGCGGCTCGGCCGCAGCGTCATCGATGGGGTGCTGCCGCCGCGCTGCCTCAATTGCGGCGCCACTGTGGGCGATCCCGACACGCTGTGCAGCCAGTGCTGGGCGGCGACGACCTTCTTCGCGCCGCCGTGGTGCGCGGTCTGCGGCCTGCCGTTCGAAACGCCGATGGGGCCCGACGCGGTCTGCGCCGATTGCGCCCGCGACCGCGCCAGCTGGGACCGCGCCCGCGCCGTCCTGCGCTACGACAAAAACAGCCGTCGGCTGGTTCTGGCATTGAAGCATGCCGACCACACCCATCTCGCCGGCGCGCTCGGCCGCTGGATGCAGCGCACCGGCGGCGAGGTGCTCGACGGCGCCGATTTGGCGATCCCGGTGCCGCTGCATTGGACCCGGCTGTTCGCCCGCCGCTACAACCAGGCCGCACTGCTGGCGCATGCGATCCGTGCCGCCGGCGGGCCGCCGGTCGCCGCCGACTGGCTGGTGCGGCGCCGGCGCACGCCGTCTCAAGGCAGGCTCGGCGCTCTGGCGCGGGCGCGCAATGTGCGTTCGGCCTTCGCGCTGCGCCGCGGCCGCTCGGTTCGGGGCAAGCGAGTCGTGCTGATCGACGACGTGTTGACGACCGGCGCGACGGTCGAGGAATGCGCCCGGGTCCTGCGGCGCAACGGCGCCGCCTGGGTCGGTGTGCTGACCCTGGCGCGAGCACTGCGCGCCGGCGGTTGAGCATTCGCGCGTTCCGCGCCATATCTGATCGGCTAAATATCGGTGAGGTCGCCGGCGATGGCGCAGGTCGAGCTGTACACGACGATGTGGTGCCCCTATTGCGCGCGCGCCAAGGCGCTGCTGGAGCGCAAGGGCGTCGCCTACACCGAGATCGACATCATGCAGGAACCGAACCGCCGCGGTGAAATGGTGCAGCGCGCCGGCGGCCGCACCACGGTGCCGCAAATCTTCATCGACGGCGAACATATCGGCGGCAGCGACGACCTCGCGGCGCTCGACCGCGCCGGGCGGCTGGACCCGAAGCTCGGTATCGACTCGTGACCGCGCCCTTCACCGCCGCCTGCATCCAGTTCACCGCCGGGCCCGATCCGGAACCGAACCTCGACAAGGTGCTCAGGCTGGGACGTCAGGCGCGCGAGGCCGGCGCCGATCTGATCATGACGCCCGAGGCGACGAACTTCATCGAAAGCGGCAAGCGGCGGCGCGAGAAGGCGCGGCGCGAGGCCGACGACCCGTTCCTCGCCGGCATGCGCGACTTCGCGCGCGAGACCGGCGCCTGGGTGCTACTCGGCTCGCTGGTGATCGATCCTACCGGCGAGCCCGGTTCCGAGAGCGAGGAGCGGCTGGCAAACCGCTCGTTCCTGATCAACGCGGCGGGCGGGATCGTCGCGCGCTACGATAAGATCCACATGTTCGACATCGACCTGCCGGGTGGCGAGAGCTATCGCGAGAGCAACGCCTACCGGCCGGGCAACGGCACGGTCGTCGCCGAGACGCCTTGGTGCCGGCTCGGCCTGACCGTCTGCTACGATGTGCGTTTCCCACACCTCTATCGCGCGTTGGCGCAGGCCGGGGCCGAAATGCTGACGGTGCCGTCGGTATTCACCGTACCGACAGGCCGCGCCCATTGGCACGTGCTGCTGCGGGCGCGGGCGATCGAGAACGGCTGCTTCGTCTTTGCGCCAGCGCAATGGGGCGAGCACACCGGCGGCCGCAAGAGCTATGGCCATTCGCTGATCGTCGACCCCTGGGGCGAGGTGCTCGCCGATGGCGGTGAAGGCGAGGGGATGGTTACCGCAAAAGTCGATCCCGAGCGGATCGCCGAGGCGCGCAAAATGGTGCCGTCATTGCAGCACGAGCGTGGGTTCGCGCCGCCGGTCGGGGCGCCGCGTCCGCTTGCCGCAGAGTAGCCGGACTACAAAAGCCGGCCGGCCGGACCGCTGACCGCGGCGATGCGCTGGATCATCGCGGGACGCGGCTCGATGACCTCGCCCTGCTCGAACGCGAGGATCGTCAGCCCGGCGCAGGCGTCGAGCAACTCGCCAGGCCGAAGCAGAAACTCCGGGTTGCGCGGTTGGCCGAGCCGCTCGTTGCCGATCATAAAGGTCTCATAGATCAACACCCCGCCCTCCCCGAGCGCAGCCACAAGCGCGGGCAATAGCGGTCTGTAGAGATAATTCGTCACGACGACCCCGTCATAGCCGCGATCGAGCGGCCAGGGCGCGCCGCTTTCGAGGTCTACCGCATGCACCACGCAGCGCGGCCCGGCGAGCGGCAGCAACGCGGCGGGGTCTCGATCGACAGCCTCGACGTGGAACCCCATATTGAGCAGAAGCTTGGTGTGGCGCCCCGCACCGGCGGCGAAGTCGAGGACCCGGCCACCGCTGGGAATCAGCGGGGCGAAGCGCCGCACCCACGCGGAAGGCGAAAGTTCGGAATTTGTTAGCACTGTCTAGTGCACATTGCTAAGAAGCGTTGCCGGCCCGGTAGAGGGCAGGCGAGGAGGTCGGCTCGATGATCCGTTTCAGCTTGCGCTGCAAATCCGATCACGAATTCGAGGGTTGGTTCCGCAGCGGCGACAGCTTCGAGGCGCAGCAGCAAGCCGGCGAGATTGCTTGTCCCGAATGCGGCGACACTGCGGTCGAAAAGGCGCTGATGGCCCCGGCCATCAGCCGCGGCAAGAGCGCGGCCCCGCAGCTTACCCCGGCGCAGATGAAGACGATGCTGGTCGCCTTGCGGCGGCAAGTCGAAAGCAACTGCGACTACGTCGGCGAGCGCTTTGCCGAGGAGGCGCGCCGGATTCACTATGGCGAGACCGATCCGCACGGCATTTATGGCGAGACGAGTGAGGACGAGTCGCGCGAATTGGCCGATGAGGGCATCGAATTCGGCCGGATTCCGTGGATCCAGAGCGACGCCTGATTTCATCGCCGTATCGCCGTCAGCAGGTAATTGGTCGAGAGGTCGCCGGATAGCGACCATCCGCGACTCGCCAAGTCGTAGCTGACGCCGGTCAGCCGCGTCGTCGCCAAGCCATGGCGGCGCAAACCGAGGACGAATTCCGACGGCCGCACAAAGCGCTCCCACGCATGGGTGCCGCGCGGCAGACAGTTCAGTACATATTCGGCGCCGACGATCGCCAGCGCAAAGGAGCGCAGCGTCCGGTTCAAGGTCGCGCCGATCAGGGCGCCGCCGGGCCGCACCAGTGTCCCGAGCGCGGCGAAGAACGCGTTCCGGTCGGCGACGTGCTCGACGATCTCGAGGACGAGGACTGCGTCAAACCGTTGCTTCTGGCCAGCCAGCGATTCGGCTGTCGCGACGCGATAATCAATATCGAGCCCGCTGTCCCCGGCGTGAGAACACGCAACATTGATTGCCTCGGCGGCGGCGTCGATCGCGGTGACATGAAAGCCGAGCCGCGCCATCGGCTCGGCGACGAGGCCACCACCGCAGCCGATATCGAGCAGGCTGAGCCCTTCGAACGGACTGAGCGCGTGCTGGTCGCGGGCGAAATGCCCGAGCAGCTCGGTCCGGATAAAGTCCAGGCGGACCGGGTTCAGCCGATGCAGCGGCGCGAAGCTGCCGGCCGGATCCCACCAGCCGGCGCTTAGCGCCGCGAAACGACCGATTTCATCGCGATCGGCGGTGCCGCCGGCCGAATTTCCGGGATTTGGCTTCATCCTGGTGGCTCTATCCCCCGGCCGGGAGGATCGCAAGCGTCGAACCGGGCGTTGCGGTTGGACGGTTAGGGCATTACGAGAGATGCATGGCACGCATCGTGCAAAAATTCGGCGGCACCTCGGTGGCCGATGTCGAGCGGATCCGCAACGCCGCCCGGCGCGTCAAGCGCGAGGTCGAGTCCGGCAGCGAGGTCTGTGTCGTCGTCTCGGCGATGGCCGGAGCCACCAATCAGCTCGTCGACTGGGCCCGTCAAATGAGCCATCTTCACGACGCGCGCGAATACGATGTCGTGGTGGCCTCCGGCGAGCAGGTGACCGCCGGCCTTATGGCGCTTGCCCTGCAGGACCTCGGCGTCCCGGCGCGGTCCTGGCTGGGCTGGCAGCTGCCGCTGCGGACCGACGGGGTACACGGCAAGGCACGGATCGAGATGATCGAGACCGCCGAGATCGAGCGTCGGCTCGGCAACGGCGAGGTGGCGGTCGTTGCCGGTTTTCAGGGAGTCGGACCGCGCGAGCGCATTACCACCTTGGGCCGCGGCGGCTCGGATACCTCGGCGGTCGCGATGGCGGCCGCGCTGAAGGCCGACCGCTGCGATATCTTCACCGATGTGGACGGCGTCTACACGACCGACCCCCGGATCGTTGCGAAAGCGCGGAAGCTCAGTAGAATCACCTACGAAGAAATGCTCGAGATGGCCTCGCAGGGCGCCCGCGTGTTGCAGACGCGCTCGGTCGCGATGGCGATGAACCACGGCGTGCGCCTTCAGGTATTGTCGAGCTTTGCCGATACGCCGGGCACGCTTGTTGTCGACGAGGAAGAAATCGTGGAGAAGCGGGTCGTCAGCGGGATCGCCTACAGCCGGGACGAGGCGAAGATCACGGTCAGCGGCGTCGCCGACCGGCCCGGCGTGGCCGCTGCCATTTTCGGCCCGCTCGCCGACAATGCAATCAACGTCGACATGATCGTGCAGAGCGCTTCCGAAATGGGGCAGCTCGCCGATATGACGTTCACCGTCGCCCGGGCCGATCTCGACCGCGCCGTCGCCGTGCTGGAGGGGCGGCGGGATACGCTCGGGTTCGCGGCGCTAAACCCGGATCCGAACGTGGTCAAGGTATCGGTGATCGGGGTCGGTATGCGCAGCCATGCCGGCGTTGCCCAGCAGATGTTCCAGACACTCGCCGACAAAGGGATCAACATTCAGGTCATCTCCACTTCCGAGATCAAGGTCAGCGTCCTAATTGCCGCCGAATACACGGAACTGGCGTTGCGGGCGCTGCACACGGCGTACGGCCTAGACGCCGAATGAGGCAGGGACCGCTCGCGGCGCAACAGCAGGAGAGACCGCCCAGCGCAGTGCCGGCGGATTTCGTCATCAATTCGGGTGGGGCCGATTGGACCCGGGCCGAGCTAAACCGCCTGTGGGCGCGCGGCCGCGAGTTTCTCGGGGTCGAGCATGCAATCATGGGCGGCGCGATGACGTGGGTGTCCGAGCGCGGCCTCGTAGCGGCGATTTCCAAAGCCGGCGGGTTCGGAGTAATTGCCTCCGGTTCGATGACCCCCGAGCTGCTCGACGCCGAGATCGGCGCGACCGCGGCCCTAACCCGGCGCCCGTTCGGGGTCAATTTGATTACGATGCATCCGCAGCTTCTGGAACTGATCGACGTGTGCGTCGCGCGCCGGATCGGGCATGTCGTGCTCGCCGGAGGATTACCGAGCGCCGCCGCGATCCAGCGCATCCGCGGCGGCGGCGCGCGTGCCGTCTGCTTTGCCCCGGCGCTGGTAATCGCGCGCAAACTGGTGCGCATGGGCACCGATGCGATCGTCATCGAAGGCAGCGAAGCGGGTGGCCATATCGGCCCGGTCTCGACCGCGGTGCTGGCGCAAGAGGTGTTGCCACACATTACCGAGGTGCCGGTCTTTGTCGCCGGAGGGATCGGCCGCGGCGAAGCGATCCTGTCTTATCTGGAAATGGGAGCCGCCGGGGTTCAGCTCGGCACTCGCTTCGTCTGCGCCCATGAATCGGTCGCCCACCCGCGGTTCAAGCAGGCCTTCATCCGGGCCGCGGCCCGGGACGCGGTCCCGTCGGTTCAGCTCGACGCCCGGTTTCCAGTGATCCCGGTGCGCGCCCTCGCGAACCCAGCAACCGAGCGGTTCCGCGCCGTACAGCGCGAACTCATCGAGCGGTTTAATAACGGCGAGCTCTCGCAGAAGGAGGCGCAGCTCGAGATCGAGCATTTCTGGGCCGGCGCCCTGCGCCGCGCCGTCATCGACGGCGATGTCGAAAACGGCTCGCTGATGGCCGGTCAAAGCGTCGGTCTGGTCAGCCGTGAGCAGAGCACCGCCGGGATCATCGGCGAGTTGATCGATCAGGCACTCGCGGTCATCGCCGGCCGCGAGCGGCGGCGCCGCGGCGAGGTTGCGATCCTGTCCGGAGCGCTAGAGGGGCGGGACGCCGCCGGATGAGCGACCCGGCCGAGCTTGTCGCGGGCGACGAGCCGCTGGCAAAAGCGGCTCCGAGCGCCGGCGGCCACTTGACCGGAACCCGCCGCCTTTTGGGGCGGCTGCGCAGCATCATGGCAGGATCGGGCAGCGCCCAGGAGCGGCTCGACCGGATCGTCCGCACCGTCGCCGCCGAGATGGTCGCGGAGGTGTGCTCGGCCTATGTCATGCGGGCCGGGGAAGTCCTCGAACTGTTCGCGACGATGGGGTTACGGCCGGAGGCGGTGCACCGCACCCGGCTACGGGTGGGCGAGGGCCTGGTCGGCGCGATCGCTGCGACGGCGCGGCCACTGGCCTTGGCCGATGCGCAGTCACACCCCGATTTCGCCTATCGTCCGGAGACCGGCGAGGAAATCTATCATTCATTGATGGGGGTGCCGATCCTGCGCGGCGGCCGCGTCCTCGGTGTGCTGGTGGTGCAGAACCGCACACGCCGGCAGTACAGCGAGGACGAGATCGAGGTCCTGCAGACGATCGCGATGGTGGTCGCCGAACTGGCGGCGAGCGGCGAGCTCGTCAACCCGCTGGAGCTGGCGCAGAGCCGCGGGGGCGTATCGTTGCCGGCGCGCCTGGACGGGATTCGGTTGAACCCCGGCCTCGCAATGGGGCCAGCGGTGCTGCACGAGCCCGCGGTAGTGATCCGCCAGGTCGTCGCCGAAGATGTCGAGGCCGAAATCCAGCGTTTGCGCGGTGCCGTAAGGGCGATGCGAATCGCGATCGACGAGCTGGTCGAGACCAGCCAGGGGCTCGGGATTGGCGAGCATCGCGACGTGATCGAGACCTATCGGATGTTCGCCGCCGACCGCGGCTGGGTCCGGCGTATCGCCGAGGCGGTACGCAGCGGGCTGACCGCCGAGGCAGCGGTTCAGAAGATCCGCGATGAGACGCGCAGCCGGATGATGCAGATCGCCGATCCCTATCTGCGGGAACGGCTGTTCGATCTCGAAGACCTCGCCAATCGACTGCAACGCTATCTGACCGGGCAGCCACCGGACATCGATACGGCGGCACTCCCCGGAGAATTCATCCTGGTCGCGCATTCGATGGGCCCGGCCGAGCTGCTGGATTACGCGCACCGACGGATCAAGGGGCTGGTGCTCGAGGAGGGGTCGCCGACCGCGCATGTCGCGATCGTCGCGCGTGCCTTCGATATTCCAGTTGTGGGCCGGGTCGAGGACGCCACGCGGCGCGTCGACAATGGCGACATCGTGATCGTCGACGGCGATCACGCGCAAGTCCTGATCCGCCCTAGCGACGACATTCAGCAATCGGTCGGGGCGACGGTCGCCGAGCGCTATCGTCGACGCGCCCTCTATGAGAGCCTGCGGGACGAGCCGGCCGTAACCCGCGACGGCATCAAGATCCGGCTGCTGCTCAATGCCGGGCTGCTGCTCGACTTGGCGCAGCTGAAGGCGACCGGCGCCGAAGGTGTGGGTTTGTTCCGCACCGAAATTCCGCTGCTGACTCGCGACGCGTTTCCCGACGTCGCCGACCAGACCGAATTCTATCGCCGGGCCCATCGACAGGCGGAGGGACGGCCGATCGTCTTCCGCACCCTCGATATCGGCGGCGATAAAGCGCTGCCGTATCTGACCAATGCCGAAGAGGACAACCCCGCGATGGGCTGGCGGGCGATCCGCATTGGCCTCGACCAGCCGGTCGTGCTGCGCCAACAGCTGCGGGCGCTGGTACGCGCATCTGCCGGCAGCGAGCTCTACGTCAAATTCCCGATGGTCGCCGAAGTGGCGGAGGTCGAGCGTGCCCGGTCGCTGCTCGACCTGGAACTGGCGCGCGCCGCCGCCGAAGGCCGCGAGCCGCCCAGCGCCGTCCGGGTCGGGGTGATGCTCGAAGTGCCGTCGCTGCTGTGGCAACTGCCAGCGCTGTTCCAACACATCGATTTTCTGTCGATCGGCACCAACGATCTGGCCCAATTCCTGTTCGCCTGCGACCGGGGCAACCCCCGCCTGGCGGACCGCTACGATTTGTTGTCGGCGCCTATGCTGGCGCTGTTCCGCTATGTCATCGCGAAATGCGGCGAGGCCGGCATGCCACTCAGCATGTGCGGCGAGATGGCCGGCAATCCGATCGAAGCGATGGCGCTGATCGCGCTCGGCTTCCGCAGCCTGTCAGTGGCGGCGAATGCGCTGGGGCCGGTCAAGACAATGCTGCGCAGCCTGAACGCCGGCGAGCTCAAGGATTACCTCGACGAGATCGGCGAGCGGACCGACCATTCGCTGCGGCCGCGGCTCGAAGCCTATGCTCGCGACCATTCAATCGCCTTGTAGTCTCGCGAAATCGACCCGCTCGGATTCGACAGCAGCGGTGATTTTTCGGTAATCTCCGGGCGCTTTCCCCAGACGAGGTCATTCCCCTTTGAATTTGTTGTCGCGGTTCAGGACGCCGG
>DATARH010000227.1:0-12245 GCA_036264235.1 Allostellaceae bacterium
CTGCGCCTGCCGGATGCGCTGACGATCAAGCACGGGCCGGCGCAGCTCTTGGCGCGGGTGGTGATCCAGGGCGACCGGCTGGCGCGCGAGGCCGGCATTCGCCTGCGCCTGCGCACCGATTTCGAGAGGCTGGTCGAGCACAATCGGCGCGAAGTCGCGGCCGGCACGATGCTGCACATGCCCGATTCCTGCGACCCGGAACATGCCGAGCTGAACCCGGAAAACGGCTTCTGGCTGGCCGGCGAGAACGACGCGGGCGAGATCGTCGTCACCCACGCCTATCGCATCTTCAACTGGCTCGGCACCAATCTGGCCGAGCAGATCCACAATTGCTGGTTCGGCCACTATCGCGGCCACGAGTGCACCGTCGCCGCCGAGGCCGCGACGACGATCACCGGCGTCGTCACCTGCGCCGCGGCCGCCTGGGTGCGGCCCGATTTTCGCGGCAAGCACCTGTCGCACCTGATGCCGCGCATCGGCAAGGCCTATGCCTGCGCGCGGTGGCCGATCGACTGGGCGATCGGGTTCATCAACCCGAGCAATATCGGCCGCGGATTGGCGGCGAATTACGGCCAGCAGAATGTCAGCGGCAGCGTCTACTACCCGCCGCCCTGGGGCGAGCACAAGCTCGTCTATACGCCGGTCGAGCAGGTCTATGCCGATCTGGCGAAGTTCGTTTCGGAGAGGCTGTCGGCCGGCGGCAGCGGCGCGCTGGCGGCGAGATTGTCGTCGAGCAGGCACGCGCAGGAGGTGACGAGGACCTCGTCAGAATCCGCCCATCAGCGCAACACCAGCCGATGCGGCCGCATCCTGCTCACCGAAGACGATGAGGACGTGCGCGAACTGGTGCAGGAAGCGCTGCAGGGCGAAGGCTACGCGGTCGATGCGACCGACACCGTCGCCGGCGCTCTCTCGCTGCTGGACAAGCAGCGCTACGACCTGCTGTTCACCGACGGGATGCTGCCCGACGGGACCGGGTTGACCATCGCCGGCCGAGCGAAGGCCCAGAAGATGAAAGTCGTGTTCTTCACCGGCTATGCTCACGCCCTCGCTGGCGAAGAGCTTGCGCAATATCCGGTGCTGATGAAGCCGGCAGACATGGACGAGGTGGTTCGCGCCGTCGGGCATGCGATGCACGCCTGACGGTTTTCCATTACGACGATTGCCTTTGGCCGACTGAGCGAACCCGGTCCCTTCGAGGTCTACGCCGATCTGGCGATATTCCTCTCAGCGAAGCCACCGCGCGTGGCCGAGACGCTTTCCGCCGCGACATTGTCGTCGAGCAGGCGGGCGCACGATGTCACGAGAATTTCGTCCGAGGGCGTTTTCCAGGGCAGCAGCAGCCGCTCGTACTGAACGGTGCGCCGCGGCCTGCCGGCTTCCGGCTCGTACTGCATCTGCGCGGTGACAAGATCGAAGCGCGGCCCTCCGGAATGGGCGACCGCCTTGAAGAATTCGCCGATCCAGCCGCCGTAATCGCTGTCGGGCATCGCCTCGACTTTGTTGCCGATTGCGGTCAGGTGGTAATGGTCCGGCAGCCAGCGGTGACCGGCGCCGATGAAGCGCCACTGCGGCTCGCCGCCGCGCTTTGCCGAGACGCCGACGATGTTGAGGCGCGATAGCATTTTCGCCTGCATCGCGATCGACAAGACGCCCGGATCGAAGTGACCGAACGACATGCGCCACTTCTGCACCAGCGGGCGCAGCGGGTTGGTCTCGTCGGTGAAGAGCGTCGCATAATCACGCGGCTCGACGAGAAACCGTTCGGTCGCCGGCGGCGTGAACACCGGCGCGCAGAGCTGCGACAGGCGGTCCATCGTGTGTTCGAGCGAGGACGAAATTTCCGAATGCCAGGCGAGATCGAAGTATTTGATGCGGAATAGCGTCGCCGAGGACGACTGCAGCTTTTCCTGCACCGCGAGCAGCGCCGGCAACTCGACATTGCGCGGGTGCAGCTCGATCTCGACGACCGACTCGTGCAGCATCTGGAACTTGATGAAGCCGAGATTTTTGACCGCGAAAGCGGGTGCGTCGTAATCCGGCTCGGGATCTCCGAGCGCCTCGAGAAATTCGGGGCTGTCGGGCAACAGCCACTCGGCGTCGGGGGAAACCAGCAAGGTCGTGTGCTCCACTTGGGGCCTCCATCGCCGGGCTTCGAGCAATGACGGGGGCGTGCCCGGCGAATCAAACGTAACGAGCGAAAGGTAAATAGAGAGTGAATTACTTCTATAATCTTTTAGCTTAGGTTTGGTGACGGTTAAGGGATCGGCACCGGGAGCAATGATGCGAGACCCCGCCGCCACCGCCGAGCGTCGGATGCCGGCCGCAACCCGGCTGCCAGCACGGCACGATCGCGCGCTGGCGACCGCCGGATTGATGATCGCCACGGCGCTGCAGGCCGCCGACGCGACGATCGTCAACATCGCCTTGCCGCAACTCGACCACGATTTCGGGGTCGGCATCGAATTCGGCGCCTGGGTGCTGACGAGCTATCTTTGCGCCACCGCGGTGGTCGCGCCGCTAACCGGCTGGTTGCGCCGGCGCTGCGGCGCCTCCGGACTATTTGCCGGCGGGGTTGGCGGGTTTGTCGCCGCCTCGCTGCTCTGCGCGGTCGCACCCTCGGCGGCGCTGATCATCCTCTTCCGGATATTGCAGGGCGCCGCCGGCGGCGTGATCCAGCCGCTGAGCCAGGCGATGCTGCTCGACCTCTATCCCACCGAGCGGCACGGCCGAATGCTGGCGGTATGGGGGGCCGGCATCATGGCCGGACCGATCCTCGGCCCGTTAATCGGCGGCATCATCACCGACTTGGCGTCATGGCGCTGGATCTTCGCAGTTAACCTGCCGCTGGGGGTGCTTGCGGTGTGGCTGGCGCGCCGGCATCGCACCGAGACGGAAACCGATCGCCAGGCACCGCTCGACCTCATCGGGGTCGTGCTGCTGATGATCGGGGTCGGGGCGCTGCAGCTTTGTCTGGAGCGCGGCGTCGGCCGCTCCTGGCTGGGCTCGCCCGAGCTCCTGAGCGAAGCCGCGATGGCTGTCGCGGCCGCCGCCCTGCTCGGCTGGCGCGCGTCTGCCGGCGGATTCTCGGTGTTCCGGCCCGACGTGTTCCGCGACATCAACTTCGCGGTCGCTGCCTTTTTCAATTTCATGCTGAGCGCGCTGTTGTTCGTCGCGGTGGTGTTTCTGCCGCTGATGGCCGAGGGGCCGCTCGGCTATCCCGCGACGGTGGCGGGTTCGCTGATCGTGCCGCGCGCGGTGTTGATGACCGGGATAATCCTCGGTGTCGGCCGGCTGATCGGCAACATCGAGTACCGCATCCTCTTGGCCACCGGCTGGATCCTGATGGCGGCCGGGCTGGCGATTCTCTCGACGGTGCAGGGGGAACAGAGCGTCGCGTCGATCATCGTCGGCAGCACGATCCAGTCGATCGGAGCCGGCATGCTGTACACGCCGCACAGCACCCTCGCCTTCGTCACCCTGCCCAATGATCGGCGAACCGACGCGGCCGGGCTCTTCAGCCTGCTGCGGCAGCTCGGATACGCCTCCGGAGTCGCGCTGATGACGGCGGTGCTGCGGTTGCGGCTCGCGGCGCATCTGCCGGCGACGGCTACCCAGGAAGCGGCGGTGCTGGCCGAATTATCGGCTTACCGCGACTGTTTCCGGGTGATGGCGGCTGCCTGTCTGGCGGTGCTGCCGGGAATTTTCCTGTTCCGGCCGCCGCCGCGACCGGGCCGGCAACTCCTGGCCGGCCGCTAGGCGACCGCGCGCGCGGTGCTGACCAGCCCCGCCGGTTGCGCCGCCGGTGTCTCCGCGGTTGACACGAAGTACGGCAGGACGACACGCACGACCGTGCCCCACCCGACGCTGCTCTCGATCGAGAGATGCCCGCCATGCGCCTCGACCAAGCCCTTGGTGATCGGCAAGCCGAGCCCGGTGCCGCTCTGGGTGCGGGTCGCCGTCGAGTTGATCTGGCCGAACGGCTGCAGCGCACGCTCGATCCCCTCAGGGGTCATGCCGATGCCGTGATCCTCAATTTCGAGCACCAGACTGCCATCGTCCTCGGTCCTGGCGTGGACCGCGATCTCGCCCTTGTCGCGGGAGAATTTGACGGCGTTGGACAGCAGGTTCAGCGTGATCTGCTTCAGCGCGCGCTCGTCGGCGACAATTGTGAGGTCGTCGACGTTCTTGTCGACGGCCACGCGGATGCCGCGGCTGCGGGCACGCTCGCCGACCATGCGGATCGATTCCGCGATGACCGGCCGGAGATCGACCGGAACGCGCCGCAATTCCAGTTTGCCGGCCTCGATCTTCGACATGTCGAGCACATCGTTGACGATCGCCAGCAGATGCATGCCGCTGGAATGGATGTCGCCGATGTATTCGAGATACTTCTCGCCATTGATCGGGCCAAGGATCTGAGAGGAGATGACCTCCGAGAAGCCGATGATCGCGTTGAGCGGCGTGCGCAGCTCGTGGCTCATATTGGCGAGGAATTCGCTCTTCGCTCGGTTGCCGAGCTCGGCTTCGGCCCAGGCTTGTGTCAGCTTCCCCTCAGCGGCCTCGCGGTCAGTGATGTCGGTATAAAGCGTCACCACAACGCCGCCGAGGATGGGCCGGCGCTGCATCTGCAGGGTCCGACCGGCGACGGCAAACCGGTTAAGCGGCATCGGCGCGTCGCGATAGAACGCGTCGACCCGCTCCTGCACCTGGCCGGCCGGTTCGCCGGCGCCGAAATCGCCGCGCAACGCCTGCCGCATCAGGATTTCGCGCAGCGACGACAGCTTGCGCTCGCCGCGCGGTAGATCGAGGAGTTCCACAAAACGGGCGTTCCACAAGACCAGCTGCCCCGCCTGGTCGAATGCCGCCAGACCGTCACCGATGCTTTCGACCGCATTGCGTAGCAGCGCGCATTGCATCGCGAGATGCCGCTCGCCCTCAGGAAGTTCGGCGCTTCTGCGGAGCTTTGCCGAAAGCCGCAGGGCGATCCCGGCGAATGCAACCGCGGCGAGCAGTCCGCCGAGGGCCAAGAGAATGTTCCAGCTACCGTCCAACACGAAAGGTCCTTGAACAGCCGGGCTGTAACTAAACGTAACACTCTTAAGGTTTTATTACCTAGCGATGTCCATTTGGCCCAATCGCTGCTCGATAACAAGGTGGTTGGTGCCCCCGGCAATGCACCGCCAGCCGCGGGGCACAACGATTGTCGTGTCCGGCTGCTCGATGATCGCCGGCCCGTCGACGACCATGCCGGAGGCAAGCCCGGCTCGCTCGTAAACCTCCGCGGTCTCAAAGCCGGATGCGGCATCGACCAGGATCGGCCGCCGGCCTTTCGCGGGGCCCGGTCGCGCCGCGCCTGCGGGCCAGGACAGCGCAGCGCCGGCCGCGACCCGGTGGATCGCGCGTAAACTAACCAAGCGCGCGGGGGACTCGGTCGCATGGCCGTAAACCCGGTCATGCGCGGCGAGAAAGTCGCGGTAAAGCCGCCCCAACGGATCGGGATCCGATTCGTGCAGCGGGATTTCGAGGTGATAACCCTGGCCGCTGTAGCAGATATCCGCGGCATAGCAGGTGGTGGCGGCGCCGCGCGCGACACCCTCCTGCCGCATCAAATCGGTGCAGGCCTCGTCGAGGCGGCCGAGAACGGCACGGACCTCCTCCCATCGGGCATCGGCCAGCGGTCGCGGGTAGGCGGCCGAGATCTCATGCTCGAGCGGGGCGCCGAGCAGCCCGGCCGCCGAGAGCACGCCCGGATGCGGCGGCACGATGATGCAGCCGATGCCGAGTTCGGCGGCCAGTGCCGCCGCATGGATCGGCCCGGCGCCGCCGAGCGGCAGCAGCGTGTAGCCGCGCGGGTCGATGCCGCGGCCGATCGAGACGAGACGCATCGCCTCGGCCATCTGCGCATTGACAACGCGGTGGATGCCGAGCGCCGCCTGCTCGACCGATAGGCTCATCGCTTGCGCAACCTGGGTTTGGATTGCGTGGCGCGCAAGAACCGGGTCGAGCCGCAGGGTCCCGCCGGCGAAATAATTCGGGTCGAGATAGCCGAGCACCAGCGAGGCGTCGGTTACGGTCGGTTCGGTGCCGCCGCGGCCGTAGCAGGCCGGGCCCGGCTCCGAGCCAGCCGATTCCGGACCGACTCCGAGCGCGCCGGCGCCGTCGAGCATCGCGATGCTACCGCCGCCCGAGCCGATCGCAGTGACATCGACCATCGGCACGCGCACCGAATGGCCGTCGATCACGCCCTCGGCGCGGATCAGCGGCGCGCCGCCGGTGACCAGCGCGATGTCGCAACTGGTGCCGCCGATGTCGATCGTGATCAGGTCGCCGATGCCGGCGGCCTTGCCGACCGCGACCCCGCCGACCACCCCAGCCGCCGGCCCCGACAGAAACAGCCGCACCGGGCGGCGGACCGCGGTCGCGGCCGAGGCAATGCCGCCGCGCGACTGCATTACCTGCAACGGCGCGGGAACGCCGAGCGCGGCGAGGTCGCGCTGCATCACTGCCAAATAGCGGCCGACGACCGGTTTGATGTAGGCGTCAAAGGCGGTGACGGCGGTACGCTCGTATTCGCGAAAGGCCGGGTCGACCTCGCAGGACAGCGACACCATCAGATCGGGGAAGGCTTCGGCGACAATGTCGCGGGCGCGCAACTCGTGCGCCGGGTTCAGGAACGAGAACAGAAAGACAATCGCGACAGCCTCGCAGCCGTCGGCGACCAGCTCGGCGGCGCGCGCCTGGACCTCCTCCTCGGCGAGCGGGGTGACGATCTCGCCGGCGGCAGAAATGCGCTCCGTCACCTCCTTGCGGCGGGCGCCGGGCGCGAGAAACACCGGCGTCTGCGGCGACAGCACGAGGTCGTACATTTCGCGGCGCATCTGCCGGCCGATTTCGAGCACGTCCTTGAAGCCGGCGGTGGTGATGATGCCGATCCGGGCGCCTTTGCGCTCGATGACGGCGTTGGTCGCGACGGTCGAGCCGTGCACGAAGCGTGCAATGTCGGTTGGTGCGACACCCCACTCGGCCTGCATTCTTTCCACCGCTGTCCGCACCGCGGCGGCGGGATCATGCCGCGTCGTCGGCAGCTTCAGCAGCCGGAACGAACCGTTCGACCCGGCGCAGACGACATCGGTGAAGGTGCCGCCGATATCGATGCCGACGCTGTAGCTGGTCATCCCTGCGTCAGGGCGTCATCTCGTCGTCGGTCGTGACCTCGGACGGAGTCAGGATCAGCGCGTCGAGCGCGACGACCCCCTGCCCTTTCGGGCGCACCCGCAATGGGTTGACGTCGATGCTGGTGAAGCGGCCCTTCTGCGAGGCAACAAACACCGACAGCTTCGACAAGGCCTGGGCCAGTGCGTCGATGTCGCAAGGCGGCTGGCCGCGGGCGCCTTCGAGCATCGCCGCGCCGCGCAACTCGCCGATCATCTGGTGCGCCTCCTCGATGCCGAACGGCGCCACCCGGAAGGTCACGTCGCGCAAGACCTCGACGAAGATGCCGCCGAGACCGAACATCACCACGGGGCCGAACACCGGATCGTTCTGCGCGCCGAGGATCGTTTCGACCCCATCGGTGATCATCGGCGAGATCAGCACGCCGTCGAGCTGCGCGCGCGGCGCGCGCGCCTGCACCCGGTTCACCAACTCGTCATAGGCCTTGCCGGCATCGCCCGCGGCGACGTTCAGCATGACGCCGCCCATCTCGGTTTTGTGAAGAATGTCGGCCGAGACGATCTTCAAGACCAGCCGCTCCCCCATCGATACCGCCGCGGCGGCGGCCTGGCCGGCACTGGTCACCAGCCGCTCGTCGAGGATCGGCACGCCGGCCTCGGCGAGGATGCGCTTCGCCTCGTGCTCGGCGATGCGGCCCTGCGGCAGCGGCGGCACGTTGCTCGGCACCGGCGGGATCGGGAACGGCGGGGTGGCGAGCCGCTCGGCGCAGCGCAGCGCGGCGCCGATCGACGACACCGCGCGCCACGGATCCTCGAAGAGGCCGACGCCAGCCGCCTCGTAGCGGCGCTGCATCTCCGGGCTGGCGATCGCCGACAGCGCGAAATAGCGATCCGGATACCGCGCCGCAGCCTCGCTGACCGATTTGAACAGCGGCTCGGCCATCTGCGGCGACGACGCCCAGGTCGTGAAGAAGCCGACCATCGACGGGAAGTTCTCCTTGCCGAGCAGCAGCTCGAACCCCTTGTCGAGGATGGTCGGATCGTTGAGCGCCTGAGCGGTGACGTCGACCGGGTTGCGCGGTGCCGCGAACGGCACCCACTCCAGCACCGTCTTCTGCGAGTCCTCGGCGAGCGGCGCGAGTTCAAGGCCCTCCTCCTCGGCCGCGTCGGCCATCAGGACACCGGCGCCGCCCGACATTGTCACCACCGCCAGCCGGCGGGATTTCGGCAACCGGCCGCGGGTGCAGGCATAGGCGATCTCGACGAGGTCTTCCGGGGTCTTGGCGCGCTCGACGCCGAGCTGGCGGAAGGCGGCGTCATAGACCGCATCGCTGCCGGCGAGCGAGGCGGTGTGCGAGGCCGCCGCCGCGGTGCCGATCACCGACGCGCCCACCTTCATCGCGATCACCGGCTTGCCGTTGGCGCGGGCGCGGGCGACCGCCTCGGCGAATAGCTTTCCGTCCTTGATCGCTTCGATGTAGCAGGCGATCGCGGTCGTATCGGGATCGTCGGCGAGGAACGAGATGCCGTCGGCGACCGCGACATCCGCCTCGTTACCGGTGCTCATCCACATGCCGACGGCGATGCCGCGGCGCGCGGTCAGCGCCAGCAAATGCGTGCCGAAGGCGCCCGATTGCGTCACCATGCCGAGCGGGCCGGACGGGGTCGGCCCCTCCTCGAGGAAGGACGAGAAGGTCGGGGTATGCCCGATGCGCATATTGAAAAGACCGAGGCAGTTCGGTCCGCACAGGCGGACATTGTTATCGCGCGCGATCTGCGTGATGCGCTCTTGCATTGCGCGGCCCTCGGCGCCGATCTCGGCGAAGCCGGCGGTGAACATCACGACGCCGCGCACGCCCTTCGCGACGCAAGCCTCCATCGACTCGATCGCGAGGTTGGCCGGCACCGCGATGACCGCGCAATCGACCGGCCCTTCGACCGAGGCGAGATCGGGATAGGCGCGCAAGCCCTGCACCGCGTCGCGGGTCGGGTTGATCGGGTAGAGCCCGCCCTGGTAGCCGGCCTCGCGGTAATAGCGCAGCGAGCGGCCGCTAATCCGGGTCGGGTCGTTCGAGGCCCCGAAAATCGCGACCGAGGACGGGGCAAGAAGCGGCGTCAGGGGATGCTGGGCGGGCATGGGGGCCAATCGCTTGAGGGAAGACGAAGTCGGCCCGCATCCTTCGGCGAAATGCGGTGGGGCGCAAGCCTCCGCCACTCAAAGGTGCCTTGCGCGGCAGCAGGCCTAAGCGCCGCCAGCGGTATGAGCAATTTCTTGCGCGGAGGTCAGGGCGGGCAGGCCGGCGACCGCGCCGACGGTGATCGGCTTGTAGGGCGCCCGCGGGCGGTAGGCGCCGATCTCGGCGATCGGGACGCCGCGCTCGGCGGCGATGACGGCGCTGACGATCGGGCCGCAGATGCGGCCCTGGCACGGCCCCATGCCGCAACGGGTGAACGCCTTCAGCTGGTTCGGCCCCGGCGCCCCGAGCCGCACCGCGGCGCGGATGCGGCCGACCGTCACCTCCTCGCAGCGGCAGGCAATCGTGTCGTCGTCGGGCGGCACGAGCACCGATACGGCGGGCCGGTACAGTGTGTCGAGGAACGGCCGCAGCGCGCATTCGCGCGCGAGCCCTGTGCGGATCGGCGTGGCGCGACGGTCGCGCTCGGCGTCGGTGATGCGGCCAAGCGCTGCGGCGGCATCGAGCGCTGCGAGACGGCCGGATAAGGCCGCCGCTTCGGCGCCGAAAATGCCGCCACCATCGCCGGCGATCGCGATGTCGGGGATGCTGGTGCGGCCCCACTCGTCGAGGATCGGGCGCCAGCACAATTGCGCCTCGTCCCAGCGATGGCCGAGCTGCAGGGCCATGCCGATCTGGGTATTCGGGATCACGCCTTCGTGCAGGAACAGATGGTCGATGGCGAGTTCGCCGCCGTCCCAGGCAACCGCTTCGACGCGGTCGCGCCCGAGCACGCGCAAGCCGCGCACGCCGTGTCGGATCGGAATGCCGGCGCGGCGGACGCCGAAGAGCAAGCGAAGCCCTTTGGCGAGCAGGTGCCGCCCGGCCCACCAGCCGCCGAGATGCCCAGTCGCGGCATGGTAGTTCCGATGCGGCGTGGTTTCGAGGATCGTCAGCGGCGGCGCACCGGCGCCGGCCAGTTGCAATGCGGCGAGGTAGAGGAGCGGCCCTTGCCCGGCCAAGACTGCGCGCCCTTCCGGAACGGTATCGGCGGTTTTCAGCAGGATCTGCGCCGCTCCGACTGTCATTACCCCCGGCAGCGTCCAGCCCGGGATCGGTACCGGCCGCTCGATCGCCCCGGTCGCCAGCAGCACGCGGCGCGCCGGCACGCGCTCCGTGCCCGCGCCGTCGGCGAGCCACAGGGTGCCGTCGGGCTCGATGTGCCAGAGCGTCGTCTCCGGCCGATAGGTGACGGTGCTTTGGCGAAACAGCGTCACCAAGTCGCGGCCGGCGAGATAATCGTCACCGAGCGGCGAACGGTCGCCGCCGCGCTCGACGGCGCGGTAGATCTGGCCCCCGGGCGCCGGCTGCTCGTCGACCAGCAACGTGTCGAGGCCGAGCTCGGCGGCAAGCACCGCCGCCGCCATACCGGCCGGCCCGGCGCCGACGACCGCGAAATCGATCGTCATTCCGCCGCGATGTTGCGCGAACCGCGCTGGCGGCGGATGCGCATGCCGGGCGTCACCGTCACCATGCAGCTCTGGCAATTCGGCGCGCCATCGATCTCGGCGAGGCAGTCGAAGCACACGCCCATCATGCAGTAAGGCGCCCGCGCGCTGCCGCCGATCGCGGTGTCGCGGATCGAGCCGAGCCCGGCGATCAGCACCGCGGCCGCGGCGGAGGCGCCCTCGGGCACGCGCACGACCCGGCCCTCAACCTCGACCGAGACGGTGGCGCGGCTGCTGTCAGGCCGCGGCCGGAACATCCGCGGTCCCGGGAGTCGCTTGGGGAAAGCGTTTGGCCGAGAACGGCGCCATCATCGGGTCGAGCGCGCCGGCGGCGACCATCGGCGCAAAGACGCGGGCATGCGCGCCGGCCAAGGTAACACCGCTGTGACAGTTGGCGGTGAAAGCGCCGGGGAAGCGCTCGCTCTCGTCATAGATCGGGTGACCGTCGGGCGGCATCACCCGCAGCGCCGCCCAGGCCCGCACGATCTGCAATTCGGCGATCCACGGGAAGGAGCGGACCGCGCGCTGCGCGATTTTCTGCATCACCTCCGGCTTTTGCGAGGTGTCGAAACCGACATCCTCCTCACTGCTGCCGAGCATGATGCTGCCTTCCTGCGTCTGGCGCAGGCTACCGAGCGGCAGCGGCCAGATTTGCCGGGCGCGTTCCGTCACCAGGATCTGGCCGCGCTGCGGCCGCACCGGCGCGCTGAGCCCGAACAGCGGCGCCAGCCTGGCGTTGCCCAGCCCGGCCGCGAGCACCACCTTCGGCGCGGCGATCTCCTCGCCGCCGATGCTAATCCGGAAGTCGCCCGGCGCGGCGCTCGCGGCGGTGACCGTACGGTTCGGCAGATAGGCGCCGGCCTTGCCGAGAAAGCCCTTGTGCAGCGCGTGCAGCAGGTTCAGCGGATTGGCGTGGCCGTCATAGGGTGTCCAGGAGGCGCCGGTAACCTCGGCGCCGAGGCCGGGCAGCATGTCGGCCAGTTCGGGGCGCCCGATCATTCGGTAATCGAAACCGAAATTGCCGGACTCGGTCCGCATCCGCTGCATCATCTGCTGGCGCTGGTCGAATTCTTCGTCGCCGAGGCAGAGCTGAAGCCCGCCGGGCTGCTGCAGGCCGACCGAGATGCCGGTACGTTCGCCGAGCTCGGCGGCGAGATGCGGCCATTCTTCGGCCGAGCGGCGGGTCCAGCGTTGGTAGTGCGGCGCGCCGAGGCCTTTGCTCTGCACCCAGACGAGGCCGAAATTGCCGCGCGAGGCGCGGTAGGCGACATCGCCCTCGTCGAGCAGCGCGACCCCGAGCCCGGCACGCGCCAAGCCGTAGGCGATCGCCGTGCCGACCAGTCCGCCGCCGATCACGATCGCATCGAAGCGCCGCATCACCCCCGGCC
>DATARH010000235.1:0-4924 GCA_036264235.1 Allostellaceae bacterium
GATTAGGCCGGGGCGCTCAGCCGCGCAAATCGGCCAGCAGCGGCATCACCCGCCGGGCGAACAACTCGATCTGCGTTGGCCGGTCCTCATAAGGGCCGACGAAGTCGATCGCCAGGTGGCGCACCCCAGCGGCATGGAACGCGCGCAGCGTTTCGGCCACCTGCTCCGGCGGCCCGAGCGCGGCATAGCGTGCCGCGGCGCGGCGAAAATCCATCGCGTAGCGATGGCTCAAGGTCTCGGTCGCGGCATCGAGCGCCCGTTCGTAGCTGTCGTCGAGCCGCAGGAACAGCTGGTGCCCGGTGCCGAAGGTGGCGAGTTCGCGCCCAGCCGCGGCTGCGGCGATTTTGTGTAGGCCCTCGCGGTACATCGCCGGCGTCACGACATACGAAATCCAGCCGTCTGCGCTACGGCCGGCGCGGGCGAGCGCCGCGTCCGAGCGGCCGCCGCACCAGATCGGCGGGCCGCCCGTCTGCCGCGCCGGCGGCTGCAACGGCACCTCGCTGAAGGAACCATAGTGCCGGCCCGTATGGGTGACCGGCTCGCCGCTCCACAAGTTCTGCAAGAGTGGGATCGCCTCGGAAAGCCGCGCGCCGCGTTCGCGCAACGGTACGCCGCAGGCCTCGTATTCCTTCGGGAACTCGCCGCCGAGCCCGACCCCGAAGATGAAGCGGCCCTCGCTCAGATGATCGAGTGTCGCGACTTGCTTCGCGACCGGCACCGGATGGCGCAACGACAACAGATACACCGCGGTGCCGATCAGCAGCCTCCGGCTGACCACCGCGGCCTGTGCCAGGACGAGCAGCGGGTCGAGCACCGGGATCGGAAACGAGACGTGGTCGCCGGCCCAGATCGAGTCGAATCCGCAATCGTCGACCAGCGTCACCAGCTCGCTCAGTTCTTCTAGGCGCGGCAGCCACGGCCCTTCGGCCGGCTCGCTGCGACGGTGGATGCTCATCACGCCGATGCGCAGCCTCGGCTCCAGCGGCAGATCGGCGAGCAGTTCCATGGGGGTGCTCCTTGCGGCCGGTCCAGCCGGGTCCTATCCTGATCCGCAGCTTCCTTGAGCTTGGCGCCGCAACTTAGCGCGGCCGAAAGGGGAGGACACCATGGATACGATCGAGAGCCGCACGGCAACCCGAACCGCCCTGCCGCCGCTGCCCGGCCCGCCGCTGCGCCTGCATCACCACGCCTATGTCGTCAAGGACCACGAGGCCAACCGCCGTTTCCTCGAAGATTTGCTCGGGATTCCGCTGGTCGCGACCTGGTGCGAGAAGTCGGTCAGCCGCGACACCGGCGAGGAGATCGAGTTCTGCCATACCTTTTACGGCCTCGCCGACGGCAGCGCCCTTGCCTTCTTCCAGTTCGCCGACCCGAAAATCTACGAGCGCACCCAGGCGAAGCAGCCGGCCGAGATCGGACACTACGATCACATCGCGCTGAAGCTCGACGAACCGGCCTATGACGCAATGAAGGCTCGGCTCAACGCAGCCGGCG
Source organism: Allostellaceae bacterium (assembly GCA_036264235.1). GTDB lineage: Bacteria > Pseudomonadota > Alphaproteobacteria > ATCC43930 > CGMCC-115725 > DATARH01. The sequence goes on from DATARH010000235.1 coordinate 1,495, forward strand.
AAAAATTCCGCGAGACCGATCACGGCTATTGCAAGTCGATCTACACGGCCTCGCCCGATGGGCTGGTCGTCGAATTCACCTGCGACCCACCGGACGCCTCCGAGATCGACGCAATTCGCCGCGCCGATGCGCATAGCGAGCTGCGGCGCTGGCTTGCCGGCGACCGCCGCGTCAACAACGAGCTGCGGCACCGCTAGCGCGTACCGCTTTTTTTTGCTGCGAGGCTGCCCTGGAAGGCGGGGCGGTCGCCCGCGGTCGCTCGGATGCCGGAAACCTTTGCCGGATAAATTTTTAAAATTTTCCGCGGTTGTGATCCAGCTCACATCCCGGCGGTCCAGCATGGTTTAAATACCGCGTCATCAAATCAAGCAGTTCGACCGGGGAGGCGAGCATGCAACAGGTGATGACCGGATGGATCGAGGCGGCGGACGCCAGGGAAGTCTGCGAGCAGGCGATGGCCGAGCAGATGCTGGGGCGCACCCCCACGCGATCGGTTGAGCCGTGGTCGCTGGCCGCGATGCTGCGGCTGCACGCCTGGCTGGGGCCGGTCAACCGTCGGTTGGGCCTGGGCGGCACCGCCCGGGCCGACCACTAGCGGCGGAGCAGGCTATGCCAGCCGATCCGCGCATGATCGGCGGCGCAACGGCCGGATTTGGCGGAAGTGCCCCGGACCCGGCCGATCGGAACAGCGATCTGCATCATTGCGGTCCGCAACTGCGACTTAAACAACAGGCGAATAAAGCCTATGATCGTGCTGCCGTGACGGGAGGCCGCATGCGCACCTTGAGCCAGAGCGAAAAAATCCGATTGTTCGAGGGGCATGCCCTATTCGGGCAGCTCAGCGTCGACGACATCGAGGGTTTGCTGTCGCATGCGCGGTTTCACCATCATCGCGCCGGCGATCTGATTTTCGCCAAAGGCTCGCCCGGCCGCAGCATGATGGCGGTGATCGAGGGTAGCATTCGGATCAGCAGCACCGCGGTCGGCGGCCGCGAAGTGGTCCTGGCGATCCTTCACCCGGGCGAAATCTTCGGCGAGATCGCGCTGCTCGACGGCGGCGAGCGCACCGCCGACGCGACCGCGATGACCGATTGCGACATCCTGATCGTCGACCACCGCGACTTTATTCCGTTTCTGGAACGCCGCGGCGATCTTTGCGTCAAGCTGCTGCGCATCCTCTGCCGGCGTCTGCGCCAGACCGACGAGCAGGTCGAGGCGGCGCTGTTCGAGCGGCTCGAAGGCCGCGTCGCCAAGGCGCTGATCCGCCTTGCCGCCGAGAATCGTAACGGCGGCAAGCCCGATGCGCCGGTGCGCCTGCGCGTTTCGCAGCAGGAGCTGGCCGGAATGGTCGGAGCCAGCCGGGAAAGCGTCAACAAGCAGCTGCACGTCTGGGCCCGCGGCGGTTTCCTGCAACTCGGAAAGCGCCTGATCGTGATCCGCGACCCCAGCGTCCTCGAAGAGCTGGTCTGAACCTCCCCGGTAGCGGCGGCACGCGCGGCTTGCGCTTGCCGCGCGGTCACGGCCACACTCGCGTCTGATTTTTAGCGTGGTCGCGGCGAGTGGAGGGGACGATGCGGGTCGGGTTTATCGGTCTCGGGATGATGGGCAAGGGCATGGCGGCCAATCTGCAAAAGGCCGGCCATCAACTCGTCGTCTACGACCTCAGCCGCGCCGCGGCCGAGCCGTTCCTGGCCAAGGGCGCGGAATGGGCCAACTCACCGCGCGCCGTCGCAGAAGTTTCCGATGCCGTGTTCACCTCGCTGCCGGTTCCGGCCGATGTCGAGGGCGTGGCGCTCGGACCGAACGGGCTGATCGAGGGCATGCGCCCGGACACCGCATTCTTCGACATGTCGACCAACTCGGTCGCGACGGTGCGCAAGATCAACGCCGCCTTTGCCGAAAAGAACCTCTACATGCTCGACTCGCCGGTCAGCGGCGGGCCCGGCGGCGCCGCCAGCGGCAAGATGGCGATCTGGGTCGGCGGCGACGAGCAGCAGTTCAACCGCCACAAGACCGTGCTCGACGCGATGGGCGACCAAGCCAAATACATCGGCCCGATCGGCGCCGGCACGATTGCGAAGCTGGTCCACAATTGCACCAGCGCGGTTGTCGGGGTGGCCCTCGCCGAGGTCTTCACGATGGGCATAAAGGCCGGCATCGATCCGCTCGAATTGTGGCAGGCGGTGCGCCAGGGCGCCACCGGCCGGCAGCGCACCTTCGACCGACTCGGCAAGTTCCTCAGCAGCAGCTACGACCCGGCCGATTTCGCTCTGCGCTTGTTGCACAAGGACGTCTCGCTGGCGGTCGGGCTCGGCAAGGAAGTTGGCGTGCCGATGCGGCTCGCCAACTTGACCCTGGAAGAGCTGACCGAGGCGCTGAACCGCGGCTGGGGCAACCGCGACAGCCGGGTCGGCTCGCTGCTGCAGGTCGAGCGCGCGAAGATCGACCCGCCCAAGGTCGATCCGGATAAGATCGCCGCCGTCCTGGCCAACGATAATTGACGCCTGCTACGGGCGTCAGTGCGAGGAGCGCAGCGACGAAGCAATCCCGCGCCGATTTGCGAGAGCCCCTCCGAATTTGACTCGCTGCGCGCAATGACAGCTGATTTGGCCGACCGGCTTGCCGTCTTCACCCTCGCCGAGCGGCCGGAACTGAAGCCGCAGTTGTTCTCGGCCGAATTCGCCGCGGCGGTGCCGGAATTCCTCCGTCAGGACCCGACCGCCGCGCTCTATTATCGTGACGGCCTCGACCGCTATCTCGATTTCATTCTGGTCGCGGTCGATCGCGACGATCCCGGCCGGGCGATCGCGCGTGCCGTCAGCGTGCCGTTCGCTCTCGGCGGCGATTGTCCCGAACGCGCCGAACTGCCCGATGGCGGTTGGGACGAGATCATCCGCTGGTCGCATGCCGACCACATCGCCGGTCGTGCGGCAAATGCGGTCAGCGCCCTCGAAATCATGGTGTTGCCGCCCTATCGCGGCCGCGGCCTGTCGCAGCTGATGCTGGCGAAATTATGCGACAACACGCGGGCGCGCGGCTTTGCCGATCTGTACGGGCCGGTGCGGCCGACCGAAAAGCATCTGGAGCCGCTGACCCCGTTTGCCGATTACGTCGCGCAGGCGCGGCCCGACGGCCTGCCGCGCGATGCCTGGGTCCGCGCCCATCTGCGGGTCGGCGGCCGCATCGTCAGAATCGCGCCGTGCAGCATGGTCATCGCCGGCACCCTCGCCGAGTGGCGGCAATGGACCGGCTGCCCCTTCGATCAGAGCGGCGACGCGATCATCCCCGGCGCGCTGGTGCCGGTGCATGTTTCGTGCGAACAGAACCACGCGGTCTATATCGAACCGAATGTGTGGATACATCACCGGGTAGCGAAATGAGGATGCGATGACCGATCAGCCGCTTTCGCCCTATCGCGTGCGCGCCTTCA
>DATARH010000250.1:0-15269 GCA_036264235.1 Allostellaceae bacterium
TTCCTCGTCGGCTTGTTGCTGATCCTGTTTTTTTCGGTCTATCTGGGATGGCTGCCATCGTCGGGGGCGGGGACGCCGCTGCACCTGATCATGCCGGCCTTCGCCCTTGGCTGGTATTTCGCCGCCTCGCATATGCGGCTGACGCGCTCGTCGATGCTGGAGGTGCTCGGTTCGGAATACATCAAGCTGGCGCGCCTCAAGGGCTTGCCGCAGCGCCTCGTGATCGCCAAGCACGCGTTCAAGAACGCGCTGATCCCGGTGCTGACTCTGGCCGGCATCAATCTCGTCATCATGGTCAATGTCGCCGTCGTGGTGGAGGTGGTGTTTGCCTGGCCCGGCATCGGCCGCCTTCTTTACGAGGGCATCACCTTCCGCGATTTTCCAGTCGTGCAGGGCGTCGTCGTCATGGCCGGCGCGATGATCATCTCGGTCAATTTCATGGTCGATGTGCTGTATGCGGTGATCGACCCGCGCATCCGTTTGGAGAAGTGACGGTCATGAGCACGCCCGCCGACGTTCTCACGCTTGCACCGCGCGCGCCGCGCCTCGCGTTCCTCCACAGGATGCGGCTCGGCAACATACCCTTGTTCCCGACGCTGATTCTGTTGAGCATTGCCCTGATCGCGATCTTCGCCAATCAGCTGGCGCCGCACAATCCTGAGGTCGGCAGTCTGGCCGCCCGCTTCAAACCGCCGTTCTGGGTCACCGGCGGCAGCACGAAGTATCTGCTCGGCACCGACCAGCTCGGCCGCGACGTGCTGTCCCGGCTGATCTTTGGTGCCCGCGTATCGATGGTGGTCAGCCTGACGGCGGTGATGTTCGCCGGTGTCCTCGGCACCACGCTCGGGATCATCTCCGGTTATCTCGGCGGGATTATCGACCAGGTGATCATGCGCGTCACCGACGCTTGGCTGGCGCTGCCGGCGCTGACCTTCGCGATCTTCCTCGCCGCGATCGTCGGCCCCAGCATGTGGAACATCGTGATCATCCTGGGCCTCACTTATTGGACCCGCTATGCCCGGGTGATCCGCGGCGAGGTGCTGTCGCTGAAGGAGCGTGAATTCGTCCGCCTGGCGATCGTCGCGGGATGCCCGAAACGGACGATCATGCTGCGGCATATCCTGCCGAACGTGATCAATTCCGCGGTCGTGCTCGGGACTCTGATGGTCGGTGTCGTCATCATCACCGAGGCGACGCTGTCGTTCCTCGGCGTCGGGGTGCCGCCGCCGCAGGCGGCCTGGGGTTTGATGCTCTCCGACGGCAAGCAGAGCCTGATGGTCGGGCGGTGGTGGCTCAGCATCTTCCCCGGCCTCTGCATCATGCTGATGGTGCTATCGGCGAACATCCTGGGCGACTGGCTGCGCGTCAAAATCGATCCCCAGCTGCGCCAGCTCTGAGCATGTCCGCCGCCCCCCTGATCCAGCTCGATCATCTGTCGACGCACTACGTCTCGGCCAAGGGCAGCCGGGTCGTGCGTGCGGTCGACGATGTGTCGCTGTCGCTGAACGCCGGCGAGACGCTCGGCATCGTGGGTGAGTCCGGTTCCGGCAAGAGCACGCTGGCGCTCAGCATTATGCGGGTGCTGCCGCCTGCGGCTCAGGCGGTCGGCGGCCGTATCCTGTTCGAGGGCGAGGACCTGCTGCAAAAATCCGACGAAGAGATGCGGCAAATCCGCGGCCGGCGCATCGCGATGGTGTTGCAGGACCCGATGGCATCGCTCAACCCGCTGTTCACGATCGGCAACCAGGTGTCGGAGCCGATACGGGTGCATGAAGGTGCGCCGCGCGCCAGCGCCTGGTCCCGCGCGCGCGACTTGCTGAAGGCCGTGCGCATCCCGTCACCCGAGACGCGGGTCAGGCAATTCCCGCATGAGATGTCGGGTGGGATGCGGCAACGCATCGTCGGCGCGATCGGCATTTCCTGCGAGCCGCGCCTGTTGATCGCCGACGAGCCGACGACCAGTCTCGACCTGACGATCCAGGCGCAATATCTCAACCTGTTGCGCGACCTGCAGCGGGCGCACGGGCTGGCTCTGATCTTCATCACACACAATCTCGGCATCGTCGCGAAGATGTGCGACCGGCTGGCGGTGATGTATGCCGGCCGTGTCGTCGAGTCGGGGCCGGTGTCGCGCATCTTCAATGCGCCGCGCCATCCCTACACCGAGGCGCTGCTGAACTCGATCCCACGGATGACCGACAGCGATCAGCGGCTCACCGCGATCGAAGGCCAGCCGCCCGACCTGTTTTCTCTGCCGCCGGGCTGCTCGTTCGCACCGCGCTGCCCGCGGGTGTTCGACCGCTGCCGGAGCGAAGCGCCCGACGAAATCGGCTGGGGAGAGCGCGAGACTGTGCGCTGCTGGCTTGCGGCAGCGCATGCTCAGGAGAATGAAGCGATAGCGGGAGCGGCCGAATGACCGCTGTCATCGAGGCGGTCGATCTTTCGAAGCACTTCCAAGCGAAGCGCAGCCTTTTCGGCGGCGACAAGAATGTCGTGCGGGCTGTCGACGGGATCTCGTTTGCAGTCGAACCCGGCAAGACGCTCGGCGTTGTCGGCGAGTCCGGCTGCGGCAAGACGACGACAGCAAAACTGGTGCTCGGCCTCGAGGAGCCGAGCGGCGGTGAAATGCGGTTCGAGGGGCGAAATCTCACAAAGCTCGATGCCGCCGGCCGCCGTCATTACCGCAAATCGGTGCAGGCGGTGTTTCAGGACCCGTACGCGTCGCTAAACCCGCGTATGCGGATCAGCCAAATCATTGCCGAACCGCTCGTCACCAACGAAAAGATCGGCCGCGACGAGGTGCGCCGGCGCGTCTCGGAGCTGCTCGACCTCGTCGGGCTGCCGGGCCGTTCCGCCGATCTGTTTCCGCACGAATTTTCCGGCGGCCAACGCCAGCGCATCGCGATCGCCCGCGCGCTGGCGCTGTCACCTAAGCTGGTCGTGCTCGACGAACCGGTCTCGGCGCTCGACGTGTCGATCCGTGCCCAGATTCTCAACCTGCTGCGCGATCTGCAGGCGCGGCTCGGCCTCTCTTATCTGTTCATCGCGCACGACCTCGCCGCCGTCGCGCATATGAGCCACGAGATCGTCGTGATGTATCTCGGGCGCATCGTCGAAAGCGGTGAAGCCAAGGCGCTGGCCCGTGCGCCGAAGCACCCCTATACCGAGGCGCTGTTCTCGGCGGCGCTGCCGAGCCATCCCGACGAGCGGCGTCCAGAGATCATTCTGCAGGGCGAGGTGCCGAGCCCGATCAATCCGCCTTCCGGCTGCCGCTTCCACCCGCGCTGCCCGCAGGTAATGGCGCAATGCAGTGCCGACGAGCCATTTCTCGTCGATGTTGGGGGTCGCCGTGTCTCCTGTCACCTCTACGGCGAGACGGTGGCGGCTGCACAGCCGCCGTCCTTGGCGGTCGAAGCAGAGGCCGCCGCCAACTAGATCGCCGCACTAGCAATTAGATTTCAGGAAGGGTGATGTCGATGCGCGTTCGGTGGTGTCGCATGGCGCTTCGATCGATGGTTCTGCTGGCCGCATTGTTTGTCGCCACGGCCGCTGGTGCCGCCGATCAGAAGGCGCCGTCGGGAAGGGCAGTGATGGCTTGGCACGTGACGATCGCGCCCAGCTGGTTCGACCCGTCGACCGCGCCGCCGCAGATTACGCCGTTCGGCATGCTGTATGCCATCCACGATGCGCTGGTGCGTCCCTATCCCGGCCAGAAGATGGGACCCAGTCTCGCCGAATCGTGGAGCGAGAGCGAGGACGGGCTGACCTACGAGTTCAAGCTGCGGCCGAACCTCAAATTTCATAACGGCGATCCGCTGACGACCGAGGACGTCAAATTCAGCTTCGACCGCTATAAGGGCGCGGGCGCGACCACGCTGAAGGAGCATGTCAAGGAGGTCGAGATCGTCGATCCGCGCATTGTGCGCTTTCACCTCAACACGCCGTGGCCCGACTTCATGACCTTTATCGGCACCACGGCGAGCGCCGCCGGCATCGTCGTGCCGAAGAAATACATGACCGAAGTGGGCCAGGACGCCTTCCTCAAGCACCCGATCGGCGCCGGCCCGTATAAATTCGTCAGCACCAATCCCGGCATCGAGGTCGTGCTCGAAGCTGTACCCGACTACTGGCGCCGCGTGCCGAATGTGAAGACACTGGTGATGCGCAGCGTGCCGGAAGCCACGACCCGCGCGCTGATGCTGAAGACCGGCGAGGCCGACATCGCCTACGCGCTCGACGGGCCCGACGCCGAGGACATCAAGAACAGCCCTCCCTTGCAGGTCGTGCCGTCGAAGCACGCCTCGATTTTCTGGGTCGATTTCATCGACCAATGGGACCCGAAATCGCCGTGGCACGACAAGCGGGTGCGGCTCGCGGCGAACTACGCGCTCAACCGTCAGCAGATCAATGAGGCTGGTTGCATCGGCTTCTGTCCGCCGGCCGGGGTGATCGTGCCGCGGGTGATGGATTACGCGCTGCAGGCCGAGCCGATCCCCTACGACCTCAACAAGGCCAAACAGCTGCTCGCTGAAGCCGGCTATCCGAACGGTTTCGACGCCGGCGACTTCACCCCGAACCCGGGCTTTCCGACGGTCGCCGACGCGATCATGAACGACCTCAACACCGCCGGCATCCGCCTCGGGATGCGTCAGATGGAGCGCGCCAGTTTCTATGCCGCCTGGCAGGAGAAAAAGCTGCACGGCGTCTTGATGATCGGCGCCGGCAATTCCGGCAATGCGGCAAGTCGTGTGGAGAGCTTCATTCAATCGAAGGGCGCCTACGCTTTCGGCGGCTATCCCGATATCGACGAGCTGTTCCGGCAGCAGGCCGGCGAGCGCGACACCAAGAAACGCGAGGAGATGCTGCACAAAATCCAGCAGCTGACGATCGATCGCGTGATGTTCGCGCCGGTGATGGATCTGCGCGCGCTGATGGGGATTGGCCCGCGCGTCACCAAGCACACGATCACCGATGTCTGGATGAGCCCGTTCCCGTCCTATGAGGATATGGAGATCAAGGGTTAGCTTCCGAACGGCAGTGACAGATCACAGCGCGCGGGCGATCACTTCCTTCATGATTTCGTTGGTGCCGCCATAGATGCGGGCGATGCGCGCGTCGGCATACATGCGGCCGATCATGAACTCGTTCATGTAGCCGTAGCCGCCATGCAGCTGTAAGAGTTCGTCGATCACCCGCCCTTCGGTCTCCGAGGCCCACAGCTTGGCCATCGCGGCGGTTGCCGCGTCGAGTTCGCCGAGGAGTAGCTTCTCGACGCAGCGATCGATAAAGGCGCGGCCGACCGCGATTTGCGTCGCGACCTCGGCGAGCTTGAACCGGGTGTTCTGAAAATCGGCGATCGGCCGGCCGAAGGCCTGGCGCTCGCGCACATAGTCGAGGGTCGCGGCATAGGCCCCCTCCATTGCCGCCAAAGCGCCGACACCGATCAGCATCCGCTCGTAGGGCAGATCGTCCATCAGCTGCGCGAACCCCTGGCCCTCGACGCCGCCGAGCAGGTTCTCGGCTGGAACCTTGACCTCGTCGAAGAACAATTCGGCGGTGTCCTGCGCTTTGCGGCCGATCTTGTCCAATAGGCGGCCGACGCGGAAGCCCGGGCAATCCTGCGTCTCGACCAGCATCAGCGAGATGCCCCGGGCGCGTTCGGCGGGGTCGGTCTTGCACACGACGACCACCAGCCCCGCGAGGAAGCCGTTCGAGATGAAGGTCTTCGACCCGGTAATCGCATACTGGTTGCCGTGCTTCTCGGCGCGGGTGCGGATCGCCTGCAGATCGGAGCCGGCGCCGGGCTCGGTCATCGCGATCGCACCGACCAGCTCGCCCTTGGCGAGCCGCGGCAGGTAGCGGCGCTTCTGATCGTCGGTGCCGTGGTTCAACAGGTAATGCGCCGCGATCGAATGCACCCCGATGCTCATGCCGCTCAGCGCCCGCCGCGCCATCTCCTCGTGCAGCACCGCCTCGTGGCGGAAATCGCCGCCGGCGCCGCCCCATTCCTCCGGGATGTCGATGCCGAGGAAGCCGAGCTCGCCGGCCCGCCGCCACAGCTCGTGCCCGACATGGCCGCGCTTGCGCGCCTCTTCATCCTGCGGCGCCATCTCGGTCTCGACAAAGCGCACCCAAGAATCGCGGAACGCCTCGACCTCCTCGCCGCTCCACGAGCGCTGCAAACCGACCGGCATCGCTAGCGCGGCGCCATGCGGATCGCGCCGTCGAGCCGCACGCTCTCGCCGTTGAAGTAGCCGTTGGCGATCATCAGTTCGGCGAGCGCCGCGTATTCCTCGGGCCGGCCAAGCCGCTTCGGAAACGGCACCGAGGCGGCGAGCCCGGCCTTCACCCGCTCCGGCGCGCGTGCCAAAAGCGGCGTGTCGAAGATGCCGGGCAGGATCGTGTTGACCCGGATGCCGGCATCCATCAGATCGCGCGCGACCGGCAGGGTCAGCCCGACGATCCCGGCCTTTGAGGCCGAATAGGCGGCCTGTCCCATCTGGCCGTCCTGCGCCGCCACCGAGGCGGTGTTGACGATGGCGCCGCGCTCGCCGTCCTCGAGCGGCGGCAGCGTCAGCATGCCGGCGGCCGCCTTGGCGATGCAGCGGAAGGTGCCGATCAAATTGACCTGGATGACGCGCTCGAAATGGTCGAGCGGGTAGTGCTTGACCTCGCCGGTGTCCCGATCGCGCCCGGCGGTCTTGAAGGCGCCGCCGATGCCGGCGCAGTTAACCAGGATCCGCTCCTGTCCATTGCGCCCGCGTGCCTGCGCGAAGCCGGCATCGACCTCGGTGTCCGACGTCACATCCACCTTGCAGAAGACGCCGCCGATCTCGGCCGCGACCCGCTCGCCGAGATCGGGTTGCAGGTCGAACAGCGCAACCTTGACGCCGTGGCCGGCGAGCCGGCGCGCGGTTGCCGCGCCAAGGCCGGAGGCGCCGCCGGTGACGACCGCCGCGATCGAGCCGTCCAGCTGCATCGATCAAATCCTTCTGTTTGTCGCGCAAGCGCCGCGGGTCGCGGCATTCTGCGCGCGCCGGTGCCGAATGGGAACCGGCGCCACTCCGAGGGTTCGGGGTTTTTCCCGGTGGCGGCGCGTCGTAACCTGCGGCAGCAATATTGGTTTGAGGGAACCCGATGGCCGACACGTACCCCGCCCGCGCGCATCTGATTGCCGGCGGCTTTCCGCCCGGCTCGATGGGCGGCCACGACCAGGATTATGCGAGGCTGCGGCTATTGGAGCTGCTGGCCGAGCGGGATATTCCGGCCTCGGTCGGCAATGACTTTGCCGATATCGAAAAATGGCTGCCGGTCAGCCGGCTGCTGATCACCTATGTCGCCGGCCCCTATCCCAATGCCGACCAGACCCGCGCGATCGGGCAATGGCTGGAGGCCGGCGGCCGCTGGCTCGGGTTGCACGGGACGAGCGGCGGCCGCGCCGAGCGGGTCGAGGGCATGCGCATGCGCCGCAGCATCAAGACCGAGCACCACGCGCTGCTCGGCAGCCGCTTTCTGACCCACCCGCCGATCCGCGAATTCCGCGTCGAGGTAACGAAGCCGGACTCGCCTCTGACCCGCGGCCTTGGGAGCTCGTTTGTCATCGAGGACGAGCCGTATTTCATCGAGCTGCAGGACCCGGCATCGACGCAAATCCTGCTGACCGCAGATTACGGTCCGAGCGCCGCATCGGCGACCGAGGGGCTCTACCCGTCCGACACCTCGCTGCAGCCCGACGGCAGGGCCCGCGTGATCGGCTACACGCGCGAGATCGGCAAAGGCGGGGTGACTTACGTCGCGCTCGGCCATTGCCACAATCCGGCGATCCGCGCCGGCCGGCCGGCCGACCCCGCCGACAAGACGCCGCCGAGTTTCCGCGGTCCGTGGGAAAACGACGCCTTTGTCACCTTGCTGCGCAACGGCATCGCCTGGGGGATGCAGACCGGCTGACACTTCCGGTGAAGATCGCGACCTTCAACGTCAACGGGGTGAATGGGCGGTTGCCGGTGCTGCTGCGCTGGCTGAAGGAGACCGCGCCAGACATTGCCTGCCTGCAGGAGCTGAAGGCGCCGCAGGAGAGATTTCCCGAGGCGGCGATCCGGGGCGCCGGTTATCACGCAATCTGGCACGGCCAGAAAAGCTGGAACGGTGTCGCCATCCTGGCGCGTGGCGTGGTTCCGATCGAAACGCATCGCGGCCTCCCCGGCGACCCCGAAGACACCCACAGCCGCTACATCGAGGCTGCGATCGACGACATCCTCGTCGGCTGCCTCTATCTGCCGAACGGCAATCCGGCGCCCGGCCCGAAATTCGACTACAAGCTCCGCTGGTTCGAGCGACTGATCGCGCGTGCCGGCGAACTGCTGGCGCTGAACCGACCGGTGGTGCTCGCCGGTGACTATAATGTGATGCCGACCGATCTCGACGTTTATGCGCCCGAGCGGTGGCGCGACGATGCGCTGTTCCGTCCGGAGGTGCGCGACGCGTTTCACCGTCTCACCGCGCAAGGCTGGATCGATGCGCTGCGCGCGCTGCATCCGAACGAGAAAATCTACACCTTCTGGAAATTCTTTCGGAACGCCTATGCCCGTAACGCCGGGCTGCGCATCGATCACCTGCTGGTCAGTCCGGCCCTCGCCGATCGCTTGGTTGCGGCCGAGGTCGATCGCGACGTGCGCGGCTGGGACAAGACGAGCGACCACGCGCCGACGTGGGTCGAACTTGGCGGCGCAGGCGAGAGCCGCAAGCACCGCGGGAGGCGAAAGTGACTGACACCGACCCGTTCGACCTCCAGCGTTTCGTCACCGCGCAAGCGCCGCTCTTTGCGACCGTCCTCGAAGAGCTGGAAGCGGGGCGCAAGCGCAGCCATTGGATGTGGTTCGTCTTTCCGCAACTGCGCGGCCTCGGCTTTTCGTCGACCGCACAGTTTTACGGCATCGCGTCGCTCGACGAGGCGCGCGCCTATCTCGCTCACCCGCTATTGGGCGGGCGCCTCGATCTGTGCACGCGAACCGTGCTGACGGTGAAGGATTGCTCGGTCTACGATATTTTTGGGTCGCCAGACGATATGAAATTCCATTCCTCGATGACATTGTTCGCGCTCGCCGCGGCCGGTGACGCGAGCGTGTTTCACCAGGCGCTCGACCGCTGGTGGGGCGGCCGCATGGACCAGCAGACGCTGCGGCTTCTTGCCCCGAGGTAGCGCCTACGACAAGCCGATGCGGCGGCGGAATGCCGGGTCGCTCAGCGACACCTCGCGCCCGGCGAGATCGTCGGCCGCGGTGGTGCAGAGGTAGAGGATTGCCGCCGCCGGATGATCCACTGGCGCCAAATCGGCACGCGGGATCCGGCTCACCCGGTTGATGCCGGAGGCGCGGACTTTGACCTGCATGTCGGTGTCGATAACGCCGGGCGAGAATCCGAAGACCCGTATCCCCAATGCGCCGCTCTCCAAGGTGATCGCCTCGGTCAGCATCGCCAGCCCGGCTTTGGCCGAGCAATAGGCGGCCCAACCTTCCATCGGGCGATGTGCCGCACCGGAAGATACGTCGATGATCGTCCCCGAATTCGAAGCCAGCATTTGCGGCAGTGTCGCCCGCACCGCGTGATAGGGGCCGATCAGGTTGATTTCGATGTTGCGCCGCCAAGCCGCCGGGTCGCTGTCCGCGAGGAAGCCGATCGGCTCGACGATTGCGGCATTGTTGACGAGGATGTCGACCGTGCCGCAGCTGCGGTTGGTTTCGGCCAGCATCGCTTCGACGGCAGCGAAATCCGAAACGTCGCAGGTGACACCGATCGCCTTGCCGCCCTTTCCGACAATCGCATCGGCGACCCGGGATGCCGCGGCGCCATCGCGCGCCGCGATCGTCACTGCAGCGCCGGCCGCAGCCAAAGCCGCCGCGGCGGCGGCGCCGATGCCACGGCTGCCACCGGTTACGATCGCCACCCTGCCGGCAAGCTCGCCCATGCAGAAAACCCGCTGCTAAGCCGCCTCGGCCCGCGACGATGGCGGTTCGTCGCCCGTTTCCGGCAGTGACGGAACCGGCGGCAGCGTCACCGTCACAATCGTGCCGCGGCCTTTTTCGCTGTCGATCCGCAACCTGCCGCCATGCTGTTCGACCAGGGAACGCGCCAACGGCAATCCGAGGCCGGCGCCGTCGTGCCGACGGTTGAGGCCGGCATCAACCTGGCCGAACGGCTCCATCGCGATCGCCAATTCATCCGCGCTCATGCCGAGCCCGGTATCGCGTACCTCGAAGAGGATCGTGTCGTCCTCGGTCCGTCCGAGCCGCAGCACGACCGAGCCGCCGGGTTCGGTGAATTTGATCGCATTGCTGAGGAGGTTGAGCATCACCTGCTTCAAGCGCCGGGCGTCGGCCTGAAAAGCAGGCATCTCCGGCTCGACCTCGACCGACAGCATCAGCTCCTGATCGTTGGCGGCCTCGCGAACCATTTCGATGCAGGCCTGGGCGAACGGCGCCGGTTCGATCGGTTCGCGCTGCAGACTGAATTTCCCGGCATCGATCTTGGCGATGTCGAGCAGGTCGTTGACGATGTGCAGCAGATGTTTGCCGCTGGCATTGATGATCCGCGAATACTCTTCGATCTTGCCGCCGAGCGGGCCGGCAATACCGGTCATCATCATGTCGGAAAAGCCGATGATCGCGTTCAGTGGCGTGCGCAGCTCGTGGCTGATATTGGCGAGGAACTGCGACTTCGAAATGTTCGCCGCTTCTGCCGCCAGTTTCGCCTCGTGCAGGCTGCGCTCGGAGAGGGCCTGCGCCGTCACGTCGCGCGCGGTGCCGCGGTAGCCGAGAAACCGCCCGGGGGTGTCGAACACCGGATTGCCGCTGACCGAAACGATCTTCTCGACGCCGGGCTCGATGTCGCGCGTATAGACGAAATCGCGGAACGGCTCGTGCCGGTCCAGCACTGCCATGTGCTGGTCCCATTTGGCGCGATCCCGGTCGGAGGGCGCCGCCACCTCGGCCCGGGTGCGGCCAAGAATGGCCGAGGGTTCATGGCCGAACCGGCGTGCGCTTTCGGAAATATAGGTGAAGCGATGGTCGGGGTCGCTTTCCCACAGCCAATCCGAGGTGATCGTCGCAAAGTCGCGGAACCGTGCCTCGCTCTCACGCAGCGCCTGCGCGACCGCGCTGACCTCGGCGGTCCGCCGCTCCAACCGGCGCGAGCGCGCCGCCAGCGCCCGGAACAGGATCGCATAGCCGATTACCGCGCCGAGGGCGGCGGCAGCGATCAGCAGCGCCTCGCGCCGCCAGGCCGCGAGCGCGGTGTCTTCCGACACCCCGACATTGATGGCCAGCGGATAGTCGCGGACCACATGAGTGGCGATGATCCGCGGCGTTGCGCTGAGAAAACTGGTGGTGCGAAAGGTGCCGCCGCCGCGTGCGACCAGGGCGTACCAGGGCGATTTGGCCGGAAGTGCCTCCCCGACCACCGCATCGAGATGCGGGTGGCGGATGAGCGTGGTGCCGTCGCGGCGCAGCAGCATCACCGCGTCGCCTTCGTTCGGGCTGATCGCCCGGTAGAACTCCTCTAGATACTCGGCGTCGACCAATCCGACCACGACGCCGGCGAAGACGCCGTGCCGATCGTTAATGCGCCGCGCCAGGAAGAAGGTCCAGCTGCCGTTCAAACTGCGCGCCGGCGCGCTGACGAAGACGCCGCGATCGTCGTGATCGCGCAGGTAAGTGAAATAGTCCCGCTGCGACAGGTCCGCCTTCGGCAGCGGCACCGCATTGGAGCCGTTGATCAGCGTTCCATCGCTGGAAACCAGCCCGATCGCCTTGGCTTGTGGCAACAGCTTGCTGCGCCCGGCCACGAACTCGTGCAGCGCCGTCGAGGCCATCTGCCGTTTGAGCTGGTCGGGGTCGTCACCCGCGGTCGCCACCACCCTGGCCTGGATTTCCTGCAGCACCAGATCGATCGACTGCAGCGACCGCCCCGTCTGCTCGGCCAGGACGACGCTGAGTTTCGTCAACTCTTGGCGATAGCGGCTGATCGCCTCCTCGTGGCGCTCGAAGATCGCCAGCCCGGCCGCGACGATCGTTACGGCGATCAGGGCAAAGCCGGTCAGCGCCAGACGGCGGCTCGGAGCGGAGAACCGCTTCGGCATTGAAACTCCCAACCTCCTGCCGGCGGGGGCGCTCGTGCCGACCGCGGCAATCCCCGGTTTGGATAGCGGCGAGACGTAAAGATTTAGTCAAATTATCCGCTCTGGCCGGCTATTTCGGTAACGAAACCACCGCTCTAAGGCGATCCGCCGCCCCAGCTCCCGCGCCAACTCGGATAGCCGCCGAGCGGCTCCGCCGCGACCATCGCCCGCATGATCGCGCGAGCCAGGCAATCGGCGGCGGCGCTGCCGAGCCGCGCCTGCCGATTCGGTTCGATCGGCGCGCCATCGCCGGTCGACATCGCGAACACGGTGTCGCCATCGAACGGCGTGTGCGCCGGCCGGATCGCGCGCGCCAGCCCGTCCTGCGCCATGATCGCGAGACGGCGGCAGCCGGATTTGGTCAGCGCCGCGTCGGTGGCGACGATTGCGATCGTCGTGTTGGCGCCGGCGACCGGGCCGGCGCAGGCCGAGAAATCCTCCGGGTCGAGCGGCGCCTCGGGGATCGCCGGCTGCGGCGGAATCTCGCCGGCCAATGCCAGTTCCGCCGCCAGCAGTCTTCCGCAATCGGGCCGCACCGCCGCGCCCCAGCTGTTGACCGCGACGAGCGCGCCGACCGTCTCGCCGGTCGAAAGGCGCAACGAGGCGCTGCCGATGCCGCCCTTGAGCCGGCCGGCCTTGGCTCCGAGCCCCGCCCCGGCATTGCCGAGCGCGAACTCCGGCGCGGCCCGTTCCGCCGCCATGCGGCCGAGCGCCCGGTGCGGTGGTGCTCCGCTCCAGTGCCGCCGGCCGGGAAAGGCCAGGTCAAACAGGATCGCCGCCGGCACGATCGGCACCCGCATTCCGCGCACCTCGAAGCCGCGCCCGTGCTCGGCCAGCCAGTCCATGACCCCGGCGGCGGCGTCGAGGCCGAAGGCCGAGCCGCCCGACAGCACGATCGCATCGATCCGCTCGACCAGGGCCGCCGGGTCGAGCAGCTCGGTCTCGCGGCTGCCGGGCGCACCGCCGCGTACATCGACGGCGGCGACCGCCGGGCGTTCGGCGATCAGCACCGTGGTGCCGGTGATCGCGTCGCGATCCTCCTCCTGTCCGACCAGGAGCCCCGGCACATCGGTGATCAGATTGCGCGGTCCGGGTCCAGCCATGTCGCCTCGCTGTGCCGCTGCATTGTCATTGCCGGATAAGCGAAGCAATCTCGGCGCCATAGAGCAAGGGGAGAGCGCGATGCCGACGACCGTGATCCGCGACGCCGATTGGGTCATCGCCTGGGATGCGGCGGTGGCTCACCACAGCTATCGCCGCGGCGTCGATGTCGCCTTCACCGACGCCGAAATCGTGTTCGTCGGCCCGGGCTTCACCGGCACCGCCGACCGGATCATCGATGGCCAGCATCGCATGGTCATGCCGGGGCTGATCGACATCCACTCGCATCCGCATCACGAGCCGCTCTACCGCGGCATCCGCGAGGAGCACGGGCTGCCGTCGATGAGCATGACCGGGCTATACGAGCGCTCGCAGGCGCTCGCCGCGCCCGACGATGACGCCCGATCCGCCAGCGCCGAATCGGCCTATTGCGAGCTCCTGCTGTCGGGCGTCACTTCGCTCGTCGATATCTCGGCGCCGTTCGACGGCTGGCTCGACCTGTTCGCGCAAAGCGGCCTGCGCGGCTTTCTCGCCCCCGGCTACGCCTCGGCGCGCTGGTACATGGAGGATGACCACGAGCTCCGCTACCGCTGGGACGAGGAGCGCGGCCGTGCCGGTTTCGAGGCGGCGCTGCGGCTGATCGACCGCGCGATCCAGCACGAATGCGGCCGGCTCTCCGGAATCGTCTCGCCGATGCAGATCGATACCTGCACGGAGGACCTCCTGCGCGACAGCCGCGCCGCGGCGAAGGAGCGCCGGCTGCCCTTCACCGTCCACGTGTCGCAAAGCGTCACCGAGGTGCGCGAGATGATCCGCCGCCACGGCAAGACGCCGGTGCAATGGGCCGATCGGCTCGGCCTCCTCGGTCCCGGCGCGATCCTCGGCCACGCGCTGTTCCTCGACACCCATTCCTGGGTGCGCTGGTGGACGAAGGAAGACCTCGCGATCCTCGGCGGCACCGGCACCGCGGTGGCGCATTGCCCGACCCCGTTCGCCCGCTACGGCCATGTGCTGGAGCATTTCGGCGACTACCTGCAGGCCGGCGTGACGATGGGGCTCGGCACCGATTGCGCGCCGCACAATCTGATCGAGGAGATGCGCAAGGCGGCGGTGCTGGCGCGCATCGCCGGCCGCGACATTCGCGCCGCCAGCGCCGCCGATCTGTTCCATGCCGCTACGGTGGGCGGCGCGAGCGCGCTGTTGCGCGACGATCTCGGCCGGATCGCGCCGGGCATGAAGGCCGATCTGGTGCTCGTCGATCTCAATTGCCCGCAAATGCAGCCGGCGCGCGATCCGCTGCGCTCGCTGGTGTTCCACGCCGCCGACCGGGCCGTGCGTGATGTTTTCGTCGATGGCAGGCAGGTTGTCGCCGACGGCAAGGTCACGACTCTGGATCAGGCCGGGGCAGGTGCCCGCTTGCGCGCGGCGCAGCAGCGGATGGAGGCGTTGGCGCCATCGCGCGACTATCGCGGCCGCGGCGCCGACGAGATCACGCCTCTAAGCCTGCCGCTGATCGAATAGGCGCTCGCTCGGCTCTCCAAAGGCGAAAGGACCCGGAACAGACCGCGGCAAGTGATGCGGGCAGGCGCCCGAAGCAGCGGAGGGCCATAATTTACCGCCGCATAAGAGTAGTATTTTAAGAATCAAATTAGATCGGCACCTCAGCTTTACGTTCTTTTAATCGCCTCGTGGGTAAATCGGCCGGTCAATGCACCCACTGGAGTCTCCCTGATGCTTAAGCACACCCTGCGTGCGATCCTGCGTGACGAGAGCGGCGCGACCGCAATCGAATACGGCCTGATCGCTGCTCTGATCGCGGTTGCGGCGGTCGCGACGATGACCACCGTTGGCACGAATCTGAGCAAAGTCTTCGGTACGGTCGGCAGCAGCCTGTAACTTGCGCGGTCGTCACCGGAAAACGCCCGACGGGTTGCCGTCGGGCGTTTTCGCCACTGCGGCCCTTCACCCGGCCGCGTTGCGTCGTCCGTAGCGGCGG
>DATARH010000063.1:0-15485 GCA_036264235.1 Allostellaceae bacterium
TGATGTGGGGTTCCGACTACCCGCATCCGGACGGCGTCTGGCCGGAAAGCTCGAAATACATCGAGGAGCAGTTTGCCGGCCTGCCGGCCGACACGATCCACAAGATCACCTGCGAGAACGCCGCCAAGTTCTACGGGCTGATCAATTGACCAACGGCCCCTCTCCCGCACTGCGGGAGAGGGTGGCGAGCATAGCGAGCCGGGTGAGGGCCGCCGCTGCTCGCGATACCCTCACCCTCCCATCGCTGCGCGATGGGCCCCTCCCTCTCCCGCCTGCGGGAGAGGGGCAATTTCGGGAGACACAGATGACTTATGATTTGCTGATCAAAAACGGCCGCGTCGTCGACGGTTCGGGTGGCCCGTCCTATCGTGGCGATGTCGCGGTGAAGGACGGCAAAATCGTCGAGATCGGCAAATTGTCGGGCGCCGCGAAGCGCACGATCGATGCCGAGGGCCGGGTCGTCGCGCCGGGGTTTATCGACAACCACTGTCACTATGACGCGCAGGTCACCTGGGACCCGCTCTGCTCCTATTCGTGCGATCACGGTGCGACATCGGTGATCTTCGGCAATTGCTCCTTGTCGCTGGCGCCGGTGCACAAGGACCAGAAGAAGCAGGAACGGCTCTCCGAGTTCCTGTCTTACGTCGAAGCGATCCCGATGGAGGTGCTGAAGACGCTCGAATTCACCTGGGAGCGCTTCCCCGATTACCTCGACCAGATGGACCGCAATCTCGGTGTCAATGTCGGCAACCTGATCGGCCACACCGCGGTGCGCTACTACGTGATGGACGACGACTGCCAGAAGCGCACCGCCACCGACGACGAAATAACGCAGATGCAGGACCTCGTGCGCGAAGGGATGCAGGCCGGCGCGCTGGGCCTGTCGGTGTCGCGCAACCAGGGCCATTACGATCCGCAGGGTACGCACATTCCGGCTCTGTGGGCCGACGAGAAGGAAATCTTCGCGCTCGGCGATGTGTTGCGCGACCTCGGCACCGGCCTGATCCAGTCCGGCGGCGGCAACGGCGCCGAGATGAAGGACGGGCTGATGAGCCGCCTCTCGGAAGCGACCGGCCGCACGGTTGTCTACAACAATTTGTCGCAATCGGCGCGGCGGCCCGACCAGTGGCACCAGCAGATGAAGCGGATCGACGAGACCGCGGCGAAGGGTATTCGTGCCTTCCCGATGTGCACGCCGAACCGCATCACCGACTATTTCACGATGCGCAACACGCAGGAGTTTCGCGGGCTGCCCGTATGGCACCCGATCTCGCTGTCCTCGCCCGAGGAAATGCTGAAGGCATATGCCGATCCGGAGGTGCGCAAGCAGCTGCACGAGGAGGCGATCGACTTCAAACACGGTCCGGCGATCGGTCTGTCGAAGACCTGGTGGGATTATATGGAACTGCAGACCGCGGTGCTGCCGCAGAATAAGTGGATGGAGGGCAAGACCCTCGGCGAGATCGCCAAGACACAAGGCAAGGGGATCATCGACTGCTTCCTCGATCTGGCGATCGAGGAAAACCTCGACACCGAATGGCTGCACGGCGAGATCAATGTCGATGACGACGCGGTGGCGAAGATCCTGACCTATCCGAACGCGATCATCGGTCTCTCGGACGGTGGCGCGCATGTTCAGTTCCAGAGCGGCTTCGGTTTTTCGACGCGCTTGCTGTCGGAATGGGTACGCGACAAGCAGATCATGTCTCTCGAAACCGCGGTGCGGCGATTGACCTTCGAATCGGCTTCGATCTTCGGGCTGCATGACCGCGGATTGCTGCGGCCGGGCATGGTTGCAGACATCGTCATCTTCGATCCCGACACGGTGAAGCCGCTACCGCTAGAAGTCGTGCATGACTTCCCGACCGGCGCCAAGCGGATCAAGGAACCGGCGCAGGGCATCCATATGACGATCGTCAACGGCCAGGTGCTGCTGGAGGACGGCAAGCACACCGGCGCATTGCCGGGCCGCGTGTTGCGCAACACCTACTACCACCAGCACGCGCGGTAAGTTTTCGCTGTCATTGCAAGGAGAGCGGCGACGAAGCAATCCGTTGATGAGTAGTCAGTCCAACGAGATTGCTTCGCTACACTCGCAATGACAGGTAAGGACGAAATATGCGCAACACCCATATCACGGTGCAGCCGATTGCCGGCTCGATCGGCGCCGAGATCGAGGGCGTCGACATCGCCGCCGCTCCCGATGAAGCCTCGATCAACGAAATCCGTCAGGCGCTGCTCGATCACTGCGTGATCTTCTTCCGCGACCAGAATTTCGACGCGGAGAAGCACAAGGCCTTCGCCCGTCGCTTCGGTGACATCTTCATCCATCCAAATTATCGCGGCATGCAAGCCGACAACGAGATCGTGATGATCACCCGCGAGCCGGGCGACAAGCACATCGTCGGCGAGGACTGGCACACCGACACGACGATGATGACGGAGCCGCCGATGGGCGCGATCCTATACGGCATCGAGGTGCCGCCGTATGGCGGCGACACCTGCTTTGCCAATCAGTATCTCGCCTACGAGACGCTGTCGCCCGGGATGCAGCGCGTGGTCGACGATCTGCGCGCAGTGCACAGCGACCGGATGGTTGCCGGACCGCAGGCCGGGCGCAACACCTACCGCTCGACCAAGGTGCGCGAGGATTCCGACTGGTGCGAGACCGTCACCACTCATCCGGTCGTGCGGACGCATCCGGAGACCGGTCGCAAATGCCTGTTCGTCAACGCCGCCTATACGGTCGGCTTCGACGGCATGACCGACGACGAGAGCCAGCCGCTGCTCGATTACCTGCTCGAGCATGGTCACAGACCGGAATTCACCTGCCGGTTCCGCTGGCGGAACGGGTCGGCCGCGTTCTGGGATAATCGCTGCGTCAAGCATCTGGCGGTGCACGACGCTGGGCCGCACCGTCGCCTGATGCGACGGGTGCAGATCGCCGGGGACGCGGTCTATTGATGCCAGATGACAAAGCAGCGCTGTATCGCGATCTCGCCGAACAGTTCGCGGCGCTGCTCGAAGGGGAGACCGACCCGATCGCCAACGCCGCGAACCTGGTAGCGCTGATCTATCACGGCCTCCGCGACCTGAACTGGGCCGGGTTTTACTTCACCCGTGCGGGCGAATTGGTGCTCGGGCCGTTCCAGGGCAAGCCGGCCTGCGTGCGCATTCCATGGGGACAGGGCGTCTGCGGCACCGCCGCCGCTCGCGGTGAGAGCGTGGTCGTGCCGGACGTGCATGAGTTTCCCGGTCACATCACCTGCGATCCGGTCTCGCGCTCCGAACTTGTCGTGCCGCTGATCGTGAACGGCAATGTGCTCGGGGTGCTCGATCTCGACAGCCCGGTTCCCGGCCGCTTCGACGACGGTGACCGGGCCGGCTGCGAGCGCCTCGCCGCGATCTTTGTAGCGCACCAGCAGCGCTATTCAGCCGGGCTGGCGCTGTAGCGGCGGCCCGCTGCCCCGGCGCCCCACCAGCGCGCCGCGAGCGGCACCGCGTACCACAGGACGAACAGCAGGACGAGGGCGGCAAGGGCGGCGGCGATCCCGGCCGCATCGCCGCCGATCTTGGCAATCACGACATAGACGTCGCCGGCAAGCCCGAGCGCGAGCGGCACCGTCGCGGCCGTCACCAGAATGCTGCCGACTCGGTGCATCTCCGGTGCATCCTCGCCCTCGAACACGATCCGATGGTAGGCCGCTGGCGTCATCAGGAGGATTACTGCGAGGGAGATCAGCCCGAGGCTGACCGCATGCGCCAGGCGCAGCTCGGACGGCAGCTGTTCGAACGCCTTAGTCAGCACGATCGCCAGCTGAAAGCCGAGCATCGCCTGTGCGCCCGGCAGGATCACGCGCGCCTCGGTCAACATCTGCTCGATTTTCTGGGTCAGCGGCGTCTGCTGGCGTTTGTTGCGTTCGCGCATGGTTTTCGCCCGCTCCTTTGCTCCGGCGGATTGTTTCCGCAGCTGCGGCAGCGCGTACCAGGACAGCAACGCCAGCAGCGCCGCCCCGCCTCCGGCAGCGACCGCAGCCGCATGGCCGAAGATCTGCTCGACAGTCACGGCCAGGTCGAGGCCGAGCCCCAAAGCAAAGGGCAGCAGTGCCAGATCGGCATACCAGCAGATGACGCGGTGGAACGGCCCGCTGTCCTTGCCTGCCTCGACGATCCGGTGATAGGGCCCGGGGGCGATCAGCAGGCCGACCGCGAATACCATGAACCCGAGCGCCAGTGCGTCGAGATAGCGCGCAGGGGCCGGCAGCGTCTCGAACCCGTCCTGAAACGCGCTGCGGAACTGGAAGCCCAGCAGAATCTGCGCGCCGAGGATTAGCATCCGCGTCTCGTCCAGCGCGATCTTGGTCTTTTTGCCGAGCTCCATGACAAATTTATGAAGATTGCGTGTCGCTCGACAAACACCAATACAAGCATTTTCGGCTCAAATCTGGCCGCACCGCGTTGCATTGGGCCCGTGGCTCCGGCACCTTCATGGCAATACTGATCGGCAGCAGGAGACGGCAATGGGCTCGATGATCGATTTCGTGCGCCCCGACGGCAACCGGACGAAGGGCTATCTCGCGAGCGCCGGCAACGGCAGCCCGGGCCTGGTGGTGATCCAGGAATGGTGGGGCCTCAACGATCAGATTTGCGGCGTCGCCGACCGCTTCGCCCGCGCCGGCTACAACGCGCTCGCCCCCGACCTGTACAAAGGCCGCCTCACCGCCAAGCCCGACGAGGCCAACCACCTGATGAGCAGCCTCGATTTCCCGGACGCGACGCACCAGGATCTGCGCGGCGCGGCACAGCACTTGCGGGGCATCAGCAGCAAGGTTGCGGTAATGGGGTTCTGCATGGGCGGCGCGCTGACCATCGCCGCCGCGGTACATGTCCCCGAGGTGGTTGCGGCGGTGCCGTTCTACGGCATCCCGCCCAAGGAATTCGCGGACCCGGCGACGATCAAGATCCCGCTGCAGGGCCATTTCGCCAACCGGGACGATTGGTGCACCCCGGCGGCGGTCGACGAGTTGGAGGCGGCGCTGGCCAGTTCTGGTACGCCCTACGAAATCCACCGCTACGAAGCGGCGCACGCCTTCTTCAACGAGCGCAGCCAGGCCTACGATCTGGCATCGGCGGAAGAGGCGTGGAACCGAACGCTGTTGTTCTTGAAGCGGGTGCTATAGCCATACCGCGCCGCGCCGCTCACGCAGCGGTTTCGGGTGGACCTTTCAGCTCGACGGTGTTGCCGTCGGGATCGGTGATATAGACAGAAGGGCCATAACCCTCGGCCCCATAACGGCGGCGCACCTCGCCTGGGTCGATGCCGTGCCGCTTCAGATGGGCTTGGATCGCCGGCACGTCCATCTTGTCGATGCGGACCGCGAAATGATCCATATTGCGGCCCTCGTCGTCGTCCTCGCTACGCGGGACGAGATCGATCATCGCCGTGCCGGCGCGCAACTGTACGAGCCCGATCTCCGGGAGCCGGCGCTCGACCGGCAGGGCGAGCACTTCCTGGTAGAAGGCGATCGCGCGGTCCATATCGGCGACGCGCAGTACGACGTGATCAAGCCCAGCCACCCGCACGGCGCCCCCGGCGGTGCCGTTGCTGAGGATTTTCACGTCGTCGGGCATCGCGGCCTCCTTTACCTGGGCTCGGACTGGGGCGCGGCGCCGCGCCGGGCGGCACGCGCATTGCGGCGTTCCTCGGCGGTGAGGATGCCGTCATGGTTGGTGTCCATCCGGTCGAAGCGGGTTTCGGCGGCGCGGCGGGCACGATCGACCGCGCGCTGGACGTACTCGTCGCGACTGATGTCGGCACCGCGACTAGCGCGCGCGGCCGGCGGCGCATTGCCCGACGCCGCGCCCTGCGCCATTGCGGTCGCGGGCAGCAGGAACACGAGCAGCGACACGACAGATAAAGTGCGCATGACGACGGTCTTTCGCTGGTGAATCGGATGCGGCGCAGCCCCGGCAACTCCATGGAGGGTACAGAACCGACGGTTGGTCGGCAACCGGTTCGACCGACGGCGGCAAGGCCTAGGACGGCTCTCCCGCGGCGGGTACATTGGCGGTTACGACTGTGCCGCAACCGTGCATTTCGTGAGGGGACACATGCAGCCCACCCGCATCGGGAATTTCGAGATCGCCCGCATCGCCGATTACGAGGGTCCTTTCTTTGCACCAGGCGATTTCTTCCCGGATTTCGACCCCACGGTTGTCGAGGAGCACGCCGCATTGCTTGGGCCGCGGCTGATCGAACCCGGCACCGGCAAGCTGATCTTCAGCTTCCACAGCTTTGTCGTCAGAACCGGCCGGCACACGATCTTGATCGATGCCTGCATCGGCAACGACAAGGAACGCCCCACCCGGCCGCAATTTCATCGCATGAAAAGTTCGTTCGTCGGAGATCTCGCCCGGGTCGGTGTCAGACCGCAGGAGGTCGACTATGTGATGTGCACGCACCTTCATTGGGACCATGTCGGCTGGAACACCCGCCTGCAGGACGGCAACTGGGTCCCCACCTTCCCCAATGCGAAATACGTGATGGCGAAGCGCGAATTCGATCACTGGCAGGATTTCCATCTGAGCGGCGCCGACTCGCCGCATGCGCAGGCCTTTGGCGACAGCGTCCTGCCGGTCGTGAAGACCGGGCAGGCATTGCTGGTCGGTGACGATTACGCGCTCGATGACGGCTTATGGTTCGAGGCGTATCCGGGCCACACGCCGGGCAATGTCGTGATCCATGCCAAGTCCGGCGGCGACCGCTGCGTCTTTATCGGTGACGTGCTGCACCATCCGCTGCAGTGCCTGAAGCCGGAATGGTCGACGATGGCCTGCACCGATCCTGCGGAATCGCGCGTCAGCCGCACCCGGCTGGTCCAGGAGCATGCAGATAGCGATTCGCTGATCCTGCCGGCGCATTTCCCGTCGCCAACCGCCGGCCATATCCGCAGTCATGGCGGCAGCTATCGTTTCGACTTCCGGGCGTAAACGTTCCCGCGGCGGCGCGTTTGCTTACTGCTGCGCCGGCTGCACGGGCGCGGGCTGCTGCTGCGCCTGGGCAGGCGGCAGCGCGAACTGGAACAGCTGGCGCAGGAAGCCGGGCGCCAGCGCCGACAGCGGATTGACCGAGACCTGCGGGTCTGCCGCCGGGCCACTCAGCCGGTAATTGGCGGCGAGCAGCCCCTGCCCCTCGCCGCCGGTCAGGATGTCGCCGATCAAGGGTAAGCTGCCGATCCCGAGCAGCGAGTTCAGCGCATAGGCCGGTGCGATGGTTCCCTGCAGCTCGACGAGGTCGCGGTCGATATCGAAATTGCCGTTGGCGGTAAGGCCGAGCGACGAACCGTAGGCGACCGCCCGATCCAGCGCGACGCGGCTGCCGTCATAAACAAAATCGGCGCGCAACACGCTGAATGGGACGCCACCACCGGCCAATAATTGAGCCGCGCCGTCGAGCGAGGCCATGCCGAGGACCTGGGCGAAGGCAGGAGCCCGCACCAGCGAGTAGGTCGAACCTTCGAGATGGCCGCGCAGGGTTCGCTTGCCGCCAGCTTCGGAGATCGAGCCGCTAATCGTCGCCTCGCCGCCGACCACGTTGTCGGCGATACCGAGGAGCGCCAGCGTGGCGCCGAGATCGTTGGAGGTGAACAGCATGCGACGACTGCTGCCTTCGCCGCCGATCTGCAGATCGAGCTTATGTCCGTTGGGGTAGCGGCCATCGATCTGCACCGATTGCCAGCTGCCGGCGCGGCGCAGCATCTGCGCCGAGACATTCACGATCTCGTGCCTCGGCGACAGCGTGAGGTGGTCGAAATGGCCGCTGATCGCAAGCGGCGTCGCGCCTGGCGGGGTCGTCTGCTTGATCAATTGGCTGGCATCGAAATGCGGTCCGCTCAGACTTGCCTGCCAGCCGCCGCCAAGACGACGCGAGATGGTACCGGTGATGTCCGACCCACCGAGCACCAGCCGCTTTATTTCGACTCGATCGATCTCGCGGTGGTCGCCGCCAAGGTTCAGCGCAAATCGGCCGTCGAGGCCGACCGCCTTGATCTCGACCTCGGGCAGCCGAACGACCGTGTCTTTGTTGATGTCGAGAACGAGTTTGATCGAGCCGGGCGCCCTGCTGGGCTTCTCCCAGCCGAAATCCGGAATCGCCAGCGTGGCATCGCCCAAATCGAGCATTGCGACGGCCTGACCACGACCGGGCTCCTCGGCCGTATAGGTCACCTCGGCGCCGATCGGTCCATGCAGTTGCTCGTCGGCGATATCGAGGCCAAGCCGCCGGCGCGCGTCCTGGTCGAGACGCAGCCCGACGCGATAGCGTGTCTTTGGGCCGCCGTGGCGGAAGCCGGTCTCGCCGTCGAGCGTGATCGGCACACCATCGAGCTGGGCGGTGCCCTTCAGATGCGCACCGGTCGGTCCGACCTCGAGCGCCAGCTCGCCATCGCTCAAATTGCGGTCGAGCGCGGCCTTGGCAATCGACACGCCGGACAGCGACGACTTGGCGGCGTACTCGACCGCATCGAGCTTCAGGTCGGAAACCAGCGGAAAACGGAAATGCAGCTGCGTCTCGGTCCGGCCGCCGACATGCGCCGGATCAAGACCGACGGCGTGGGCGTAGTGCAGCGGCTTGTTGTCGATGATGTCGAGCACATCCGAAAGGGGGCCGCTGAGATTAAGGTCGACGGTCGCCCATTCGGTGGGGGAGCCGAGCTCGGTCAGCTGGATCGAGCCGCCGGTATACTTCAATCCTTTGACATTCCCGGAAACCGGCGTGAACTCCATCCGATTGCCGGCGAAGCTTGCGGTGCCAACAAGCTTGCGGGCCAGCGGCAGACCGTTGAAGTAATTCACTGAGATGTCGTGGTAGCGCAGCTCGCCGGCAGCCGATGCGACCTGCGCCGCGTAGTCGGCCGCGTTGAAATGGAGTTGCAGCTGAGCGCTGGCCTGATCGATAACGCCGTCGCGCAGATTGGCCAGCACCCAGCGCCGGCCGCCCGGGCTGAACGTGGCTGGCCACAGCCGATCGAGCTTGGCCATCGGAATGTTCATGACCTTGATGCCGAGCTTGCCGGCGAGATCGGCGGGCGGCGGCGCCTGGCCCGTGAGCATCTCCGGCGTCACCCCGGCGAGCGTGCCCTCGAGCACGGCCTGTTCGCCGCCGCCAAGATCGAGAGCGAACCGCTCGAGCCGCAACTCCGAATTTTCCGGCGCATAAACCGCGTGCAGGACGCCGCCCGACGTTTCGAGAAACCCGGCCGGCAGTATGCCGTTGGTCCAGCGGCCGGCGCCGAAGCTGAGGTCGAGCCGAATTCCCTCGGAACGTCCAGCCGCGAGGTCCAGCCGGGTCGTCAACGCGCCGGCAACCGGGGCATGGATTTGTGCCAGCGGCCGTGCCTCCGGAAACAACGAGGCGACGGCGACCGGATCGATGCCGTCGGCGTTCAGGGTCACATCGAGTTTGCGGGTCGGCGCGGTATAGCTGAAGGTGGCGCGCAATTCCGCGGTGCTGGCGTCGAGCGGGAAAGCGAGCGAGACATCGCCATCGACGCCCAGTGCGTCGCGCCGCATCGCCGCGTCGACATTGGTCGCGCGCCAGCGCTGGCCGGTAACCTTGTCGTCGAGAATCACGGTTGCGTCGCGAATCCGCAGGCGGCGCAGCGAACTCAGCGAGGCACCTTGCTCGGTGTTGAAGATCAGCTGGTCGATCAATTGCGGGCCGAAATCCGGCCCCGCATCGTCGGTCGCGGTGCCAACGCGAAAGGTGATACCGCCGGTCTCGTGCCGCTTCAGATGCAGCACCGCATGCTCGATCGAGACCTGCGTCGGCGCCAGCCGTCCCTGCAGCAGGGCCGCTGGGCTGAAGCTCGTCGCCATCTCTGGGAAGTTGGCGACCGGCTCGCCATCGGGCAAAGCAAGACGGACATTTTCCGCCCAAAGGTGCAGCTCGTGGGTGGTCCGATCGAGGCTGAGGCGAACGCCCGAGATCGTCATCCCGAGCCCGTCGCCGGCGCCGTCGAAGGCGTGTTCGACATAGGGCACGAGGCGGTCGAGCTCCACCGGGCCTTGCATCAGCCGCCAGATGCCGAAGCCGGCCATCAGGATCAGCACCCCGGCCACCGAGCCGAGCCAAACCAGAACGTGATGCGCGTGCCTGCCGACGCGGCGGGCGGCGGCACGGCGCGCGGCACGGCGCGCAGCGTCGCGGCGGTGGCGATCGAGCCGGGGATGGAGAGGGTGCGCGCTGGGACCGGACAACGGCTCTGCACTCGGCAGGCGGACGCCCTGTTCGACAACACTGCGGAATGAGTCCGTTATCCGACCTCTCCCCCCAACCGGGCGTCTGGCCGAAGCCGGCCGATGCGCGCCGTCTCGCCCTCGGCATCGCCGCGTGGGACGAGGCGCTTACCAGCGCGGCGCACGATCCCGACGCTCGGCACGCCCGCGCCTGGAGCAGCACGCCGGACGGACAGAGCCTGCTCGCGGCGCTGTTCGGCAACAGCCCGTTCCTGAGCGGGCTCGCGGTTGCCGAATGGAAATTTCTTACCCGGCTTGTCGAGGATGGCCTCGACACCCCCTTCGATCAACTGATCGCCGTTATTGGACAAGAGGATAGCGGCGAAAATCGGGCAGGTCTGATGCGCCGCCTGCGCATCACCCGCCGCCAGGTCGCGCTGCTGGTCGCAATCGGCGATATCACCGGCGCCTGGCCGCTTGAACGGCAGACGGCTGCGTTGACCGGCATAGCCGAGGCGGCGATCGGCGCCGCGATCCGCCATCTTTTGCGGGGCGCCGCCGAAAGCGGGCTCCTCGATTTGCCCGAGCGGTCCAATCCCGAGCGCGACAGCGGACTGATCGCGCTTGGCATGGGCAAGCTCGGCGGCGGCGAACTCAACTATTCGAGCGATATCGACTTGATCCTTCTCTACGACGCCGCCCGAGTCCCGGTGCGCGACCGTGACGGAGCGCAGGCGCTGTTCAACCGCCTCGGCCGCGAATTCGTGCGCATTCTCGACGAGCGCACCGGCGATGGCTATGTCTTTCGCACCGATCTGCGTCTGCGCCCCGACCCGCGCTCGACCGCGCTGGTGATGTCGGCCGCCGCGGCGTTGACCTATTATGAGAGCGTCGGCCAGAATTGGGAGCGGGCGGCGCTAATCAAAGCTCGTCCGATCGCCGGCGACCGTGCCGCGGGCGAGCGCTTTCTCAATGAGCTGCAACCGTTTATCTGGCGCCGCAACCTCGATTTCGCGGCGATTGCGGACATCCACTCGATCAAGCGCCAGATTCATGCCCATAAGGGCGGCGCGCGAATCGCAGTCGAGGGTCACGATATCAAGATCGGCCGCGGCGGCATCCGCGAAATCGAGTTTTTCGCCCAGACGCAGCAGCTGATCTGGGGCGGTCGCCAGCGCGAGCTCAGACTTCGCGCGACTTGCGATGCATTGCGGGCGCTCGCCGCGGCCGGACACATCGATGCCGAGGCGGCCGGGACGGTGACCGAGGATTACCGGTTTCTGCGCCGGGTCGAGCATCGGTTGCAGATGGTCGACGACGCTCAGACACATCGGCTGCCCTCCGAACCGGACGGGGTCGAGCAGCTCGCGGTCTTCCTCGGCTATCCCGACGGTGAGCGCTTCGCGACCGACCTATGCGCCCATCTGGCGTCGGTCGAGCGGCACTATGCCGAGCTGTTCGAGGAGGCGCCGAGCCTCGCCGGGCCCGGGAACCTCGTTTTCACCGGTGCCGAGGATGACCCGGACACCTTGGCGACGATAGCGCGGCTCGGCTTCGCCGAGCCTCCGGCAGTGGCGGCGATGGTGCGCGACTGGCACCATGGCCGCATGCGGGCAATGCGCAGCCCGCGCGCCCGCGAAATCCTGACTGAGCTAGTGCCCGAGCTACTCCGCGTCTTCGGCGAGACCGCGCACCCTGACGCGGCGCTGCTGCGGTTCGACCAATTCCTGTCGCGGCTGCCGGCCGGCGTGCAGCTGTTGTCGCTGTTCCAGGCTAACCCGGGGTTGCTGT
Source organism: Allostellaceae bacterium (assembly GCA_036264235.1). Lineage (GTDB taxonomy): Bacteria > Pseudomonadota > Alphaproteobacteria > ATCC43930 > CGMCC-115725 > DATARH01. The sequence goes on from DATARH010000063.1 coordinate 12,028, forward strand.
CGCTAGTCGCTGAGATCATGGCGCAAGCGCCTTATCTCGCCGAGAACCTAGCGCAGCGGCCGGCCCTGCTCGACGCGGTGTTGACCGCCGAGTTCCTTGCGCCGCTGCCCGACCGCGGCGGGCTTGCCGCAGAACTCGCCAGCCTGCTCGCCGGCGCGCGCGATTTCGAGGACATGCTCGACCTGCTGCGCCGCTGGACCAACGAGCGGCGCTTCCAGATCGGGGTGCAACTGCTGCGCCGCGACATGGACGGGCGCGGCGCCGGCCACGCCCTCGCGGATGTTGCCGAAACCGGATTGGCGGCGCTGCTGCCGGCTGTCGAAGGCGAACTGGCACGGCTGCACGGCCGCATACCGGGCGGAGCCTTCGCGATTGTCGCATTGGGACGGCTCGGCAGCCGCGAGATGAGCCTTGCATCCGATCTCGACCTGATCCTGATCTATGACTTGCCGCCCGGCTCCGAAGCTTCGGATGGTCCGCGGCCGCTGTCGGTATCGGCCTATTACGCGCGGCTGAGCCAGCGGCTGATCGGGGCGATCACCGCGCCGACCGCACAGGGCCGGCTCTACGAGGTCGATATGCGATTGCGTCCCTCCGGCGCGTCCGGGCCGATTGCGTCGAGCATCGCGGCCTTTGCTCTTTATCAGCGCGAGTCAGCCTGGACCTGGGAGCATATGGCTTTGACCCGGGCGCGTCCGGTCGCTGGCGACCCGGCGCTGTGCCAGCGGATCGACGAGGCCATCGCCACGGCCCTGACGGTGCCGCGCGACCCACGACGGCTTGTCGTCGACATCGCCGAAATGCGCCACCGCGTCGCCGACGCGAACTCGCGCCCGTCGCCTTGGGATCTGCGCAACCGGCGCGGCGGCCTGACCGATCTCGAATTCATCGTGCAGTACCTGGAATTGCGCGAGGCGGCGGGCGCGCCGCAGGTGCTGCAACGCGAAACTGACGCGGCGCTGGCGGCGCTCGGTGCAGCCGGCGCTCTGTCTCTGGCCGCGGTGCAGGAGCTTAGCGACGCGCTGTCGTTGTTGCGGCATGTGCGGGCCCTGCTGGCGATGTTCTTCCCGACCGTGCCGCACCCAAACGAGCTGCAGGGCACGGTCGCAGCCAGCCTCGCACGGTGCATCGGCGCGATTGACTTCCCGCGTCTCGATGCGGAACTCTCGACTGCCTGCGCGCGCGTCCGGTTTTGGTACGACCGGCTGATCGCACGGCCGGCGCGGCGCGCGACGACATCCAGCGAAAACCCGACAGGAGACCAGGCGCGATGAGCGTCAAACCCGGCGACAAAGCTCCCGATTTCACCCTACCGACCGACGGCAATGGCAGCGTCACCTTGTCGAAGCTGCGCGGCAAGGCGGTGGTGCTGTATTTCTATCCGAAGGACGATACCTCCGGCTGCACCGCCGAGGCCTGCGGCTTTCGCGATTCGTTTCCGGATTACGGCAAGACCGGCGCGACCGTCATCGGCGTGTCGCGCGACTCGGTCGCCTCACACGACAAGTTCAAGAAGAAATACCAGCTGCCCTTTATCCTCGGCGCAGACACCGACGGCAAGGTGACCGAAGCTTACGGCGTCTGGGTCGAAAAGAGCATGTATGGGCGCAAGTACATGGGAATCGAGCGCAGCACCGTCCTGATCGACAAGGATGGCGTCGTCCGGAACGTCTGGCACAAGGTCAAGGTGCCCGGCCATGTCGGCGAGGTGCTGAGCGCGGTGCAGGCGCTCTGACGTTTTTATTCGAAAGCCTCGCTGCCGGTGCGGTCTCGGTGCTCCGAGCCGCCGATCCGGCGGCGAAGGTTGCGCTCACCCGCCAGTTGATCGAGTGCTGGCGGTTCGGCGATCTGCCGATCGGTACGGCCGTGCCGCCGCCGCGACCAGCTCGGCCAGAACGTCCCGTGCTGCTGCCGCCGCGCGACATGCCGAAGCGGCGGCATTTTGGTTCGCGCACTGGGCACATCGCGCTGCTGCATGCACTGGCGCATATCGAGCTGAACGCGATCGACCTTGCCTGGGACATGGTTGCACGGTTCGGTGGGCCTGGAATGCCGCGGGAGTTCGCCGGCGATTGGGCCGAAGTCGCCGCCGAGGAGGCCGAGCATTTCGAGCTGCTGGCCGCGCGCCTCGAAGCGCTCGACGTCGCTTACGGCGACCTGCCGGCGCATGACGGGCTGTGGGAAGCCGCGGCGGCGACCGCACAGGACCTGCTGGCGCGGCTGGCGGTGGTGCCGCTCGTGCTGGAGGCGCGCGGCCTCGACGTGACGCCAGCGATGATCGAACGGCTCGGTTGCGCCGGCGATCGCGACAGCGCCGCCGTGCTCGAGCGCATCTACCGGGACGAAATCGGCCATGTCGCGGTCGGGGCGAGATGGTTCGACCGCCTCTGCCGCGATGCCGGGCTCGACCCCGCCCTGACATACCAACACCGGGTGCGCCGCTATTTCCGCGGCACGCTGAAGCCGCCCTTCAATGACGCGGCGCGCACCGCCGCCGGTTTTCCGGTGGGCTGGTACGAGCTGCTCGCCGAGCCGGCCGAGTCTCTCATTGCCGGGAGCGCGCCGAGCAAGCACTCTCGCTGACATCGCCACCCCCGGCGCGGGATTGCTTCGCGCCGCTCGCAATGACGTGGACAATGACATCATGACCGAGGACTGGACCAAGATCAGCAGCGACCTGGAGCGCCTGCTGAAACTGCGCTCGTTCGTATTCGCGATGAAATTGTTCGAGCGCGGCGAGGAGATGGAAGCGATCCCGCGCATTCGCCGGCCGCAATCGATCCACACGCTGGATCAGATCGTCGGCCAGGCATCGCGGCTCGGCTGGACTGTCGGGATCACAGCCGACAATCTGGTCGGGGCCCAATGCCGCGCCGTCGTGGGGCTCGGCAACGCCAAGGACGATGCTTGGCGTTCGGGTCAACACATGGTGGGCGTCTGGTACTCGACCGAAGAGGATGCGTCGGCGCATCAGGCGGCGATGGAGTGCGTGCCCGACGGCCGCTTCGAAGCGCTGGCGATCGCGCCGCTGGCCAGCGGCCGGCTCGACCCGCCCGACATCGCTCTCTTCTACGCAAGCCCCGGGGCGATGATCTATTTCATCAACGGGTTGCAATGGGCCGGCTACAAGCGGTTCGACTGGAGCATCGTCGGCGAGAGCGCTTGCGCCGATTCCTGGGGCCGGGCGCTGAAGACACGCGAGCCGAGCCTGTCGATCCCGTGCTTCGCCGAGCGGCGCTATGGCGGCGTACTCGATGACGAGATGCTGATGGCGCTGCCGCCCGACTACCTGCCTAAGGCGATCGCCGGCATGGAGGCGCTGTCGAAAAACGGGCTGCGCTATCCCTTCCCGCAATACGGCATCCAGCAGGATGTCCGCGCCGGGATGGCGGTCAGCTACCCGGGTCGCGCCGGGTAAAGCCCGGGGCCGCTGCGCCGCTTGATCAAAAATCGGGTTT
>DATARH010000102.1:0-1662 GCA_036264235.1 Allostellaceae bacterium
TCTCCAGTCCCTATCAGCCCCCAGGTTGCAGAGATCAAGACTTTCGCATCTTGAGGGAGCGGGCGGCCTGCGGCTGGGCTGTGCCAATCCCGACCCGGCCGGCTCCGTCAATTCGAAACGCCTCTCTACCATTCGGTTCAAATGTGATCGGCATGTCCGGCTGTGCGGTCCCGATGATTAGCTTTCTCAGCCTACTGGCGTGATCGGCTCGACCTGTATGTGGGCTATCCCCTCTGTGACCTTCGTTGGATCAGGAGGTGTTATAGTCGTGACGATCTGACCGCCCGCATCTGACCTGGACCGACGACGACCTGTTGCGCCAGGCCCCGTCGGAAGCTCGCCAGGTCGCTCACCGAGGGTCCGGCGGGCCCAGGCGTACCGTCACCCGCACCTTCCGGCAAGTGATTGGCGTCCTAACGGTATTCGAGCCTTATGTGGATCCCGCGATCCAACAAATACCCCTACGCAGCGCGAATCCACTCCGCAGGGACCGGCTGCGCCCGCTGGTCCGCCACGAGTTTTCTGCGACGGGCCTGCTCCTCAGCGCTGATCGACGCCGGATCCTCCCGGAACTCCGGTCCCATCGCCATCGCTTTCTTGACGGCCGGCCGTTCGCCGATTTCTTCCAGCCAGTGCTTTACGTTCGGGAACTCGTCGATTTCGATTTTCCGGGTTGCCCAGCTCGATGCCCACGGATAGCAGATCATGTCGGCAATCGTGTAGGCGCCGGCAGCGAGATAATGTTTGTTGAACAAACCGAGGTTCATGACGCCGTAGAGGCGATGTGCCTCATTGTCAAACCGGCGAAGGGCGTAGGAAAGATCGCCGTTGTTTCCACTCTCGGCGGCGCGTCGGAAATGGCCTTGCTCACCGAGCTTCGGACCCTGATTAGCGAATTGCCAGCCGACCCATTGGGCGACCTCGTATTTGCTCCGCGGGTCCTGCGGCCAGAACCGTCCGGTCTTCTCGGCAAGATACATCATAATCGGACCGGATTCGAAAATGGAAATCGAGGCGCCTCCTCCCATTGGCTCATGATCGACGATCGCCGGCATCCGGCCGTTGGGGGAAATCTCCAGAAAGTCGGGAGTGAGCTGGTCGCCGCGGCCGATATTGATCGGCTTGATCATGTAGGGGAGCCCCAATTCCTCGAGAAGAATGATGATCTTCTTGCCGTTTCCGGTCGGCCAGAAATAGAGGTCGATCATTAGGTTTTCTCCTGTTCAACGTGGCAGCGCGTGAGGCGCGTCAGTGTTTCGACGATCCGGTAGCCCACACTCCAAACCATAATCCGATAACAGATGGCAGATTGCGAGTCGGCGGCGCATCCGACCGGCAGCTAGGGCGCGCGCAGGCCCGATTGTCCACCGTGTTCTCATAGCTCGCGCTGGCGAGTTGTAGCGTTTCCTTGCCCCGTTCGGGTCCCTTTGCAATTTCTGTGTTGGGCCAGCAACCGAACCACGGCGCGGGGACCGGCTACAGGCGCGCGTGATAGGCACGGCGCATCGGCTTAAGCACCCCGATCGCAAGCAACGCTGCCGTGATATCGGCAGCGATCGCCACGGCGAAAACCGTCACCCAGCTGCCGGTGCTGTCGTGCAATAGCGCTGCCATCGGCCCGCCGAAGATCGATCCGATGCCCTGCGCAATGTAGAGGCAGCC
>DATARH010000125.1:0-4136 GCA_036264235.1 Allostellaceae bacterium
GGCCAGCGCCAGCGCATCGCGATCGCCCGGGCCCTGATGCTCGGCCCGCGCCTGCTGGTTGCCGACGAGCCGGTGTCGGCGCTCGATGTTTCGATCCAGGCGCAAATCATCAATCTGCTGCAGGAGCTGAAGGGACGGTTCGGGCTGAGCCTCGTCTTTATCGCGCACGACCTAGCGGTGGTGCGCCATGTCGCCGACCGGATCGCGGTGATGTATCTCGGGAAGATCGTCGAGACCGCGCCCGGCGCCGCGTTGTTCGATACGCCGCGCCACCCCTATACCCGCGCCTTGCTGGCGGCGGTGCCGGTGCCCGATCCGGCGCTGCGGCGCGAACGCGTGTTGCTGTCGGGCGAGGTGCCGAGCCCGCTGGCGCCACCGCCCGGCTGCCGCTTTCACACCCGCTGCCCGTTTGCGCAGGAGCGCTGCCGGGTCGAGGAGCCGGTGCTGGCCGAAGACGAGAGCGGACACTCGACCGCCTGTCACTTCTGGCCCGAGCTGCCGCCGTTCCAACCGGTCGCGGAAGCCGGTGCGGCGGACGCCCGGCTGGCACGCCTGCAAGCCTTCTTCGACCGGCCTGAGGCGGCGATCGAGGAGCCCGCCGGTCACGGGATCGTCGCTTGAATAATACGCCGGCGTCGGGTTTGACTGCCGACGGCATGCGACATGCAGGGAGGGCCGAGATGAAGATGCGGATCACGATGGTCGCGGGGCTGTGCCTGCTGTTCGCTCTTGTCGCTGCCCCGGCGCTGGCGGAAACGACGCTGCGCATCGGCCTCGCCGAGGACCCGGATCTGCTGGACCCGACGCTGGCGCGCACCTATGTCGGCCGCATCGTTTTCGCCTCGATGTGCGACAAGCTCGTCGATATCTCGCCCGAGCTCGACATCGTGCCGCAGCTCGCGACCGAGTGGCACTGGACCGATGACAACAAGGGTCTGGTGATGAAGCTGCGGCAAGGGGTGAAATTCCAGGACGGCGAACCGTTCGACGCTGCCGCGGTCAAGTTCAATATCGAGCGTCACCTGACTTTGCCGGGTTCGAACCGCAAGGCCGAGATCAGCGCTGTCACCGGTGTCGAGATCGTCGACGGCCATACGGTGAAGCTGGTGCTGTCGCAGCCCTTCGCGCCGCTGCTGGCGGCGTTGACCGACCGCGCCGGCATGATGGTGTCACCGAAGGCGGCGCAGTCGGGTGGTGACTTCGCGGCGCATCCGGTCTGCGCCGGCCCGTACAAATTCGCCGAGCGCGTGGCGCAGGACCGGATCGTCCTCGACCGCTTCCCCGACTATTGGAACAAGGACGCGATCAAGTTCGACCGCATCGTCTTTCTGCCGATCCCGGACACGACCGTGCGGCTCGCCAACCTCCAATCGGGCGGGCTCGATTTGATCGAGCGTGTCGCCGCGACCGACGTGGCGGCGGTAGAGAAGGACAAGAAGCTGAAGCTGGCCCAGATCACCAGCCTCGCCTACCAGGGCATCACGATAAATCTCGACAATGGCCCGCGTTCCAAGAACCCGCTCGGCCAGGACCCGCGAGTGCGGCAGGCGCTCGAACTGTCGATCGACCGCGCGGCGTTGAACCAGGTCGTGTTCAACGGGTTGTTCCAGCCCGGCAACCAGTGGGAGCCGCCCGGCAATCCCTATTACGTCAAGGAGATGCCGATCCCGGCCCGCGACGTGGCGAAGGCGAAGCAGTTGCTGGCCGACGCCAAGGCGACGCATCCGGCGATCACCCTGATGGTGCCGACCAACCCCGAGACCTTGCAGGCGGCGCAGGTGATCCAGGCGATGTCCGGCGAGGCCGGGTTCGACATCAAGATCCAGGCGACCGAGTTCGCGTCCTCGTTGGATCTGGCGGTGAAGGGCGATTACGAGGCCTATCTGATCGGCTGGAGCGGCCGCACCGACCCGGATGGCAACATCTACAATTTTGCCGCCTGCAAGGCGCCGCCGGCGCTCAACACAACGCATTACTGCAATCCCGACGTCGACAAAGAATTGGACGCCGCCCGCACCGCATCGGCGCCGCCCGATCGTCTCGCGCATTACGCCAAGGTCGCCGAGCACGTGCTGAATGACCGGCCGATCATCTATCTGTGGCACCAGAAGTGGCTGTACGCGATGACCGGCAAGCTGAGCGGCTTCACGCCCTATCCGGACGGCCTGATCCGCCCGCAGGGCTTGGCGATGCAGTGACTTTAAGTGCCGGTCAGCAGGCAATCAGCTCGATGTGTCCGCTAGCGGCATAGCCACTGAGCTCGCCATTTCGAGTAATGATCGTATGCCCGAACTCCCGCGCCGTTGCGGCGATAATCCGATCCGCTGGATCACGGGGCGGGGTACCGGGCAAAAAATTTGACGCGATCAGGATCATCGGAGGCATTGGTGCGAGTCGCACGCCAGGCCATTCCAAAAGCGTGTCGAACCATGCCTGCGGTGCGAGTGTCAGCTGGATGCGATTTCGCGTGGCGAGCGTGCCGATCTCCCAGGCCGTTATTGGCGAAACAAACACGCCGATATTTGTCACCTGCGCGGCGGCAATAGCCGCACGGCAGATGTCCGAGAGTGGGTCACCATTCATCAGCCAGACCGCCGCGCAGGTGTCGAGCAGCACGGGCCTTGGCGAAATCAGCGCGCCGCCTCCCATTCCTCGCCAGTGGGCTGCGTTAGATCAACCCCCGGCGCTATCGTGACGGTACCCCGCATCGCGCCCCAGAGCGCGGCCGGTTCTTGATCGAGCGGTACGATTGCTGCCACTGCGCGATTGTGCTTCATGAGGATGACGCGCCGCGTCTTCCCGCGCGCCACATCCTCAATCAAGGCGAGGCACTGGGCCTTGAAAGCGGTAACGCCGATCTTCGTCTCTTCGCTCGGGTCCGTCGGCATAGTTCTATCGCTCCATACAATGGTCCATTATAAGTAGTCCGTTTTGCCATGCAAGGGAGCGCTTGCCGCTAGGCCATGACCGCGTTTCTGCTCCGCCGCATCGCGCTAATCCTGCCGACGCTGTTTTTCGTGTCGCTGCTGATTTTCGGTCTGCAGCAATTGCTGCCGGGCGATCCGGCGACAGCCTTGGCCGGCGAGGAGCGGGACCCGGCGGTGATCGCGTTCCTGCGCGAGAAATACCATCTCGATCAGCCGCTGCCGGTCCGCTACGGGCTGTGGATCAAGGGGGTGTTGCAGGGCGATCTCGGCGAGTCGATCCGCATCCGCCGGCCGGTGCTGCAGCTGGTCGAGGAGAAATTGCCGGTGACCGGCGAGCTCGCCTGCCTGGCTCTGCTGATTGCGATCGTCATCGGGGTGCCGGCCGGCATCCTCGCGGCGGTCAAGAACAACACCGCGGTCGATTATGGGGCGACGATGGCGGCACTGTGGGGGTTGTCGATCCCGAATTTCTGGCTCGGCATCCTGTTGATCCTGCTGTTCTCGGTCGAGCTCGGCTGGCTGCCGGCCTCGGGTTTCGTGCGGCCGTCCGAGAGTCTGAAACAGAACCTGCTGACGCTGATCATGCCGTCCTTTGTGCTCGGAAACGCGATCGCGGCGGTGATGATGCGCCACACGCGCAGTGCGATGCTGCAGGTGCTCGGCGCCGATTATGTCCGCACCGCCCGGGCGAAGGGATTGACCGAGCGCCGGGTGGTGTTGCGCCACGCGCTGCGCAACGCGCTGGTGCCGGTGGTGACACTGGGAGCGCTCGAATTCGGCGCGCTGCTTTCGGGCGCGGTACTGACCGAGCAGGTGTTCACGATCCCCGGCTTCGGCAAGCTGATCGTCGATGCCGTGTTCAACCGCGACTATGCCGTCGTGCAGGGCGTCGTGCTGTGCACGGCGCTGGCCTACATCCTGCTGAACCTCCTCGCCGATATCGCCTATGTGCTGATCAATCCGCGGCTGCGGGCATGACTGCCGAGACACTCGATACCATCGTTACCGACGACGATGCCGGCGAGCGGCCGTGGCGGCGGGCGGTGCGGCGGCTGGTCCGCCGCCGCGCGGCGCTGATCGGGCTCGGCGTTGTCATCTTCTTTATCGTGATCGCGGTCGCGGCGCCGCTTGTCTCGCCTTACGATCCGCTGGCGACAAACTGGGCGCTGGTGCGCAAGGCACCGTCGGCGGGGCACTGGTTCGGCACCG
>DATARH010000133.1:0-20547 GCA_036264235.1 Allostellaceae bacterium
GGTAAAAGGCGACGCGGGAACGCAGACGGTCGAGAACTTCTTCTCCGTGTTCAAGCGCGGGATGCGCGGCACCTACCAGCATTGCAGCGAAAAGCACCTTGCCCGGTATCTTCACGAATTCGCGTTCCGCTACTCCTACCGTGCGGCGCTCGGCTTCAATGACACAGAGCGCGCGGCGTTGGCGATCCAGGGCGCGACCGGCAAGCGGCTTCTCTACCGGCAACCTCGTCGCCCCGCCTAAGGCATACGCGCCGCCCGATTCTCTGCCGCAACCGGACAATTACTCCAAGCCGGTGCAGCTAGAGTTCAGCTTTTCTGCGCCTGAATCGGATGAGCATTGAAGGGGCCAATCCCGACGCAGATGCTGCGCGGTTGACGCACAAAAGCCCGCCTTCCCGGGCGGGCTTTTGTCCCTGCAAATGGTTGATGGCCGCCGCAGGGGATCAGATCTAATCGCCGGAGATTCTAGGTTCCGGCTCGGATGCGGTCAAGGCGGCTGTCGCCCACTAAGCGAAAGCCAAGCACATGGCCGCTAAATGTAAACCGAACTACCCAAAATCGACCAAGCCCAAAACGGTTACGGTCGAATCTCACAAGCGCCCGAAACCTCGCAAGCCGTCGCGCAAGTGCTGATCTATGAGGGGCGGGCCTTCGCGGGCCTGCCCCGCTTTTTTCTCTGTGAGGGCGGCGAGCGCGGGATTTTGCCGTGCGGGCGCGGTGGTGTGCTTAGAGCTCGCCGTAGGCCGCGTTCCATCCGTTCCGCGATCCGCTCTGGCGGCAATTCGTCAGCCTCTTTCATCCCGACCTAACCATGCCTAAACGGACCAATCTGAGGCCGCCAGGCCGCTGCATCTTCTGCAACAGACCCGGACTCACCCGCGAGCATATGTGGGCCGACTGGCTTCGCGACTATATCCCGAGGCAAATTTCTGAGCATTACGTTGCATCGAATACGTTCATGCTGGAAAGCCAGAAAGGACGCTGCGGCGCCGTACCGGCGACCCGCACAGTCAACGGATTAAATGCATCTGTCGTAAATGCAACAACGAGTGGATGAGCGCGCTACAGGAGAATGCCAAGCCCTACCTTGTTCCGATGCTGGAAGGCCGGAAAATTACCTTAGCCCCTAAGGGACAACGCGCGATCGCAGCTTGGGCCACAATGATGATCATGGTGGCCGAGCACATGGATAAAGACGGTGAGATGGTCGCCGTTTCGGCGAGCGACCGGCGATGGTTTTATGAGAATCACAGACCACCATCATCGCGATGGCGAATATGGATTGGCCAGCATCGTCGCGAGAACCACGAACTATTTATCCACAACGTCATGCCGCTAGGAACCAAAGAGGAAATCGAGCGACATGGCGCGGAAGCTGCGGCCCCGCCCAACACGCAAACCTCGACGATATGCCTCGGTCAGCACCTCGTGATTCACGCTATGAGCTTTCACCGTGTCTGGGGCTTCATCCGAAGCCTTAAGCTGGCTCCCGAGGCCAGCGACATCATGCGCCAGATTTGGCCGATGCAAGGGCTGGTCACTTGGCCGACGGCGACGAGAAGGCTGAACGACGCCGGTCTGGCCATTCTTTCCATGAATTTCTTTGACGAAATGCGGCTCGTTGCCCAAAGCCAAGGGAGAAGTAGCTAAAACGCCGGCCTGTCGATTTCGCATTTTGCTGTTATCCTATGTGCAGTCAAGTCCAGAATTTCCGTTATCGTGCTGTTATTTCACTGTTAATTTCGCTGCTGCCGAGCCGGTCGGATCGCCAAAAAAGACGCAACCACAAGGGATTAGGAGCTTCGATGGACACCGAATTCGCGGAAATCTCGCTGGAACAGCGGGAGGCACTCGACCAGCAGCCTCTTCCGGAGTTCGCTGCGGAGAGCGGGTCGGCGCTGCCTGCACCTGACCGGCGGCCGCGCGGCCGGCCCTTCGTCAAAGGCCAGTCAGGCAACCCCGCCGGGCGGCCGCGCCGCATTCACCCCTCGGCCGCCGCCGTCGATTACGTGATCGGGCGCCGATCAATCCGAATCGCCCACAAAGTGCGCCAGCTTCTGCTCGCCGGCGATCCGACGATGCTCAGGCTCTGGTACCAGGATGTAACAGCGGCCCGCCGCGCCGAACCGCACGGCGCCGGCATGCCGCTGGCCGAAGATCGTGCCCAGCTGCGCGCAATGCGGCAAGACCTCGCCGACGCCGTGGCAAAGGGGGCAATCACCCCCGCGCAAGCGGATTCGTTCCTGCGCATCGTCAATACCGTTCTCGGCATGCTCTAATGCGGCGGGCACAACGGGGAGAATGCGATGGCGGTGACACTCGGCAATGGTGCGTGGCGCTTCGAGGTCCACGACGCCTGGGCCAAAATCCCAGACGACATCGTGCTCGGCGATTGCGCCGCCGTCGGGGTCGACAGCAAGGACAATGTCTATGCCTTCAACCGCGGCGACCACCCGGTCGCGGTGTTCGACAAGGACGGCAACCTGCTGCGCACCTGGGGCGAGGGCGTCTTCACCCGGCCGCACGGCGTCCATGTCGCGCCCGACGACACGATCTGGCTGACCGATGATGGCGACCACACGGTGCGCCACTGCACGCGCGACGGCCGCGTGCTGCTGACGCTCGGCATCCCCGGCACGCCGTCGCCCTATATGTCGGGCGAGCCGTTTCACCGCTGCACCCACACCGCGCTGTCGCCGAACGGCGACCGGCTCTACATCTCGGACGGCTACGGCAACGCCCGCATCCACAAATACACGCCCGACGGCAAGCTGCTCGCGTCCTGGGGCGAGCCCGGCACCGATCCGGGACAGTTTAACATCCCGCATAACATCTGCTGCGACCCCGACGGCTGGGTCTATGTCGCCGACCGCGAAAACCATCGCGTCCAAATCTTTGACGCCGACGGCAAATGGGAGACGCAGTGGAACTACCTGCACCGGCCGAACGGCATGTGCCTCGCGCGCGGCCCGAACCCGCTGTGCTACATCGGCGAAGGCGGGCCCTCGGGCGAGATCAACCGCGACTGGCCGAATATCGGGCCTAGGGTCAGCATCCACACGACGAAAGGCCACGAGGTGGTGGCGCGGCTCGGCAAGACGCCGGGCGGCATGTTCGCCGGCGGCTTCACCTCGCCGCACGGCATCGCGGTCGACTCACAGGGAAACATCTATGTCGGCGAATTGTCGGGCCGCTCCTGGAGCCGCTTCTCAAAGGGTGACGCGCCGGCCAAGCGCCGCGTCATCCACAAGCTGGTGAAGGTCGCGGCGTGATGTTATGCGCTTTTGCGGCGACCTCATTGGGCCGTTTGCTGCCGGGGTGCTTGAAAACGGGTCAAGTTTTAGCAGGCCGCAACGTCCTTTTCGCGACGAGGCGATGATATGCCCGATCTGAAGACGTTCGTGATCATCCTGGCTGTTGGTCTTGGGCTCGGAGCCATTGGACTTCTCTTCCCAAATGCGAAAGGCTCGGGCGGGTCCGACGGCTCTGGTGATTCCGGCGGATGGTTCGGCGATTTATTCGGTGGTGACAGCGGTTCGTCGGGGGATTCGTCATCGGATGGTGGTGGCGGCGACTCAAGTTAGCCTCGATCGCAAGCTCGCGGCATAACGAGGGTGTTTACGATACAGTGCGATCGCTGAATTGCTCCCGGTACAGAAATCTCTGGAGGAGACGTCGATGATCTACGAAGTTCGCACCTACACGCTGCGCGCCGGCGCCACCCCGGAATTCGAGGAGCGCTACGAGAAGCGGCTGCCGCTGCGCCTGAAGCACTCGCCGCTCGGCGGCTTCTGGCACACCGAATTCGGCCCGCTCAACCAGGTCGTCCATGTCTATCCGTATGACGATCTGCAGCACCGGACGCGGGTGCGCAGCGCGATGGCCAACGATGCCCAGCGCAATGCGATGCCCGGCGGCCAGGATTTGATCGTCGCGCAGGAGGCCGAGATCGTGATCCCCGCGCCATTCATGCGCCCGCTCGGCAGCCGCGATTTCGGCACCGGCAATGTCTACGAGATGCGCACCTACACCTACGGCGCCGGCGACATCCCGAAGGTGCTGGACGCCTGGGCCAAGGTGATCGAGTCGCGCGAGCGCCTCTCGCCCTTGGCCGCGTGCTGGACCAGCGAACTCGGCGGGCTCAACAAGTTCACCCATGTCTGGGTGTACAAGGACCTCGCCGAACGCAGCCGGGTACGCGAGGAATCGCGCCGGCCCGGCAGCGGCTGGCCGGCGCAGAGCGGCGTGCGGCCGGTCCGCCAGGAAAACAAGCTGCTGATCCCGGCATCGTTCTCACCGGTGCGGTAATCCGCGCGAACAGTTGGTCGCCGCTCGATGCGGCGGCTAGCGGCTCATGACGATGTTGCCATAGGAGTCGAGGCGCGCGGTCCAGCCGGGCGACACCAGGCACGTCGCATCGTACTCCTCGACGATGCACGGGCCCGGATGCGGCTCGCGCAATGCGCTGCGGTTCACGACCCGGGCCTCGAGCCAGCCCTTCGCCGGGCCGAAATAGGCACGTCGCACCGGCTCGGCGATAGCCACATCGGCGGCAAGGGCCGCCGCCGCTGCGGCAACGCCGCGCGGCTGCTCCGGCAGGCCGCGGCCGATCACTTCGAGGCTGACCAGCTCGACCGGCTCCTCGATCCCGGCGCGGTGACCGTAGGTGCGCTCGTGCTCGGCGCCGAACGCCTCTTCGAGGGTGGCTAGGGCGGCGCGGTCGAGCCGGCCGGCGGCAAGCGGCACCCTGAGTTCGAACGACTGGCCCTGGTAGTGCAAGCTGGCGCTGCGACGCAGCTCGATGCGCTCGGGACCAAACCCGTCCTCCGAGAGCCGCCTCCGCGCCTCGGCCTCCAGACCGCCGACGATCGCCTGTGCCTCGTCCGGGTCGAGCGCGCGCAGCAGCCGCTTGCGGGTGCGGGTGAAGTAATACTCGACCTCGGCGTAGAGCAGGCCGAACGACGAGAACACGCCGGCCGAAGGCGGGATCAGTACCTGCGGGATCTGCATCGCCTCGGCCATGCCGGCGGCGAAGACCGGGCCGTTGCCGCCGAACCCGACCAGCGCATAATCGCGCGGGTCGCGGCCGCGCTCGCTGGAGACGGCCTTCAGGGCGCGGATCATGTTCGAGGCGGCGATCAGATGCGCGCCATGTGCCGCATCCTCGACGCCGAGCCCGAGCGGCCGCGCGATCTTCTCCTCGATGGCGCGGCGCGATGCCTCGGCATCGAGCGTCACCGCGCCGCCGACGAGATGGGCCGGGTTGAGGTAGCCGAGCACGACATTGGCGTCGGTGACGGTCGGTTCGCTGCCGCCCTGGCCATAGCACACCGGCCCCGGCACCGCGCCGGCGCTGTGCGGCCCGATCTGCAACGCTCCGCCCGCATCGATCCACAGGATCGAGCCGCCGCCGGCGCCGACTTCGGCGAGATCGATCGCCGGCACCTTCAAGGTGTAGCCGGCGCCCGACAACAGCCGCGAGCCGAGCACGATGCCGGCGCCGACCTGGTATTCGGTGGCGCGCGTCACCTCCCCGTTCTCGATCAGCGATGCCTTGGCGGTGGTGCCGCCCATGTCGAACGAGATCGCCTTGTCGATGCCGACGAGCCGGCACAGCGCCTGCACCCCGACGACGCCGGCCGCCGGGCCGGATTCGATGATGTGCATCGGCGTCACCGCCGCTGCGCGCGCCGTGGTCAATCCGCCATTCGACTGCATCAGCAAGAGCGGCGCGTCGATGCCGCTGCGCTTCACCTCGGCGATCAGGCGGTTGAGGTAACGCTCGACGATTGGCCGGACAAAGGCGTTGATGACCGTCGTCGAGGTCCGTTCGTATTCGTTGATGACCGGCAGCACCTCGGCGCTGGCGCATAAAGTGATGCCGGGCGCGGTTTCCGCGACGATCTCCTTGACCCGCAACTCGTGCGCCGGGTTCAGATACGAATGCAGCAGGCAGATCGCGATCGCCTCGACGCCCTCGTCGCGCAGGAAGCGCGCCGCGCGTTCGGCGCTCTCTTCGTCGAGCGGCCTATCGATGCCGCCTTGGGCATTGACCCGCTCGTCGGCTTCTGTGCGCCATCGCCGCTCGACCAGCGGCGGCGGCTTGGTCCACGACATGTCGTAAAGCCGCGGCATCCGCAGATTGCGGATTTCGAGCACGTCGCGAAAGCCCTTGGTGGTGATCAGCCCGGTCTTGGCGCCCTTGTGTTCGAGGATCGCGTTCGAGGCGACAGTGGTGCCGTGCAGCAGTTCGGCAATACCGCCGGGCTGGCCGCCGATCTCGTGCAGCAGTAATGCGAGGCCCTCGACAATCGCGCGGGCATAATCATCAACGGTGGACGATACCTTTTTTGTGTAGCGACTGCCGTCGTCGCCGAGCAGCACGATGTCGGTAAAGGTGCCGCCGATATCGACCCCGGCCCGAAAGGATTTCACACTCACTCCGCCGCCAGTTTGCCGCCCCGGCTATAGACCGGGACCTCGCTCCACTTGCGCTCGCGGCGCATACGGTCGCGCAGCGATGCGGTCGTGGCCTCGTCCACTGCGAGCGGCTTTCCGGACAGCGCAACGCCGTAATCGTCGCGGGCCGCGCGGGGGCTGACGAACTCGTTCAGCACGTCGCGCAACACCAGCGCCGGGTCGCGCTCCAAGGGATCGCCCCAGCCGCCGCCGCCGGCGACCTCGTGGCGGAACAGGTCGCCCTCTTTCATCGTAATCGTCAGCTTCGACGGCAGCGGCGCTGGGTTCCGGTCCGGGTTCAGGTAATTCATCGACTGCTTGCCCGGCCCGCCGCCATAGAGCCCGAACGGCCGGAAGTCGCGCCGGTCGGAGCGCACCTGCAGGATCGCCTCCTGGACCAGAAGCCGATACTCGCGGCGAAACGGCGCCCCGCCGCGGAACCTGCCGGGCCCCATCGCGTCCTGGATGAATTCGTAGGCTGTGATCTGCAGCGGCTGTTCGGTTTCGGTCGCTTCGATCGGCTGCGAGGCCATGTTGGCGTAGATGTGCGAGTTGCCGTCGAGCCCATCGGCATAGGGTCGCGCGCCCCAGGCGCAGCAGGTGAAATCGACATAGATGAATGGGGAGCGGTCGTTGTGATAGCCGCCGATCGACACGCCGGTGTTGCCGCCGTCGGAGGCGGCGAACACCTGGTCGGGCAGCATCTTGGCGAGGGCGCCGAACATGCAATCGACCATGCGGAACCCGGTGAGGCCGCGCGCGGCGCAGGCGCCCGGCAGCACCATATTGGCGATCGTGCCCTCTGGCGCCTCGACGGTGATCGCGCGGAACACGCCCTCATTGGTCGGGATGTTCTGCGGCAGGATCGAGCGGATGCCGCAATAGCTCGCCGATTTCGTGTAGCTGAGCGTGTTGTTGATGGCGCCCTTGACCTGTGGCGCGGTGCCGGTCCAATCGACATGGATCGCATCGCCCTTCTTGGTGACGGTCACCTTCAGCGGGATCGGCTTGCCGACATCGATGCCGTCATCGTCGATATGGTCGAGAAAGTCGTAGATGCCATCCGGCAAGTCGCGGATCGCGGCGCGCGTCATGCGTTCGGCGTAGTCGACCAGCTCGGTCATATAGCTCGCGAGCTTGTCGGCACCGTAATGCGCCGCCAATTCCAGCACCGAATTTTCGGCAATATGGCACGCGGCGAGCTGCGCCCGCAGATCGCCGAACACCTTGACCGGCATCCGGACGTTGGTCTCGATCAGCCCGAACAAAGTCTCGTTGCGGTGGCCGCGGTCGTAGAGCTTCAGGGGCGGGATGCGCAGCCCTTCCTGATAGATTTCGGTCGAGTCGGATGCGTTCGAGCCTGGCACTCTTCCGCCGACATCGGTGTGGTGGCACACGGCGCAGGCCCACGCGACGCGCCTATCGCGCTCGAAGATCGGCTTGAAGATGAACACATCCGGCAGGTGCATGCCGCCGCGGAACGGGTCGTTGAGGATGAACACGTCGCCGGCGTGCACATCGTCGGCAAAGGTCTGTTTGACCGAGGCGATCGCGGTCGGCATCGAGCCGAGATGGCCGGGCAGGGTCAGGCCCTGCGCGACCAGGACGCCGGCACCGTCGAACAGCGCTGTGGAGTAATCCATGTTGTCCTTGAGCACGCCCGAATAGGTCGTGCGGAACACGGTCAGCGCCATCTCGTCGGCGATCCCGAACAGCGCGTTCTTGAACAACTCGAATTCGATCGGATCGCTGACCATCGCCCACCTCGGTCCGGGAGGCGGCGATTGCAGCCCAGGAGAGCCGGGCGATCAAGGCTAACCTCAGCCACTTGGGTTGTTCATGGCAGCCATGCTAACATCGCAGAACAAGGCCAGACGGGGCGAACCCGCAAGAGCTCGTGAACAGATGCCGGCAGGCGGCTGCCTTCCGGCGATGGAGGCATCGATGGCGCAACGTCTGCGAGTGCTCGCGGCTGCGGGCGCACTGGCATCACTGCTCCCGACCGCGCCGGCCTCGGCGCAGCAATCGGGGGGCGTCCTGCGGGTTGGGCACTTCACCAGCCCGGCCAGCATGTCGATGCTCGAAGAATCGACGGTGGCGGTCAATCGGCCGATCATGGCCGTGTTCAACAATCTCGTCCTATTCAAGCAGGACGAGCCACAGAACACGCCGGACGCGATCGTCCCCGAACTCGCGACCGGCTGGACCTGGAGCGAGGACGGCGCCGAACTGACCTTTGCGCTGCGCACAGGCGTCAAATGGCACGACGGCAAGCCGTTCACCGCCGCCGATGTCAAATGCACGCTCGACCTGCTGCAGGGGAAGGCGAAGGACAAGCTGCGCATCAACCCGCGCAAGGATTGGTTCGACAACGTCTCAGAGGTCACGACGAGCGGCGATAACGAGGTGACCTTTCATCTGAAGCGGCAACAGACGTCCTTGCTGTCAATGATGGCGACCGGCTGGACGCCGATCTACCCGTGCCACGTCTCGCCGGCGCAGATGCGGTTGCATCCGATCGGCACCGGTCCGTTCAAATTCGTCGAGTTCAAGCCGAACCAGTCGATCGCGCTGACCCGCAATTCGGACTACTGGAAACCGGGACGGCCGTATCTCGACGGTATCGAATACCGCATCATCCCGGATGTTTCGACACGGCTGCTGTCGTTCATCAGCGGCAACGAAGACGTGTATTTCGGCGTCACGATGCCGCAATTGAAGGATGTCAAGACGCAGATGCCGCAGGCGATCTGCGACTCCTTCACGGCCAATGTCGCGCGCAACTTGCTCGTCAACCGCGACGCGCCGCCGTTCGACAATCCGGAACTGCGGCGGGCGATGTCGCTGACCATCGACCGCCAGGCATTCGTCGACATCATTGCCGATGGACAGGGAGCCATCGGCGGCGTCATGCAGCCGCCGCCGGAAGGAATCTGGGGTATGCCGCCATACGCGATGCGCAACCTGCCGGGCTACGATACCGACATCGCATCGAGCCGGGCCAAGGCCACGGCGATCATGGAAAAGCTCGGTTACGGCCCCGAGCACCGGCTGAACATCACGCTCTCGACGCGCAATGTCGCGCCCTATCGCGATCCCGCCGTGGTGCTGATCGACCAGCTGAAGAAGATCTACATCGATGCCGACCTCAATCCGATCGACACGACCCAGTGGTATCCGACGCTGATGCGCAAGGACTACAAGATCGCGATGAACATCACCGAGACCGCGGTCGACGATCCGGATGTCGCGTTCTATGAGAACTACCATTGCGGCTCGCCACGCAATTACACCAACTACTGCAATCCCGAAGTCGACAAGCTGATCGACCGGCAATCGGCGGAGGCCGACACACAGAAGCGGAAAAAGCTGGTGTGGGAAATCGAACGCAAGCTGATCGAGGATGACGCCCGGCCGATCCTGTTCTACAACCGCGCCGCGAATTGCCGCAGGCCGGAGGTCAAGGGGCTGATGACGCAAGTCAACAGCATCTACAACCAGTCGCGTTTCGAGGATCTGTCGATCGAACAGGGAGTCGGCAGCAGCTCGTCCAAACCGGGCAAAAAACAGAAATAGCCGACTTCCATTGGGACCGCTCTGCGTGCCGGTCCCCCCGGCTTGAGCGGGTCGCGGACCTCGTTCGATATTGCCGCCAGCAAAGATAAGTGCGGCCGCAATCGCGCGATGCTATCAATGCCGCCGAGAGAGGCGGTGCGACAGCCGCCCCAGTTGCAGGGAGGCGGGATGAGGCGAAAGCGGCACCTCTTTGCGGCCGTCGCCGCAACGGCATTCGGCCTCGCTGCGGCGCTTCCGGCCGCGGCGCAGAAGCCCGGCGGTGTCCTGCGGGTCTATCACCGCGACAGCCCGGCCAGCATGTCGATCCTGGAGGAAGCGACCCTGTCGGTGCTGATGCCGGTGATGGGCGTGTTCAACAACCTCGTCGTTTATGACCAGCACGTTGCCCAGAATAGCCTCGCCTCGGTTCGCCCGGAACTGGCGACCGATTGGTCGTGGAACGAGGACCGCACTGAGCTGACCTTTCGGCTGCGCACAGGCGTCAAATGGCACGACGGCAAGCCGTTCACCGCGGCCGACGTAAAATGCACCTGGGATTTGCTGCTCGGAAAATCCTCGGACAAGCTGCGGCTCGACCCGCGCCGGTCCTGGTACGAGAACGTCAAATCGGTCGAGGCCGATGGCGCCGATACGGCCCGTTTCGTGCTTGGCCGGCCGCAGCCGGCGCTGCTCGCGTTGCTCGCCTCGGGCTGGTCACCGGTTTATCCGTGCCACGTCCCACCGGTGCAGATGCGACACCACCCGATCGGCACGGGACCGTTCAAATTTGTCGAATACAAACCGAACGAGCGCATCGTCGTCGGCCGCAACCCCGACTATTGGAAAGAGGGCCGGCCCTATCTCGACGGCATCGAATACACGATCATCCCGAACCGCTCGACCGCGCTGCTCGGCTTCATGGCCGGAAAGTTCGACCTTACCTTCCCATATGACGTGTCGATCCCGCTGTTGAAGGAGGTCCGCGATCAGGCGCCGCAGGCCGAATGCGTGTTGGCGCCGCTTAATGCGACCCGCAACGTGATCATCAACCGCGAGGCACCGCCGTTTGACAATCCGGAGGTGCGCCGCGCGATCCAGCTCAGCCTCGACCGCAAGACCTTCATCGACATTCTCGGTGACGGCGACGGCGATATCGGGGGCGCGATGTTGCCGCCGCCCGCCGGGATCTGGGGATTGCCGCCGGAAAAATTGGCCGATCTGCCCGGCTATGGTCCCGATTTCGAGAAGAATCGTTCCGAGGCGCGCGCCCTTATGATGAAGGCCGGGTTCGGGCCGGACAAGCCGCTTGCCGTCAAGCTGGCGGCGCGCAATATCGCGATCGCCCGCGACCCGGCGGTGATCCTGATCGACCAGCTGAAGACGATCGGCATCGACGCCGAGCTGGAGCCGGTCGAGACCGCGAACTGGTACCCAAAGCTGGCGCGCAAGGATTACCTGATCGGTCTCAACCTTACCGCCAACGCGGTCGACGACCCGGATCAGCACCTCTTCGAGCATTACAGCTGCCATTCGGATCGCAACGTCACCGGCCACTGCAATCCACCGCTCGAGGAGATGTTCGTGCGTCAGTCGAGCGAGGCCGACCAGGAAAAGCGCAAAGAGCTCGTGTGGGAGATCGACCGCCGGCTGCAGCAGGACGGCGCGCGTCCGATCATCTTCCACTACAAGGCCGCGACCTGCCTGCAGCCGGCAGTCAAGAACCTGACGGTCATGGTCAACAGCATCTACAACGCCTGGCGGTTCGAAGACGTCTGGCTCGACCGCTAAACCGCAGCCTGGGAGGCGCCTGATGATCCCGAAACCGTTCGCCGCGATCTCGTTGGCCGGTTTGTTGCTGTTTCCTGCGAGCGTATCAGCGCAGAAACCGGGCGGCGTCCTGCGGCTGCACACCCTCGATAGCCCGGCGAGCATGTCGATCCACGAGGAATCCACGGTGTTCGCCGAGCGGCCGGTCATGGCGGTGTTCAACAACCTCGTGATCTTCGACCAGCATGTGGCGCAAAACAGTATGGCCTCGATCAAGCCCGAGCTAGCCACCGACTGGGCCTGGAGCGAGGACGGCAAGGAGCTCGTCTTTCACTTGCACAAGGGCATTAAGTGGCATGACGGAAAACCGTTCACCGCCGCCGACGTCAAATGCACCTGGGATTTGCTGCAGGGCAAAGCCGCCGAGAAGTTGCGGCTCAATCCGCGGAAAGCCTGGTACAGCAACCTGGTCGAGGTTACCACGAACGGCGATTACCAGGCGACCTTCGTCCTCAAGCGGCCGCAACCCGCGTTCGTTGCCTTGCTCGCCAGCGGCATGTCGCCGGTCTATCCATGCCATGTCTCGCCGGCGCAGATGCGGCAGCACCCGATCGGCACGGGACCGTTCAAATTTGTCGAGTTCAAGCCCAACGAGGCGATCCGCCTGACCCGCAACCCGGACTACTGGAAACCGGGGCTGCCGTATCTCGACGGCGTCGAGTACATCATCTCGCGCAACCGCTCGACCGTGATCCTCGCCTTCATCAGTAAGCAATACGACCTGACAATGGCTGGCACCGTCACCGTGCCGCTGATGAAGGACATCATCAACCAGCGCCCCGACGCGACCTGCGTGTTGCCGGCCGGCAGCGTCAGCACCAACCTGATCGTCAATTTGTCGAAGCCGCCCTTCGACAACGCGGATCTGCGCCGGGCAATGGCGCTGACGCTCGACCGCAAAGCCTTCATCGATATTCTGACCCAAGGCACCGGTCTAAAGGCCGCCGCGATGCAACCGCCGCCGGGCGGGCTCTGGGGCATGCCGGAAGAAATGCTCGAAAAGCTTCCCGGTTACGGCGCCGATATCGCCAAGAACCGGTCCGAAGCGCGCGAACTCATGAAAAATCTCGGCTATGGGCCGGACAAGCATCTGGCGGTCAGGGTCTCGACCCGGGATATTCCGCCGTATCGCGATCCGGCGGTGATCCTGCTCGACCAGCTGAAGGAGATTTATATCGACGGCGAGCTCGAAACGGTCGATACGACGCAATGGTATCCGAAGGTCCAGCGCAAGGACTACACGGTGGCGCTCAACCTGACCGGAACCCAGGTGGACGATCCGGACGCGCTGTTCTACGAGAATTACGCCTGCGGCGGCGTCGGCAATTACAACGGCTATTGCAACTCCGAGATCGACAAACTGATCGACCGTCAGTCGATGGAGCCGGACCAGAACAAGCGCAAGCGCCTGGTTTGGGAGATCGAGCGCCGCCTGACCGAGGACGGCGCCAAGCCGCTCGTCTACTTTAATAAGGGTGCGACCTGCTGGCAGCCCGATGTCAAGAACCTGACCGTGATGGAAAACAGCATCTACAACGGCTGGCGCATGGAGGACATCTGGCTCGACCGGTAACCGTCAGCCCGATGCTTTCTCGAACGCCCCGTCGAATTCGCGCTGCCATTCCTCGGTTGTGGTGAATCCCGGCAGAGTGCGGGCATCGGCCAAAGTCCTTTCCTTCAGCTTCGTGTCCTCGAGGTCGTAGTCGACATCGAAACGGCAGGGTTGCGTGGCGTGCCAAGGCGTCTGGGTGAAGATTTCGATGCGGTTGTCCTCGGGGTCGCGGAAATAGATCGACCAGGTATTGGCATGCGACACCGGCTCGGGCTTCGCATGCGGCAGGTGGCGCACTTTTTCATAGACCCGGCGCACCTCGTCGAGGCTATCGACGCGGAACGCGACATGACCGATGCCGCCGCCGACGTTGCTCGCCGCCGCTCCGGCCTCGGCCGGGATCAGCACAATCTGGTGGTGCTCCTCAGGGCTGTGGCTGAGGAAGATCAGTTCCCGGCCCTTGGCCGGGCCGCGGTCGAGCAAGCCGCGGTCGCTGACGATGAAGCCGAGCGCCTCGGCATAGAACTTTGCAAGCGCCGCCGGGTCGCGGGCACGGATTTCGAAATGGCTGACCGTGTAACCCATCGTACCAATCCTCCTGGGGGACCTTCTGTCCCGATCATGCGGGAAACCCTCGCGGCGGAAAAGCCCTTGCGGCAGCGCCGCCTTGCCCATAAAGCGAGAGGCCTTCCCCGCGACCCCGGAGATTTGCCGATGCCCTCGCTGCCCGATCCGAAGAGCCTCGAAGCGCTGCGCGCCTGGGATACGCCGACGATCTGCAACGCGCTGGAGATCGTGGCCCCGGCGCGCCGCGCCTATGGCTTCACCCGACGGCCGCTGGTCGCGCCGTTCCCGGAGTTGAAGCCGGTCGTCGGTTTCGCCCGCACCGCGCTGATCCGCTCGCGCGAGCCGCACCCGCGGGACCGCGAAAGCGCGACCCGCATGCGGCTCGGCTACTACGAGCACATCGCGTCGCAGCCGCTGCCGAGCCTCTCGGTGATCCAGGACATCGATGGGCCCGACACCGGCTTCGGCGCGTTCTGGGGCGAGGTGCAGACGCATGTCCATGCCGGGCTCGGCTGCGTCGGGGTGATCACCGACGGCTCGGTGCGGGACCTCGATGCCATGTCGCCCGATTTCTTCGTGCTCGCCGGCTCCGTGATGCCGTCGCACGCGCACGTCCATCTGGTCGATTTTGGCGGCACCGTCAGCGTCGCCGGCATGGTTGTCTCGGCCAACGACGTGATCCATGCCGACCGGCACGGCGCCGTCATCGTGCCGCATGACGTTGTCGACAAGATCCCGGACGCGGTCGATCTTCTCGCCCGTCGCGAGGGCGTCATCATCGAAGCCTCAAAGCAGCCCGGCTTCTCGATCGAGCGGCTTCGCCAGGCATTCCGTGAACAGGAGGATATCCACTGAACCGGTAGCGCGGCGCTCAGATCTCGGTCTGCCCGCCGAGCTCGACAACCCGGTTGGGCGGAATCCGGAAGAACTCGGTCGCATCGAGCGCCAGATTGCTTAACGCGATGAACAGGCGGCTGCGCCAGCGCCAGAAGACGATCCGGTGCGGCCGCGCACGCAGCTTCTCGCGGCCGATGATGAACGAGGTTTCCATCAGGTTGAAGTGGAAGCGCTGCCGCCGGCATTGGGCGAGCGCGCGGACGATATTGGGCTCGTCCATAAATCCGTAGCGCACCCGGATCGTGTAGAAGCCCTTGCCCAGTTCGGCGATTTCGAGCCGCTGGTCCGATGCGACGTGCGGCACATCCTCGGTCTCGACCTGCATCAGGACGACACGCTCGTGCAGCGCCTTGTAGTGCTTCAGCGCGTGCAGCAGCGCGACCGGAACATGGGCAAAGTCGCGTGTCATGAAGATCGCAGTGCCGGGCACGCGGACCGTCCGCTCGGGATTCAGTGTGTCGACGAACACGCCCAGCGGCATCGCGTCGTGGGCACGTTGCTCGGCCAACAATCGCCGGCCGCGCCACCATGTCGCCATCACGGCGAAGACCGCCACGGCGACGACGATCGGGAACCAGCCGCCCTCGAAAATTTTCAGCATGTTCGCGGTGAGAAAAACCGCGTCGACCAATCCGAACAGCACGAACACCCTTATTGCCTTGGTCAGACTCCACCCGATGCTGCGCATGTAGATGAAAGCCAGCCCGCTGGTGATCAGCATCATTCCGCTGACCGCTATGCCATACGCGGCGCCGAGGTTGTCCGAGGTTTGGAAGAACAGCACGAGGGCAATCACGGCGATCAGCAGCGCCCAGTTGATCCGCGGCACATAGACCTGGCCGATTTCGGTCTCCGAGGTGTGGCGGACCTCCAGCCGCGGCAGGTAGCCGAGCTGGATCGCCTGGTGAGTGATCGAATAGGCGCCGGAGATGACCGCCTGCGAGGCGATGATCGTTGCCGTCGAGGCAAGGATCACAAGCGGGTAAAGCGCCCAATCCGGAGCGAGCTTGTAGAACGGGTTCTCAAGCGCGGCCGGATCGGCGAGCAGCAGCGCGCCCTGGCCGAAATAGTTCAGGACCAGGGCTGGCAAGACCAACCACAGCCAAGCGCGGCGCAGCGCGCTGCGGCCGAAATGCCCCATGTCGGCGTACAGCGTCTCGGTTCCGGTGACCGCCAGAAACACCGCGCCCAGCATCAGAAATCCGCGCCACGGCGCCGCGACGAGTTCGCCAATGCCATAATAGGGATTGAGCGCCATCAGCACGCGGGGCTCCTGGACGATGCCCCATATGCCGAGCGCAGCGAGAACGGCGAACCAGACCAGCATAACCGGTCCAAACAGTCCGCCAACCGCGGCCGTGCCGCGGCGCTGCACGAGAAACAGACCGATCAGCAACACCAGCGAGATCGGGATTATGTACGGCTCGAAAACCGGCGTCGCCACTTTCAGCCCCTCGACCGCGCTCAGGACCGAGATCGCCGGAGTAATGACGCCGTCGCCGTAAAACAGGGCCGCGCCGACCAGCCCGGCGGCCATGATCCAAAGGTAGTGCCGCCGGTTGCGTTCGGTCGTTCGCAGCACCAGTGAGGTCAACACGAGGAGACCGCCCTCGCCGCGATTGTCGGCGCGCATGATCACGATCACGTACTTGACCGTGACGATCCATATCAGCGACCAGAAAATCAGCGACACGACGCCAAGAATGGCGTGGTCTGTGGTCTCGCCGTAAGCCAGCAGCGATTGGCGCATCGTGTATAGCGGTGAGGTGCCAATATCGCCGTAGACGACGCCAAGCGCGGCGAGCGTCAGGTTGGTACGGATGGTGGGCTCGGCCCGATGGGGTCCAACCAGAGTTACTGCGGTCAAGCCGACGCTCCCATAAATTACCAGCGTGCTGGACGGCTACTCAGGTGCAGCGAGGGACATAAAAAAACGAGCTGGCTCTCGGAGGTTCCGCATAAAGATTTCATAAAGACGGCAGCCTGGGGACGGGCGCTTTATGCCGATTTAATGCCGCGGCATAACAATCCCGCTCGAAAACCAACGCCGGACTAAACTTCTGTCGGCGGCACAACGAAGAGGTTGTCCGCCGTGTTGCGCCCTGATTTTTACGCCGCGAATGGTGTGTCACGTTCCGACGGCGAGCCGTCCGGCCTCGATTTGTCGGATCGGCCGTTCGTTGCGGCCGCAAACATGGTTGCGGCCGTGCTGCTCGAAATCCTGCGCCCGCTTTGTTGGGAAGCCGTGATCCTGCTCTATTTGCTGGCGCTGTTCACCGCCGAATGAACTCGTTGCGATCGCGTTGCCGTCGCAACGCTTCAATGGATCGAACGGGTCATTTCGATTGCGCACCCGAACCTTTCCACACAGATTGCCGGTTGCGGGTTGAGGTGCGAAGCCTAAATTGGCGGCATGGCGGAGCCGCAAGCTCGACCGACGGCGGAAGCGGTCCCCGGCACGACCGAAGACGGGCATCACTGGGCTGCCTTCTTTCTCGGCATAGCGTCGGAGCGGGGTAGCGCGCCGCGGCCGCTGCCTTACCTCGGCAGCGCCGCGGCCGTCGGATTGGCGCTCGGCTGCGGCTTGTTGATCGAGCGCTTTGTCGGCCTGCAGAGCGTGCTGCTGGTCTTTCTTATGGCGATCCTCGTTTCGGCGATTGCCTGGGGACTGTTGCCGTCGCTGTTCGCCTGCGTGCTGAGCGTGCTCGCGTTCAATTTCTTCCTGCTGCCGCCGGTTTATACCTTCACGATCGCCGACACCGACAATGCGGTCGCGCTGTTTTTTTTCTTCATCGTCGCGGTCATCGTCAGCAACCTGACCGCGGCGACCCGCAGCCAAATCGTGGTTGCGCGTGCCCGCACCAGGACGACCGCGGCGCTCTACGCGTTCAGCCGCAAGGTCGCCGGTATCGGCACCCTCGACGATCTCCTGTGGGCGACCGTGCACCAGGTGTCGTCGATGCTGAATGTACACACCGTCCTGCTGCTGCCGGAGACGCAGGAGAGCAGTGCCGCTCTGGCGCTTGCCGCCGGATATCCGCCGGAGGACCGGCTTGCGGCAGCCGATGTGGATGCAGCCCGCTGGTGCTGGCAGCACAACGATGCGGCCGGAAACGGCAGCGATACCGTGTCCGGCGGCGACTGGTTTTTCCTGCCGCTGCGCACCGGCAGCGGCCCGGTCGGGGTGATCGGCATCGAGCGCGATCGGTCTGAGGCGCCAATGCACGCCGACGAGCGGCGTCTGCTCGACGCGCTCGCCGATCAGGCGGCGGTGGCGATCGAGCGCATCTCGCTGGCGCGCGGTCTCGCCGAGGCTCGTGTCCTGGGCGAGACCGAGCGGTTGCGTGGCGCGTTATTGACGTCGATATCGCACGATCTGCGAACGCCGCTCGCCTCGATCCTCGGCGCCGCCTCCAGCCTGCGCAGCTACGCCGACCGCTACACCCCCGAGCAGCGCGAAGAATTGCTCTCGACGCTGCAGGACGAGGCGGAGCGATTGAACCGGTTCGTCGGCAATCTGCTCGACATGACGCGCCTCGAATCCGGCGCGATCGAATTGCGGCTCGATCTCGTCGATGTCGCCGAGATCGTCGGCGCGGCGCTCGAACGTGCCCGCAACGTGCTGGCCTTTCACCGGGTCGAGATCGATGTCGCGTCCGACCTGCCGATGCTGCGGCTCGATCCGCTGCTGTTCGAACAGGTGCTGTTCAACCTGCTCGACAACGCCGCCAAATACGCACCGCCCGGCAGCCGCATCGATGTGCATGCCCGGCGCGATGGCGAGGGCGTGGCGATCGCGGTTCTGGATGAAGGGGCGGGGATCCCGCGGGGCGATCTCAAACGCATCTTCGAGAAGTTCTATCGCGTGCATGCGCAAGACCGGCAGCGCGCCGGCACCGGCCTCGGTCTGGCGATCTGCCGCGGCTTTGTCGAGGCGCAAGGCGGCCGTATCGACGCTCAGAACCGCCGCGACCGCTCCGGCGCGGTGCTGACAATCCGGATGCCGGTTGCCGAAACAGCCGTAATCGGCAACGTGTTGGCAGCAAATGGCTGAGGGTTACACGGTGCTCGTTGTCGATGACGAGCCGCCGATCCGCCGGTTTCTGCGAACCAGCCTCGGTGCGGCCGGACACCGCGTCGTCACCGCCGAGAATGCTGCGGAAGCGCTGACCATGGTCGGGGCCGAAAAGCCTGACGTGGTGATCCTCGATCTCGGTCTGCCCGACCGCAGCGGCCTCGACGTGATCGCCGAAATACGCAGCAAATCGCCGGTGCCGATCATCGTCTTGTCGGCGCGCAGCGACGAGCGCGCCAAGGTCGAGGCGCTCGACCTCGGCGCGGACGATTACGTCGCGAAACCCTTCGGTATGGCCGAGCTGATGGCGCGCATTCGGGCAGCACTGCGCCACGCGTACCAGGCCGATGGCGAGTTGCCGGCCTTCACCTCGGGCGACCTGAAGGTCGATCTGGTCCGACGTCACGTCAGTCGGGGCGGGCAGGAGATCAAGCTGTCGCGCAAGGAATTCGAATTGTTGCGGCACCTCGTCATGCATGCCGGCAAGGTGCTGACGCACCGCCAGTTGCTGCGCGAGGTATGGGGGCCGGCGCAGATCGACGAGGTGCAATATCTCAGAGTATTTATCCGCGGCTTGCGGCAGAAGCTCGAGCTCGACCCGACCCGACCAAGCCACATCCTGACCGAGCTTGGCGTCGGTTACCGGCTGCAATTGCCGCCGGAGCAGCGCGCCGGCTGAACCGGGAACGGCTCAGATTTCAGTCTGGCCGCCGAGTTCGACGACCCGGTTGGGCGGGATGCGGAAGAATTCGGTCGCATCGAGCGCCAGATTGGTCAGGAAGATGAACAGGTGATTGCGCCAGCGCCAAAAGGCGAGCGGGTGCGGCCGCGCGCGCAGTTTCTCGCGGCCGATGATGAACGAGGTTTCCATCAGGTTGAAATGGAAGTTCTGCCGCCGGCACAGTGCCATGGCGCGCACCAGATTGGGCTGGTCCATAAACCCGTAGCGCACCAGGATCGCGTAGAAGCCCTTGCCGAGTTCCTTGATCTCGAGCCGATGATCGGAGGCGACATGCGGCACGTCCTCGGTTTCCACCTGCATCAGCACGACGCGCTCGTGCAGCGCCTTGTAGTGTTTCAGCGCGTGCAGCAGCGCGATCGGCACGTGGGCGAGATCGCGAGTCATAAAGATCGCCGTCCCCGGCACCCGCACGGTTCGCTCCGGGTTTAGCGACTCGACGAACACATCCAACGGCATCGCGTCGCGGGCGCGCTGCTCGGCGAGCAGGCGGCGGCCGCGCCACCAGGTGCCCATGATCGAGAACATCAGGGTCGCGACGACGATCGGGAACCAGCCGCCCTGGCCGATCTTCAGCAGATTGGCGCTGAGGAAGGTCCAGTCGATGATCGCGAACAACCCGAACACCGGCAGCGCGACCGCGAGGCTCCAGCCGCGCGCGCGCATATAAAGAAAGGCAAGCCCGGTGGTGATCGCCATGTCGCCGCTGACCGCGACGCCGTAGGCGGCGCCGAGATTGTCGGAGGACTGGAACAGCAGCACCAGGACGATGACCGCGATTAACAGCCCGAAATTGATCCGCGGTAGATAGACTTGGCCGATCTCGGTTTCCGAGGTATGGCGGATTTCGAGCCGCGGCAGATAGCCGAGCTGGAT
>DATARH010000139.1:0-5065 GCA_036264235.1 Allostellaceae bacterium
CCGTCGAGCGCGGCGGTCTACCTGCCGAACGGCAAGCCGCCGCAGGCCGGCGACGTCTTCCGCCAGACCGACCTCGCCGCGTCGCTGCAATACATGGCCGACGAGGAAAAGGCCGCTGCCAGCCGCAGCGCCAACGGACGCAGCCGCGAGGCGGGGCTCGAAGCCGCGCGCGGCGCCTTCTATCGCGGCGACATCGCGAAGAAGATTGTCGCCTTCATGAAGGAACAGGGCGGGTTGCTGTCGGCCGAGGACCTCGCCGACTACCATTCGCCGGTCGGCCCGGCCGAGAGCCGCCGCTTCGGCGACCTCGAAGTCTTCACCTGCGGCGCCTGGTGCCAGGGCCCGGTGCTGCTGCAGACGCTGGCGCTGCTCGAAGGCACCGACCTGAAGGCGCTCGGCCACAACAGCGCCGATTACGTGCACCACCTGACCGAGGCACTGAAGCTCGCCTTCGCCGACCGCGAGGCCTATTACACCGACCCGGCCACCGGCCAGGTGCCGCTGCCGACGCTGATCTCGTCGGAATATGCGGCCGAGCGGAGGAAGTCGATCGACCCGCAGGAGGCCTGGCCCGAGATGCCGCCTCCCGGCGACCTTGGCGGTCAGAACCCGAAGCTGCGCGAAAGCAAGCCGAACCCGTTCCCGGAGCCCGACACCTCCTATGTCTGCGTCGCCGACCGCTGGGGCAATCTGTTCTCGGCCACGCCGAGCGACGGTTCCTACGGCTCCCCGATCGTGCCCGGCACAGGGTTCATTCCGTCGAACCGTGGCTCGCAGTCACGGCCCGACCCGCGCCACCCGGCCGGCGTCGCGCCCGGCAAGCGGCCGCGGCTGACCCCGAACCCGGCGCTGGCGATCAAGGGCGGCGACCAGTTCCTGCCGTTCGGCACACCGGGCGGCGATGTCCAGACCCAGGCGATGCTGCAGGTGCTGCTCAACATCTTCGTGCACGGCCAGGACGTGCAGAGCGCGATCGAGAACCCGCGCTTCGCCAGCTACAGCTATCCCTCCTCCTTCGCGCCCTACGACTACTATCCGGGCCGGCTCAGCCTCGAAGGCCGCTACCCGGAAGAGGTCACGGCCGAACTGGCGCGGCGCGGCCACAAGGTCGAGCGCTGGCCCGACTGGATCTGGCTCGCCGGCGCGGTCTGCGCGATCCGCTCCGACAGGAAGCGCGGTGTCATGGAAGCCGGCGCCGACCCGCGGCGGGCCGCCTACGCCTTGGGGTGGTGATCGTCAGCGCCGAGCCGAAGCAGGCTGCGGCGGCGCCGGTGCTCGCACACGAGTGTTGCGAATGCGCGGCTCTGGCTGACTTCTGTGACTAATCCGTCGAGTAGTTTACGTTTCTCGACAATCGAGGCGCGCGCTTCAACAATTCCGGTAAATAAAATTACAGGACGATCTCGTACAGCGTGATGTTTTCTCTGCGGACGACTGGCGAAGAGCCGGTTCGATTACGGGGTTCCGTCAGATGATTTGTCCGGGAACGCAAAACGACTGCGACAATCCGGGATGCCGCCACGGCGGCTGCCAGGGCCGCTTGCCTCAGTTGCCACTGTTTCAGGCAATTCAGGCAATGGACTCGGCTACACCCGCGGCGCAACCGATGCCGGCGCGAGCGAAGGTTTCCGCCGAAGCGGCCGAACGGCTCGCCGCCTAGCCTCCGGTCGGCTCTTTCGTCAGGATGGCTGGGGCGGCGCGGCGGGGCAGCCCGACCGCCAGCGTCGTGAGCAGGGCCTGTACGATCGCGTTCCAGCCGATGAAAAGGAGAAAGCTGTAGGCGTAGATCTGCCGGTCGCTGCCGTCGAAGGTCCAGACCATCCGCAGCCCGAGGGTGGCGACGAGCATAATTGCGGCGAAGGCCCATTCGCCGATCGCCTTGGACGGGCGGGCTGCACGCTGGCGAAACGCGAGCCACGCCAGCGGCAGCGCCGCCACCACGAGCAAACCCAGGCTGATCGCCGCCCAGGTCTCGAACCGGGCTTGTCGGATCGCTCGCATCGCCACCAGGGCCCAGAGGCCCAACTCCGGTGCGGCCAGCCAGCTGGCAAGCAGGTAGGAGACGCCGCACAACGAGATCAGGACGAGCGGAAAGCTTGGGCTGAACAGCAGTTGGAGGAAGTCGGCCAACGCCCTGCCCCGGCTCCTCGCCGGAGCCGTCTTGGCGGTTTGCATCTGCTCCCCCTCCCGCTCCGACCTTGCTCAAACTTACCCCCACCGCCAGCCATGTCCGAAACGGTTTGGTTGAGATAAGGGCATGAGAGCTGCCGCACCGCGCGGAACGCCCGGCGGCCGGCGGCGTTGGCTGCCAGCGGCCGCGACGTGCCCGCTCCAGGATCCAGGTCAAAACCGGAGAACGAATATGAGGAATAGGCTGATCGGCCTTGCGGTTGTCGGCGCCATGACGATCGCGAGCTCGGCTGCGGCATTGGCGCAGATATGCCCGGCCGGATATGTGTTGCAGGCTGGCGCGTGCTATCCCGCGCCAGCGACCCCGGGCGGCGTCGTCGCGGGCGCGGCCAATGCCGCCGGCGCGATTGTCGGCGGCGCCGTCAATACCGCCGGAGCGATTGCCGGCGGCGCGGTCAACACGGCCGGTGCGATCGTCGGCGGGACGGTCGGCGCGGTCGCGCCGCCGCCGGCCTGCCCGGTGGGCATGGTTCTCTACGCCGACAGGTGCTACCCGGCCCGTTGACGCGACACCACCCGATAGCGAAAAGGCCCCGCTCCGGCCGGAGCGGGGCCTCGGTATTGCCGGCGGGCGACTAGGCCGTCAGCCAATACGGTTTGGCGAGCGCCATGTCGGTCGGATAGACCGTTACCGGCACGCCCTTCTGCCATTGGGCGAAGACGATCGGCACATCGACCCGGCGTCCCTTCTCGTCGAACTTGATCGGTCCGGGGAAGCACTTCGCGGCCGGGCCTGAGGTCAGGTTCATCGCGCGGATCGCGTCGGCCACCTTGATCTTGTCGGCCGAGCCGGCGGCTTCCAGCGCTGCGCTGAGGATTTGGATATGGCCGTAGCCGCACAACCCGTCCTGCGTCAGCCACGGCTCCTTGGTGCGCTTCTTGAATTCGTCGATGAAGCTTTCCTGGCCCTTTATCGGCCAATTGGCGACGCTGAACAGCAGGCCCTCGAGCAGCTCGGGCCCGATCGTGGTCAGCAGTTCCGGCACGCCGAACGGCGCGCCGTTGCCGACCATCGGCAGCTTGCCCTTGCCGAGATTGAACTCGTCGAGTTTTTCCAGAACGAGCTTGAGATCGGGCATCGCCGATGTCAGCACCAGCAGGAAATCCGGCTTGGCGGAGCGCACCTTGCTGATCAGCGGCGTCGCATCGGAGAGGGGCGGCGTGAAAATCTCGTCGACGACGGCCTTCAAACCCGCCTTGTCGAGCCCACCGCCCTCGCGAAGCTGCTTGCCGAAACTGACCGGCGAGGCCGTGTTGTCCTGGATAATGCCGACCGTTTTCGGCCGCTTGCCGGTCGCATTCTGCGCCAGCTTGAGCGCCGTCGGTACCGTCTCGGCCGCCTGTTTGTCGGCGGTCGGCGAGGTCTGGAAGATGAATTTGAAGCCGCGGTTGGTGATCGCGTCGGAATAGCTGAGGGTCAGCCACGGCAGCTGCGCCCGTTCCGTCACCTCGGTGACGGCCAAGGTGAAGGTGCTGAGCCAAGCGCCAAAGCCGCCGGACAAATCGGGTTGATCCGACAGCAGCCGCTGCGCCGCGTTTTTCGCCTTCTCGGCCGAGTCGCCGGCATCGGCGACAATCAACTCGACCTTGGCGCCGCCGAGCGTTTTGATCCCGCCTTGCCCGTTGATCTCGTCGCGCGCCATCTCGGCGCCCTGCCGCAGCAGCTGTCCCTGCCGCGCCCATGGTCCGGACAACGGCGCGATCATCGCCAATTTCACCGTCTTGGCTTGCGCCCAGGCGGCGCGGATACCCAGGCCGGAACCGGCCAGCGCGCCGAGCGCGAGCGCCGCATTGAGGCTGCGTCGGGTGACTATGTTCGTCATGTCGGGCTGTCTCCTTGCTGAACTGTCAGTTTGCGGTAACCGCCGCCTGCTCGACCCAGCGCTTGCCGAGATAAGCCTCGATCACCAGCGGGTTGCGGACGACATCGTCGGGTCTGCCGGCGGCGATCAGCTTGCCATGGTCGATCACGGTAAAATGGTCGACGAGCCGCACCATCGCCTGCATCGTGTGCTCGATGATCAAGACGGTGGTGCCGTCGGCGCGCACCTGCCGGATTACGCCGAGAATGCCGTCGAGATCGTCATGGCCGAGCCCGGCCAGTGTCTCGTCGAGGAGGATGAGGCGCGGCTGCGACACCAGCGCCCGGGCCAATTCCATCAGGCGCAATTCACGCGTCGTCAGCCCGCCGGCGATCGCCTCCGCGCGGTGACCAAGCCCGATGCGGTCGAGCGCGGCGAGCGCCATCCTGCGCGCCGCCGCATCGTCGGGAGCGCGGACAAAGGCGCCTACGATCACGTTTTCGAGGAGCGTCATGCGCGGGAAGGCGCGCACGACCTGGAAGGTGCGCCCGATGCCGCGGCGACAGACCCGGTTCGGCATCAGACCGATCAGCGGTTCGCCGGCGAAGGCGATTGTGCCGCTGTCGGGCGCGAGGAAGCCGTTGATCACGTTGAACAGCGTCGTCTTGCCGGCGCCGTTCGGGCCGATGATGCCGTAGAGGCCGCCTTCCGGGACCGTCAGGTCGATGCCGTCTAAGGCGCGCAACCCGCCGAAGGAAATGCCGACGCCGCGCAGCACCAAAAGGTCGGCGGTAATGGTGGTGCGCTCGCGCGGCAGCGGCACAACAATCGCCGCAGGCCGTACCGACTCTGGCGGTTCTACCTGCCGCTTCCAGAACCGGTCCAGGACATGCCAATAGACCCCTTCCGGCGCCAGGAGGATGATCGCGATAATCGCGACGCCATAGACAACGCCCTGGATGCCTGGCAGCACGCTGCCGAGTTCGGCGTTGAGGCCCTCGGCCAGCGGCACCAGCACCATCGCGCCGATCACTGGGCCCCAAAGGCTGCCGACCCCGCCGAACAACGCCAGG
>DATARH010000014.1:0-20444 GCA_036264235.1 Allostellaceae bacterium
CCGGCTCGCCGCCGACGTGCTGATCGCGTCAGACGGGCCGCGCCTCGCGCCGGATCGTCCGACGATCTTCCTCGGCGCCCGCGGCGCAATCAATTTCGATCTCGTCGTCGATCTGCGCGAGGGCGGCCACCATTCCGGCAACTGGGGCGGGCTCCTCGCCAATCCCGGCGTGATTCTGGCGCATGCGCTCGCCACGATCACCAGCCCGAAGGGCGCGATCAAGGTGCGCGAATGGGTCCCGCAGAGCATGCCGAACTCGGTGCGCATGGCACTCGCCGACTGCACCGTCGATGGCGGGGACAACGCGCCGGAGATCGACCCCGATTGGGGCGAGCCGGGCCTGACCCCGAGCGAGAAGGTGTTCGGCTGGTGCAGCTTCGAGGTGCTGGCCTTCACCACCGGCAACCCGGAGAACCCGGTCAACGCGATCCCGCCGAAGGCGCGCGCGACCTGCCAGATCCGCTTCGTGGTCGGCGTCGATCCCGAGAATTTCATGCCGGCCTTGCGCCGCCATCTCGACGGACACGGCTTTCCGATGGTGCAGGTCGAGCCATGGAAGAAGGCCTACTTCCCGGCGACCCGCCTCGACCCTGACCACCCTTGGGTGCGCTGGGCCGCGAGGTCGATCGAGCGCACCACTGGCAAGCGGCCGGCGATCCTCCCCAATCTCGGCGGCTCGTTGCCGAACGACATCTTCGCCGAGGACCTCGGGCTTCCGACCGTGTGGGTGCCGCACTCCTACGCGTCCTGCTCGCAGCATGCGCCGAACGAGCATCTGCTGGCACCGGTCGCGCGCGAGGCGCTGCAGGTGATGACGGGAATTTATTGGGACCTCGGCGAGTCCGGTGTACCGGCAGGGCGCGAGTCAGCCTGACGGCTGAGCGCGGCTAACTCGTAGGTTTAGATATATTCAAGCGGTTCGGCGGCGGAACCGTAGTATTCGGAAGGATCGCTCGACCCGTTCAAATCACATCGAAGGACATCTAATGCGGCTGGATAGATTGCCGGCGGCGCAGGCCGAGCGTTACGCAACGCTCGAATGCCCCGATTTCCA
Organism: Allostellaceae bacterium; assembly: GCA_036264235.1. Taxonomy (GTDB): domain Bacteria; phylum Pseudomonadota; class Alphaproteobacteria; order ATCC43930; family CGMCC-115725; genus DATARH01. Next base: position 1,055 of record DATARH010000014.1, read on the forward strand.
GACGACGCTGTGGGTCGAGGGCCCGCCGCTCAGGGACCGCCGCGTCGCGATCGTCTCCTCGGCCGGGCTCGTCGTCCGCGGCGAGCGGCCGTTCCGCGGCCGCGAGGCCGATTTCCGGGTGATCCCCGGCGACACCCGCCCGGATCAGCTGCTGTGCAGCCACATCTCGATCAATTTCGACCGCACCGGCTTTCAGGAAGACTGGAACGTCGTTTACCCGCTCGACCGGCTCAACGAGCTGGCGGCTGAAGGGGTGATCAGCTCGGTCGCGGCGACTCACTACTCGTTCATGGGCGCCGCCGAGCCGGCGCAGATGGAGGCTTCGGCCCGCGAAGTCGCCGGCCGGCTCAAATCCGACAAGGTCGACGCCGTTATCCTGTCCCCGGTCTGACCGCTCTGCACGCGCGCCGTGAGCGCGCTCGGGCATTTCATCGAGGAAGAGGGGATCGCGACGGTCGCGATCGCGCTGATCCGGCCGCAAGCCGAACGCACCCGGCCGCCGCGCGCGCTGTGGGTCCCGTTCGAACTCGGCCGTCCATTGGGGCCGCCGAGCGATCCGGAATTCCAGAGGCGAGTCATCCTGGCCGCACTCTGGTTGTTGGAACGCAAGGACGGGCCGGTCTTGCTGGTCGATTTCCCCGACGACGATCCGCGCGAGGCGGCGGACCACAGCTGGCATTCGCCGCGAACCGGTGGGGCGCGCGGTGACCTCGCCGCCGCATTGGAGGCCGAGATCGCCGAGCTGGCACCGGCCTATCGGCAATCCTGCGCCGAGCGCGGCCGCACCACCGTCGGGCTCACGAGTCTCACCCCCACCGAGGCGGCCTCTTATGTTGCCGCCTGGCTGCGCGGCCCGCCGCCATCGGCAAGTCCGGTCGCGGAATTGTCGCCGGTGCTGTGCCTGCGCTTCGCCGTCGACGATCTCAAGGCTTACGCGCTGGAAGCCGCGATTGCGGGCGGCGCCAAGCCGTCGAGCAAACAACTCGGCGACTGGTTGTGGAACGACAGCGCCATCGGCGCCGCGGTCCGCGCTCTGCGCGTTCAGCTGATGGCGAGCGACGACGAGCGGGCGAAGCTGATCGGCACGATGTTTATGGTCCCCGGTGTGCGCGCCGCCAGCTGAGGTGACTTACGCTAAGCTCGGGCGAACCGTGCGTCGGCTTCGGCGAACATGCGGAAGTTTTTGTCCTGGTCGTAAGGCCGTTCGGTCAGCGTCTCCGGATCCCATTCGCTGCGCGCGATCGCGACGAAATCGCCGCGGTACACATGGATGGCGCCGCTGAGCCGGGCGATCGGATTTGTCACCGAATGGATGATGTCGCGGCCGAGCGGCTCGACGTCGCCGGTCGACAGCGAGCGGGCGCCGGCCGCCTCGATCCGACTCTCTCCACGTGCGCCGCCGAGCCGGCGCCAGTACACATTGTCTTCGCGCCCGCCATAGACGCCGATCACCGCCCAGGTGCGGTGGTCGTGCGGCAGGATCGTCATCAGCGGCGCCCAGATCACATTAAAGATCGTCACATCGTCACCACGATAGAGCGCCTCGACTCCGGCAAAGCACGGCTCGCCGAGCGCTTTCACGACAGATGCGGGTTCGGCGACGGCGCGGGCTACGACCTCGCGCACCGCGCGGTGATCCGTCTCCTGTGTCATCGCCGCGCGGCAATCGGCTATGAAGCGGTCGAGATCGAACATCGTCTGCACTCCTTACACGGTTGCGATCGCGTTGGCCGGGGAACCGACCGCACCCGGCAAGCGCAGCGGCGGCGCCGTCAGCAGAAAGCGCGAGCGGCCGTTGGCATTGAGCCAGTCGGCCAGTTCCGACAGCCACCAGATCTCGCCGAGATAGACACCGAGCTTGAACAGGCAGTGCGCGTGCAGCGGCAAGAACGCGCAATGGTCCTCGCCGTCGCAAGGCCGCGACGGCATCGCCTCGACCGCGCGATTGTCGGAGATCAGCGCGACGACACCCGATTTGGTGATCCAGTTGAGGACCCGCTCGTCGCGGCCGTCGAGCGCGGCGCCGGGATTGGCGGCCAGCACCGTCGGGTCCGGCTGTTTCTTCATGTCGAGCAGGACGCGGTCGTAACCGGTGCGGAAGCAGACGAGGTCGCCTTCTTCGACCGTCACCTTGTCGGCCTGCATGATGCGCATCAACTGGTCATAGCCGACGAACGTCTCGCCACGGCCGCAGTGGCGTTCGAGGTCGATCATCACGCCACGGCCCTGCACGCAATGCGCCGCCATGTTCTCGATCCCGAGCGCCTTGGCTCCGACATGCTCGCCGCGCTCGATCGCCTGGCCATCGCGGTAATCGACCGGGCCGATGATATCCTCGCCGGCCCGGTAGCCATTGTAGAAGACGATCTCCGGCTTGCCGTCGCCATCCGCATCGAACAGCTGCCCGACATGGGCGAGGCTGTCCCACTGCGTCGAGTATTGCAGCGTCATCTCGACGACGTCGTCGCAGATCACATCGAGGTATTGCGGGTTTTCGCGCGCCAGCGGGTAGGCGATGTACGGCATGCCCTCGCGCTTGTTGGCGAGAAGCCGCGGCGGGTGCCGGCGCGCGTTGACGGCGGTGCCGCCCGGATAATCAAGCGGCAGCGACAGGCAAAACGTCCGGCCTTCCTTGACCTCGGCGACGCCGCTCAACACCTTGTCCGCGGTCAGCAGGTTGAGGCGGCCAAGCTGGTCGTCGAGGCCCCAATCACCCCAGGTCGAGCCGGGCGGGCGGCGCTTCCAGCGCGGGTTCTCTGACATCGCTTGCTCCCTTTGGCCGACATATCGGACGCGTGCGGCGGGCATCGCCCGAGCGGAGCGTAGCAGGCAGCTTCGTGAGGAGAAATGTTTCGATCTGCCGGTGGTTAGATCGCCGATTCGGCAAGCCTGCAGCGGGTCCCGCTCGCGTTGCGGTTGGGCCTTCGTGCTATTTTCGACGTAGATGCAGTGGGTTAGGCGACCTGCGCAACAACATGTTGTGATCGACTACCGGGCGACACAGGATTCTGTTGCCGTTGACCCGGCAGCGAGGCGAGGGGGCGATGGCGGCTTTGGGGGAGGCCGTCTTCACATCTGGTGCCTTTGGGGGAAGGCCCACCCCCGCCTCGCGCTCCGGTCGTTCTGCCAAGAAAAACGAATGGGGCCGGCTACTCGGCCGCTTTCAGCGCTTCCGTATCGCGGTAGAGCTGCAATCGAGTGACCCGCAGTCCCGGAATGCCGTGTCGCTCCACTGCCCGCTGCCAAGCTAGCAATTCTTCGAGGGACAGGCGGTAGCGTCGGCAAGCCTCCTGAACGCTGAGAGCGCCGCTGCATACCGCGGCGACAACGCTTGCCTTGCGCCGCGCCACCCATCGCTTGGTATCAGGGGGCGGCAGCTCGAACGCGGAGGATGCGTCACGCGAAAGATTCAAATCCTCGGTACCGGTTGGGTTCATCTGATCTGCCGAAATGCGCTTCGCCAATCGCGCTGGAAGTTAGCCGCCCTGGCTTAAGGAATTCCTAAATGGAAAAAATCGCTGTCGTAATGACAATAGGTAAAATGCTACGAAAATTGTGAACAGAAGCTCGTCAGTCCCGATTTTTTCTTGGAACCTGCTGGAACACTGAGTCATATGAATAAAAGGATCGAGTGGCACGTGCCGCGAACGCATCAGGCGGCGCGTCCGGCCCACCGCTTCGCCATGGCGCAAGATGCGGCGGTAAACGCCCGCAAAATCAACATGCTCGAATGCAGATCTCGCAGTTGACCGGGCAGCTTGATTGATATACTTGGCCGCGGATTGCCAATAAGGGGTTCGGGGAGCGGAATGCGTCCATCACTGCCGCCTGGGTATCGTCCCTCCGACGACGAAGAATTCATGAACCCACTGCAAATCGAGTACTTTCGGCAGAAGCTGTTGCGCTGGCGCGCTGAGTTGCTGACCGATTCATCTGGCACTCTGCGAAACCTCAAGGAAGAAAGTCTGCTCAAGCCCGACCTGACCGACCGCGCCTCGCTCGAGACCGAGCGCGCGATCGAGCTGCGTACCCGCGACCGCGAGCGCAAGCTGATCTCCAAGATCGACGCAGCGTTGCACCGCATCGATTCCGGCACCTACGGCTATTGCGAGGAGACCGACGAGCCGATCGGCATTCGCCGGCTTGAGGCGCGGCCGATCGCGACCTTGTCGATCGAGGCGCAGGAGCGGCACGAGCGCATGGAACGTACCCACCGCGACGACTAAGCGCCCGGTTTCCGGGCGCCGCCGTGCGCCGCGGCACCGTTTATGATATCGATATCCTCCGGTTACGGATCAGGCGGGACGCGGATTGATGGTTGCCGATGCCCAAGGTGGCGGCCGCTGGGCCAACTGGGCGGCTGAGCGCAAGCTGCCCGGCTGGATAGGGCTGCTTGCCAACGCGGCATTGGCGCTGGCGATCGCCGGGTCGAGCATTGGCTTCCTGTATATAGCCGAGCTTCTGTCGGGTTCCGGGATCAAGGCGGCCGCGGTCACGATCTGCTGGCTTGCTGCATTCGCCGGGATCACGGCGTTCGCGGCGCAATGGCTGCACGGCGCTCTTGCGCGACGTGTCGATCTGCTGAGCCAGGCGATGGAAGCCTCGCCCGATGCGCAGCTGATTGTCGCTTCCGACGGACGCGCCGCCTATGCCAATACGGCTTTTCAAGGCCTTTTTCCGGACGTCGGCGACTCCGCGCTCGACGGCATTGCTCGGGCCATCAGCGATCCCGAGGCGAGTGCCGATTTCCAGCGGCTGCGGAGCCGCGCGGCAGCTGGGATGCGGGCACTCGCCGCACTGCCGTTGCGCGATGCCCGCGGCGCAGCGGCCGGCTGGTTCAATGTTTCGGTCAACCCGATCGCCGGCCGACCCGGGTATAGCTTCTGGCATATTCAGGACATTACCGCGCGCCATGAAATGGAGGCGGTGATCCATGACGAGCGCAACAAGCTCGTCGATTTTCTCGATGATGCGCCGACCGGCTTTTATTCGGTTGATGTCAACGGGCGCTTTCTGTTTGTCAATCGGACACTGGCGAAATGGCTGGGCACGACGCCGGAAGAGATCCTGGGCAGCGGTGCCCGGTTGCATGATTTCCTCGCCGCACCGTCATCCGATGCAACCGCTCCGCTTGACCCGTTCGGCGGCGACGGCGATGGCAAGCAGCGCGGCGAAGTCGTCCTGAAGGGGCGCGACGGCCGCATCATCAATGCCTGGATTGGCCAGAGCATCGTCGGAAACGGCGCCGATCTGCGCACCCGCTCGGTTGTGCGCGACTTGACCCCCGAGCGCGAAATGGAAATGGCGCTGCGGCTGTCGCGTGAGCGCTTTCAGCGTTTTTTTGCCGATGCGCCGGTCGGGATCGCGCTGATCGATCGCCATGGCCGGCTCGAAGAGGCCAACAAGGCGCTCGGAGAGCTGTTCGGCAGTGCGCCGGAGGCCCTGATCGGTCAGCCGCTGATCGATTTCATGAACGAGGAGAACCAGCGCGATCTCACACTGAAGCTCGCAGCCGCTGCAGACGGGGCGATCCAACCGGAACCGGTCGAAGTCCGCCTGAAGGGAGCACGCGACAAGACGGCCGTGGTGTTCCTGAGCCGCATTGCCGGCAGCCAAGGCGGCGACGGCGAATTGATGCTGCATTTCATCGACGCGACCGAGCAGAAGCACCTCGAGGTGCAATTCGCGCAGTCGCAAAAAATGCAGGCTGTCGGCCAGCTGGCCGGGGGTGTCGCCCACGACTTCAACAATCTTTTGACGGCAATGATCGGATTTTGCGACCTGCTGCTGATGCGGTTCCGACCGGGCGATCCGTCCTTTGCCGACATTATGCAGATCAAACAGAACGCCAACCGCGCCGCCAATCTAGTGCGTCAGCTGCTGGCCTTCTCGCGTCAGCAGACGTTGCAGCCGCGGATTCTCGACATCACCGAAGTGCTGCAAGAATTATCGCACCTGCTGCGCCGGCTGATCGGCGAGAACATCGAGCTGAAGGTCGTGCATGGACGCGATCTCGATCTGGTCAAGGTCGATCAAGGGCAGCTCGAACAAGTGATCATCAATCTCGCCGTCAATGCTCGCGACGCAATGACGGGCGGCGGCACGCTGCGCATCCGGACTGCGAACGTGATACAGAATGCGCCGGTGCGGCGCGGTCATGAAGTAATGCCCGCAGGCAGCTACGTATTGCTGGAGGTTGCTGACACTGGCGTCGGGATTCCACGTCAAAACCTTGCCCGCATCTTCGAACCGTTCTTCTCGACCAAGGAGGTCGGCTCGGGCACCGGGCTTGGTTTGTCGACCGTCTACGGTATCGTCCGGCAAACTGGCGGATTCATCTTTGTCGACAGTGCGCCCGGCAATGGCGCGATTTTTCAGATATTCCTCCCCCGCCATCAGTCGGCCGAGATGGCCGTGGTCGAGCCGGCCGATGCAAACGAACCGCCCGCGATCAAGGATCTGACTGGCGTCGGCACGATTCTGCTGGTGGAGGACGAGGACCCAGTCAGGATCTTCGGCGCCCGCGCCTTGCGAAACAAAGGCTACAAAGTGCTGGAAGCAAAGAGCGGCGAGTCAGCGCTCGAGCTGCTGCAGAGCGCCTCCGAGCCCATTGATCTGCTGATCACCGATGTCGTGATGCCGCGGATGGATGGCCCCACGCTGGTGCGCGAGGTGCGCGAGGTCATTCCGGACATGAAGGTCATCTTCATCTCCGGCTACACTGAGGATGCATTCCGGCAGCGACTCGACAGCGACCGCGAGATCCACTTCCTGCCGAAGCCGTTCAACCTCAAGCAGCTTGCCAGCAAGGTCAAAGAAGTGATTAGCGACGAGACGGTCGCGGCTTAGGCCCCGCTCTCAATCCCGATAATTTTCCGGGAACAGCTCGCGCTCAATCAGTTCGACCAGGATGTGCAGAACCTGAATGTGCACTTCCTGGACTCGGTCGGCGAAGCGGCCCGCGGGAGTACAGATTTCGACGGTCGCAAGGGGTGATAGCGGACAGCCGACGCGGCCGGTCAGGGCAATGACGCTAATGTGCTGCGCCGCCGCGGCGCGGGCGGCGGCGAGTACGTTCGGGCTCTTGCCGCTGGTGCTAATGGCCAACAGGCAATCGCCTGCGCGGCCATGCGCTTCGATATACCGGCTGAACACCGCGTCATAACCGAAATCATTGGCGACGCAGGTCATGTGACCGGGGTCGCTGATCGCCGTCGCCGGCAGCGGCCGCCGGTCAAGCCGGTACCGCCCTGATAGTTCCTCGGCGAAATGCATGGCGTCGCACATCGAGCCACCATTGCCGCAGCTGTAAATGCGGCCACCATCCTTCAGCGACCCGCTCAGAATCCTGCCTGCCGCGGCGATCGCGGCTAGCCCCTTTTCGTTTGCGAGCAATGCATCGATCGCCGAGCGCGCTTCCTGCAGCGTCTCGGTGATCACGTTCATGGTTCGACCGGCTCTTCGTCCGGGACGATCGTGACCTCGACCGGCGGCCGTCCTTTGGCGCGCAGCGCCTTGTTGACGACGGTGTCAAGCTCCTCAAGCGTGCACAGTCCCAGGCCGACCGGGTGGCGCGGCTTGATGTTGGCGCTGTTCCAGTGGGTGCGGTCGCGTACCGCCGCGATCGTCGGCTTGGTCGTGCCAATCAGCTTTGAGATCTGGGCGTCGGACAATTCCGGATGGTTGCGCAGCAGATAGGCGATCGCATCGGGCTTGTCCTGGCGCTTGGCGATCGGCGTGTAGCGCGGCCCCTTATGCTTCACGTATTGCTGCGGGACCGCCTGTGGCGACAGCTTCAGCCGCGCCTCGGGATCGGCTTGGCAGCGAGCGAGCTCCTCGGCCGTGGTCTGGCCATTGACCACAGGGTCGAGCCCCTGCATCTGGATCGCGACCTCGCCATCGGCGATCGCCTGCACCTCAAGCGGGTGCAGCCCGCAGAAATCGGCGATCTGGTCGAAGGTGAGCGCGGTGTTTTCGACCAGCCAGACGGCGGTCGCCTTTGGCATCAACGGAGGCATGGCAAAGTCCGAGACTGAAGGGCGCTAACACGGAGATTTACCTACGATATAATAGGCGAGGCCAGCCGAGGGAAGGCGGCAATGGCGCAGAGGAGGCGATTATGGAGGAAGAGGAGCTGTTGCCGCTCCGCCAGGCGCCGAAGCCAAAGGATTTGACTTTGCTCGGCATCGCCGAGCTCGAAGAATACATCGCCGGACTGGAGGCCGAGGTCGCCCGTGCCCGCGATGAGATCGCCGCAAAACAGAAGCAGCGCTCCGGCGCCGAGGCTTTGTTCAAGAGATAGAGGGACGCGCGGTCGGATGGACCAGATCGACCAGGTGGATCAGATCGAGTTGAACGGCCGCCGGTATCGCGCGCCGGCACGGCCGACCGTGGTGATCTGCGCCGACGGCTGCGACCCGGCGTATCTGCAGGCCGGATGGCGGGCCGGAGCCCTGCCCATGGCCGCGCGATTTCGCGACGAGGGGTTCTATGCCGTCGCCGATGCGGCGATGCCGACCTTCACCAACCCGAACAATCTGTCGATCGTGACGGGAGCGCCGCCTTCGGTGCATGGCATTTCCGGCAATTTCTTTCTCGACCGCGATAGCGGCCGGGAAATCATGATGACGGACCCGGAACTGGTGCGCAGCGACACGATCCTGGCGCTGATGTCGCAAGCCGGTGTGGCAACCGCGGCAGTCACCGCCAAGGACAAGCTGCGACGCATGCTCGGCCATGGGCTGGTCGGCATCTCATTTTCGTCTGAGGCGGCCGATCGAGCGACGCTTGTCGAGAACGGCATCGATGCGGTCGAAAAGCTGGTCGGCCGGTCGAAGCCGGACATGTATTCGGCCGACCTGTCGCTGTTTGTTTTGGACGCCGGCATCCGTCTCGCCGAAGAGGGGCGGGCGAGGCTCCTTTATCTCTCACTCTCGGATTACGTACAGCACGGCCATGCCCCGGACGCGCCGGAGGCGCTCGAGTTCCACCGCGCCCTCGACGATCGGTTGGCCCGGCTCGCTGAACTCGGCTGTGTCGTGGCACTGACCGCCGATCATGGCATGAACGACAAGGCTCTGCCGGATGGCCGACCTCATGTGCTGCTGCTCGAAGACGTCCTGAACGCACAATTCGGTGCCAGTGCAGTGCGCGTGATCTGCCCGATCACCGATCCGTTTGTCCGCCATCACGGCGCGCTCGGCTCGTTCGTGCGGGTCTATCGCCGCGCGGGGGTGCCGATTGCAACCCTGGCGCACGCGATAAGGCTGCTGCCTGGGGTCGATGCCGTGCTTGAGCGCAGCGACGCGGCCAAGGAATACGAATTGCCCTATGACCGTGAAGCCGACCTCGTCGTCACCGGCGATGCGAATACCGTAATCGGCGCGACCGATGCCGAGCACGATTTGTCGCCGCTGGCGGGCCAACGACTGCGCTCGCATGGCGGTGCCGGCGAGCAGCGTGTCCCTTTCCTGCTGTCGCACCCGCTGACGCCGCGCTATTTGGATATGGCCCAGTCCCGGCGGCTGCGGAATTTCGACATTTTCGATTTTGCCCTGAATGGGGTCGCCAATTAGCGAGGTTCGGCGATGGCCGCACAAGCGAGCCCGCGCGCGGTCATCGTCATCTGCGACAGCCTGCGCCGCGACCTGATCAATCCAGACGACGCGCCGTTCCTGACGGAATTGCGCCAACGCGCGGCGTATTTCGCTGCCCATCGCAGCGTCTTCCCCTCGACAACGCGGGCCAGCGCCGCCTCGATCGCGACCGGCTGCCTGCCAGCCCGCCACGGTCTTCTCGGCAACACAATGGCCCTCGACGAAGGCGAGGGGCTCGTCTGCCGCTCGGCCGGGCACCCCGATTTTCCGGATCGGATGCGCCGTGCCACCGGCCGAACCTTGCATGTGCCGACCTTGGCCGAGCGGCTCCGCTGGCATGGCGAGACTGCGATCTCCTGCGCCAATGTCTCGCCCGGCGCCGCTTATTTCCAGGACCCCGACGGCTACGGCTGGGTCCATCACTCGGCCGGCAGCTATGGCCCCGGGCGCCGCCCGATCGACGATCCGGCGAGCGCGGCCCTCAAGAAAGGAAGCGATGGCGACCAGGCGATGACCGCTCGCTTCTGCGGCGAGATACTCGAGGAACGGGCGCCGGCACTGGCGATCATGTGGCTGTCGGAGCCGGACTATACCGGCCATCATTCGCCGCTCGGCTCACCGCAACACCGGGCCGCCATTGCCGTCGCCGATCAATGCGTGCGCGAGGTGTACAATGCGGTGCGCCGGCTCGATCCCGGCGGCGACGAAATCTTGTTCGTCACCGGCTCCGATCACGGCATGGAGACTGTTGCCGCGGCGATTGATCTCGACGCTCTGCTGATTGCCGAAGGGCTGAAAACGGGCCCCGGCTCAAGCGATGTCGTCGTTGCGCCGAACGGCACCGCGGCGACCCTATATTTTGCCGAGCCCGATAGCGCTCTCGTGCCGCGCGTCGTCCGATGCATCGAGGCCCAGGACTGGGCCGGCGAGGTGTTCGCCGGCTCTGCCTTGGCGCGGGTCGGGCTGCCGACCGACACCGCGATGCAGGTCGCGGTGACGCTCGCCAACACCGACGCGATCAACCCGCACGGCGTCCGGGGTTACAGCCCAATCGTCCAGGACCCCGCCGACAATGAGAGCAAGATCGGTTACGGCCAGCATGGTGGGCTCGGGGCCAACGAGCAGCGGCCGTTCCTGGTTGCGGATGGCGGCGGCTTTGCGCCGGGCGAAAGGCGGGCGCCGACTTCGCTGATCGACATCGCCCCGACCGTGCTGCGTCATCTGCATATGGATCATGACGACACCGACGGGCGCGCGTTGACGCGCGAGCCCGACTGAATACTGGCGCAACCCGCCCATACCGCCTCCGTTTGCTGGATGTGGCAAGCGGACGGAGGTCGGGATGGCCGAAAAGGATGTCGATCGCGCCTGGCAGCTGATGGAATCGATCCGGCTGTGCATGTTTTCGAACTGGGATGGCCGCCGGATACATTCGCGCCCGATGGGCGCGTTTGTAAGACGCGACGAGGGAGCGCTCTATTTCTTCACCGACGAGCGGGCGCACAAGGACGACGAAATCCGCCGTTATCCGGAGGTCTGCCTGGCCTTCGCCGACACCGGCGGCGAGAAATACGCGTCGGTGTCGGGCACTGCGCGGCTCAGCGCCGATCGTGAAAAAATGAAGCAATTCTGGAGCGTTGGCGCCAAGGTCTGGTGGGGCGATCCTGATAATCCGAACCTTCGGCTGATTACCGTTGAGCCGGTGGAAGCGGAATTTTGGGATTCCCCGGGGCGCCTGATCAGCGGCCTGAAGGTGGCGTTCGCACTAGCCACTGGCACCCATCTCGATCCGGGCGAGCACAAAGAGGTTCGGCCCTGATCGCCCGTGGCGTGCTTCGACGGAGACCCTCTGCGCTTTGCTCCGTTCGCGTATCAAATCGCATACGGAGCGCACGATGCCTGAATGGAACAATCGGGGCGCGGCGTGATGCCATTGCTCTTCTGAGCCTACCCTGGCAACAACCCTTTAAGCCGATAAAGCTGCTCAAGGGCGTCGCGCGGAGTTAGTTCGTCGGGGCGGATGTCGCGCAGCGCGGATTCGACGGCCGACACCTCGGCGGTCGGTTCGGGGGCGGTGCGCCGGGCAGCCTGGAACAGTGGCAGATCGTCGGTGAGGCGGGCGAGCGCGCCGCCTTCATCGCCCTCTTCGAGCAGCGCCAGCACCTCCTCGGCCCGCGCAGTGACCGCCGCCGGCAAGCCGGCAAGCTTGGCCACATGGATGCCATAGGAGCGATCGGCGGTGCCGGCCGCGACCTCGTGCAGGAACACGACGTCGCCCTTCCATTCCTTGACCCGCATCGTGTGGCAGGCGAGCGCCGGCAGCTTGGCGGCGAGCGCGGTCAGCTCGTGGTAATGCGTCGCGAACAGCGCCCGGCAGCGGTTGACCTCATGCAGGTGTTCGAGCGCCGCCCAGGCGATCGACAGCCCGTCGAAGGTCGCGGTGCCGCGGCCGATCTCGTCGAGAATAACGAAGCTGCGCGGCCCGGCCTGGTTCAGGATCGCCGCGGTCTCGACCATCTCGACCATGAAGGTCGAGCGGCCGCGCGCCAGATCGTCGGCCGCGCCGACCCGACTGAACAGCCGGTCGACGATCCCGATCCCGGCCGAGGCCGCGGGCACGTAGGAGCCGCTTTGTGCCAGGATCGCGATCAGCGCGTTCTGGCGCAGAAACGTGCTCTTGCCGGCCATGTTGGGGCCCGTGACCAGCCAAATCCGGGAATCGTCGAGCACGCAATCGTTGGCGACAAAGCTGCCGCTGCCGGACAGCGCCGCCTCGACCGTTGGATGCCGGCCGCCCTTGATTTCGAACCCGATGCCGTCGTCGATCCCGGGTCGGGTCCAATTGTCCTCGGCGGCGCGCTCGGCCAGAGCCGACGCGACATCGAGGCTGGCGAGTGCGGCGGCCGCCTCGGCGATCTCCCGCCGGCGCGCCAATGCCTCGGCGACGAGATCGTCAAACAGCCGTAGTTCCAGCACGAGCGCCCGCTCGGCAGCGCTGGCGATCTTGCTTTCGAGCTCGGCGAGTTCTGTCGTCGTATAACGCAGCGCACCGGCCATCGTCTGGCGATGGATGAATTCGGCGCCGAGCTTGCCGGCATTCGCCGCCGACACCTCAACGTAGTACCCGATCACCTTGTTGTGGCGGATGCGCAGCGAGGCGACCCCGCTCGTCTCGGCGTACCGCGCCTGCAGCGCGGCGATCGCGCGGCGGCTGTCGTCACGCAATTCACGCAACTGGTCGAGTTCGGGCGCGTAACTCGGCGCGACAAAGCCGCCGTCGCGGGAGAACAGCGGCAGTTCCGCCGCCAATGCGCGCGACAGCCGCTCGACCAGCGCGCCGTGCTCGCCGAGTCCGCGTTCGGCCGCGGCCACCCCTTTCGGCAACGGCACCAAGCCTGGATCGGCCAGCGCCGTGCGCAGCCCGGCGGTCTCGCCGAGCGCGTCGCGTAGGGCGGCGAGGTCGCGGGGTCCTCCGCGGCCGAGGCCGAGCCGGGTTATTGCTCGCTCGATGTCGGGGCAGCGGCGCAGCCGGTCGCGCAGATCGGCCCGGATATCGGCCCGGTCGAGGAAGAACTGCACGGCATTGAGCCGCGCCGCGATCGCTGCCGCGTCGGTCAGCGGGGCAGCCAATTGCTGTGCCAGCAGGCGCGCGCCGGCGCCGGTGGCGGTGCGGTCGATGACGGCGAGCAGGCTGCCCCTGCGCTCGCCTGCCAGGGTCTGCGTCAGTTCGAGGTTGCGCCGCGTCGCGGCATCGATCTGCATCACCGAGCCGGGCGCCAAGCGCTGCGGCGGCGCGAGATATGGGGCGCTGCTCGGCTGCGTTCCCTGCGCCCCACCTTGCTGAGTCAATGTGACGTAATCGACGAGCGCGCCGGCCGCCGCGATCTCGGCCCGGCCGAAACTGCCGAAGCCGTCGAGTGCGCGCACGCCATAAAAGCTTTCCAGCCGCCGCCGCGCCGCCTCGCTGTCGAACCGCGCATTGGCGAGGGGGGTCAGCGCGGCTTTCCAGTCGCCGAACAGTTCGAACAATGCCGGCCGGGTCAGGAGTCGCTCCGGCAACAGGATTTCGCCGGGCTGGAGCCGCGCGAGGTCGGCCGGGAGGGCCGCGTCGTCTGTCGGTGCCAGCGAGAAATCGCCGGTCGATAAATCGAGCCAGGCAAGCCCCATCTCGCCGGCCGCCTCGCCGATGCCTGCTAGATAATTGTGTCGGCGGGCGTCGAGCAGTCCATCCTCGGTCAAGGTGCCAGCGGTGATGACCCGCACCACGGCGCGCTTCAGCGGCCCGCGGGCACCGCGCCGCTTCGCTTCGGCCGGGTCCTCGACCTGCTCACAGATCGCTACCTTGAAGCCGGCCCGGATCAGCCGCGCGAGATAGCTCTCGGCTGTGTGCACCGGCACGCCGCACATCGGAATGTCCGCGCCGTCGTGGCGGCCGCGCTTGGTCAGAGCGATGTCTAGCGCCGGCGCGGCCGCGACAGCGTCCTCGAAGAACAATTCGTAAAAATCGCCCATCCGGAAGAACAGGAGACAGCCCGGATTGGCTTGCTTGATCTCGTGATATTGGGCCATGACCGGCGAGGCCGGTGGGCTCGGGGCGGCGGGGGTCACCGGCGCGGCATCCCCGGGCTTGGTCCGGGGATCGGCATCGCGGCTCAGCGTTTCGGTCATCGGCACCGGGCAGAAGGTTCGGCGAGCGTATATGGCGCGCCGAACGTTAGCATAGGTCGAGTCTCGCGGACGCGATGGAGCCGACGATGAGCGAAACCGCTACGAAATTTCCGGTGATCCGGGAGGCGGTGGCCTCGTTTCCGGACCGGGCGCATTTCCGCCGGGCCGTGGCGGCGCTGCTCGCCGGCGGCTTCGACCGGACAGACATTTCCGTGCTGGCGTCGCACGAACCGCTCGCCGCGGCCGACGAGAAGAGCGGCTCCCTGATCGCGGCTGGGCTGACGGACGAGGTCAATTTCATCGCGCCCCTGACCGTCGCCGGCATCATTTTGCTGTCGGGCGGGCCGATCGCCGCGACCCTCGCGGCACTGGTGGCCGCCGGACTCGGCGGCGCGGCGCTGAAAGAGCTGTTCGATCGCTATGCGGCGGCACCGCACCGGGAAGATGTCGAGGCGGCGTTGAAGGCGGGGGCGGCGCTGTTGTGGGTGCGCTGCGCCGATCCCGAACTCGAGCTGCACGCCACCCGGATTCTCGAAGAGGCAGGCGGACGGCACGTCCACGTGCACGCTCGGGCCGTGCAGCCGAACGAAGCCGCCTGAGACCGGCCCTCTCCGCTGCGTTTGCTGCCCGAACCGGACGATGGAATAGCGGCGGGCGAACCATGCCGGTAAGGTGCCCGCGCGATGCCTGTGATCCCGACCGCGCTCGACCGGCGCTCCGAAACCTTCGCCGCGAACGACGCGGCGATGCGGACACTCGTCGCCGATTTGCGTGTGAAGACCGCCGAGATCGCATTGGGCGGCGACGAGGCCTCCCGCAAGCGGCACGAGGAGCGCGGCAAG
This sequence comes from Allostellaceae bacterium, assembly GCA_036264235.1. Lineage (GTDB taxonomy): Bacteria > Pseudomonadota > Alphaproteobacteria > ATCC43930 > CGMCC-115725 > DATARH01. Next base: position 16,161 of record DATARH010000014.1, read on the forward strand.
CTCTTAGTGCGTGAGCGCATCCGCCTGCTGCTTGATCCGGGTTCGCCGTTTCTCGAACTGTCGCAATACGCCGGCTACGGTATGTATGACGATGCCGTGCCGGCAGCCGGGATCGTCACCGGCATCGGCCGCATTTCCGGCCAGGAATGCGTCGTCGTCGGCAATGACGCAACCGTCAAGGGTGGCACGTATTTTCCGATGACGGTGAAGAAGCACCTGCGCGCGCAGGAGATCGCGCGCGACAACCGGCTGCCCTGCCTCTATCTCGTCGATTCCGGCGGGGCGTACCTGCCGGCACAGGACGAGGTGTTTCCCGATCGCGACCATTTCGGCCGCATCTTCTACAACCAGGCGCAACTGTCAGCGCTTGGCGTGCCGCAGATTGCGCTGGTGATGGGCTCGTGCACCGCTGGCGGCGCCTATGTTCCGGCGATGTCGGACGAGAGCATCATCGTCAGGGGCCAGGGCACGATCTTTCTCGGTGGACCGCCCTTGGTGAAGGCGGCGACCGGTGAAGTGGTGACCGCCGAGGAACTCGGCGGGGCCGATATTCATAGTCGTGTCTCCGGCGTCACCGATCACTACGCCCTCGACGATCGGCATGCGCTCGGCATCGCCCGTCGAATTGTCGCCAATCTCAACCGCGTGAAGAGGGCATCGCTCGCAGTGACCGAAGTACGCGAGCCGCTCTATCCGGCCGACGAGATTTACGGGGTCGTGTCGAGCGATGTGCGACGGCCTTACGAGGTGCGCGAGATCATTGCTCGCATCGTCGACGGCAGCGAGCTCGATGAGTTCAAGCAGCTCTACGGCACCACCCTGGTGTGCGGTTTTGCGCGCATCTGGGGGTATCCGGTCGGCATCGTCGCCAACAACGGCATCCTGTTCTCCGAAAGCGCGCTGAAGGGCTCGCATTTCATCGAGTTGTGCGCGCAGCGCGGTATCCCGCTTGTGTTTCTGCAGAACATTACCGGTTTCATGGTCGGCAAGAAATACGAGAACACCGGCATCGCCAAGGATGGGGCCAAGATGGTCACCGCGGTAGCGACCGCCTCGGTACCGAAATTCACCGTAATCATCGGTGGCAGCTTTGGAGCCGGAAATTACGGGATGTGCGGCCGGGCCTATTCGCCGCGCTTCCTGTGGATGTGGCCAAACGCGCGCATCTCTGTGATGGGCGGCGAGCAGGCGGCGTCGGTGCTTGCGACGGTGCGGCGCGACGGCATGGCAGCGCGCGGCCAGCAGTGGACCGACACGGAAGAGGAAGCGTTCAAGGCGCCGATCCGGGCGGAATACGAAGCGCAAGGCCACCCTTATTACGCCAGCGCCCGGCTGTGGGACGATGGCATCATCGATCCGGCCGAGACCCGGCTGGTGCTCGCGCTCGGAATTTCCGCTGCGCTAAATGCCCCGATCGAGCCGACCAAGTTCGGCGTCTTTCGGATGTGAGCCGCGCGTGTTTTCCAAGCTGCTGATTGCCAATCGCGGCGAGATCGCCTGTCGTGTGATCCGCACCGCGCGGGGCATGGGAATCGCCACAATTGCTGTCTATTCGGACGCCGATGCCGCTGCGCTGCATGTCGCGATGGCGGATGAGGCGCGGCGGATCGGGCCGCCGCCGGCGCGCGACAGCTACCTGAACATCGCTGCGATCGTCGAGGCTGCAACGGCGAGCGGCGCCGATGCGGTGCATCCCGGCTATGGTTTTTTGTCCGAGAATCCCGAATTTGCCGAGGCTTGCACGGCCGCCGGTCTGGTCTTTGTTGGCCCGCCGGTGAGCGCAATCCGTGCGATGGGGTCGAAGGCGGCCGCCAAGGCATTGATGGCGGCGAATGGTGTGCCGGTCGTGCCCGGCTATCACGGTGACGACCAGGACCCGTCGCGGCTCCTCGCCGAAGCGGAGAAGATCGGCTTTCCGGTGATCCTAAAGGCCTCGGCCGGCGGCGGCGGCCGCGGCATGCGGATTGTTAGCAAGACCGAAGAATTCACCCGCGCTCTCGATGGTGCAAAGCGCGAAGCGAAAGGCGCCTTCGGCGACGAGCGGATGCTGGTCGAACGCTATCTCGACCGTCCTCGCCACATTGAGGTGCAGGTGTTCGGTGACAGCCATGGCAATTTGGTGCACCTGTTCGAGCGCGATTGCTCGATCCAGCGCCGTCACCAGAAGGTGATCGAGGAGGGGCCGGCACCCGGGCTGGAGCCGGCGGTGCGGCAGGCGCTGGGCGTTGCCGCAATTGCCGCAGCGAAGGCGGTACAGTATGTCGGCGCTGGCACCGTCGAGTTCATCGCGCCGGCCAAAGAACCGGCCGAGTTCTCCTTCATGGAGATGAACACGCGGCTGCAGGTCGAGCATCCGGTGACGGAAGCGGTAACCGGCCTCGATCTTGTCGAGTGGCAGCTGCGTGTTGCCGCCGGCGAGAAGCTGCCACTGACCCAGAAAGAAATCATCCTCTCCGGGCATGCGATCGAAGTGCGCCTTTATGCCGAGAACCCCAATCGCAATTTTCTGCCGGCGACCGGCACGTTGCACAGGCTGCGCCTGCCGCAAGGCAATGGCATTCGCGTCGACAGTGGCGTGCGCGAAGGTGACACGGTGACGCCGTTTTATGATCCGCTGATGGCCAAGATCATCGCTTTCGGTGATGGTCGCGACGCTGCCCGCCGTCACCTCGCGCGGGCGCTCTCTAACACCGCAGTGCTTGGCGTTCTGACCAATCTCGGCTTCCTGCACCGTGTCGCAGTAGATGCCGAGTTCGCCGCCGGTGCCATCGACACCGGATTCATCGAGCGCCGGCGCGACAACGTGCTGCCGCCCGCGGAGCCCGCACCGGATTTCGCCGTCGCGGCCGCGGCACTGCAGGGCCTGTCCGCGCAAGCGGGCGCGAGGACAAGTCACGCGTCCCCGTGGCTGCAGACAGATGGATGGCGGCCCAATCTGCCTCCCGCGCCGCAGACGCTCGTCTTCCGCTCCGGCGGTGAAGAGATCGCAGTGGATGCGATCTCCGAGGCCGCCGATTGGCGCCTGCGCTTGCGCGGCCACGAGCGGCGCGCTGCCGCAATCCCCGGTAGCGCCGGACGCCTCGCAGTGACCCTCGACGGCGAGCACCGCACCGTGACGGTCCTTGAACATACCGCTGCGATCGGCGTCTTCCTCGGCGGCCAGAGCTGGCATTTCGATATCGTCGATCCGCTGGCACTGCCCGCCGGCGCCCATGCCACCGTCGGGCGCCTCACCGCACCGATGCCGGGGCGCGTCGTACAATTGCTGGTTGTGCCGGGTGCCGCGGTGCGCCGCGGCCAGCCGCTGGTCGTCGTCGAGGCGATGAAGATGGAACACACGATCGCCGCGCCGCGCGACGGCGTGGTCGAGGCGGTGCGCTGCGCCGTCGGCGATCTCGTCGAGGAAGGCGCCGAGCTGATTGTTCTCGCCGGGCCGAGCCCATGAGCGACATGCCATTACATCTGTTGAAGATGGCGGTTGGCATCGCCGATCTCGATGAGCTGCGTCGCGTCCGCGCGGCGCGGCAGAAGGAGCGCGGCGGCAGTTGGGTCTACACTCGCAACCACCCGCGCCGGGCCGAAGCGGTGCTCGCCGGTGGCTCGATTTATTGGGTAATCCGCGGCCAGATCCGGGTGCGCCAGCGCGTCACCGGGTTCCATAGCGAGCGCGACGAAAACGGCCGCACCTATTGCCTGATTGATGTCGATCCCGAACTGGTGCCGACGCTGTTGCGGCCGTGGCGGCCGTTCCAGGGCTGGCGCTATCTGACTCCGGCGGATGCGCCGCCCGACGACCGAAAGCCAGGCCGTCGCGGCGCCGGCGAGGCGCCGCCGGAGAGAATGCTGGCCGAATTGCGGGCCCTGGGGCTGATAGCCTGACTTTCCGTGCTCGGTTAATTTTTGTCGATGGCGCCCTGGACAGGGCAGGATAGGGCGACTATCTTAACCGTTCGCTGCGTCCGCTCGGATGTGGCGACTGCTTCCGACGAACATGGGCCGAGGCCGCCGTTCACGGTGGTCGTGGGCGCGTCTGCGGCGGCGGCTTGTTGATTGACATTGTTGGTTATGGGAAGGGATGCGCGGGCGGCGGCGTCTGGGAGATGCTGTTTGCTCGCGAGAGAGAAGACTGCTGCGTGTGTCTGTCTGGGTTGCCCGGTGGGCGGCTTGGTTGGGGATGCGTGGTGGAATTCTTTTGAGTAGACAGCGGCCCTAAGAGAGAGGGGCGCATTGGCTGGGGCTTTCGGGTCTGGGCTGAGGTGCCTCTTTGACAGGATGAACATGAGA
>DATARH010000019.1:0-2966 GCA_036264235.1 Allostellaceae bacterium
AGCGAGGCGTCGGCGGCCCACAGGCGCCTGACCTTGCCCTCCTTGCGCCAGTCCTCTAGGGCAGCCTGGACATCCTTCTGCAATTCGTCCGGCAGCTTGTAAGTCATCGAATTGAGCTTGGGTCCCAGCACCGTGCGGCGCTTTTTCTGAACGGCAGCGTAGAGCTGGTCGGCAGCATCGGCGAACAGCCGTACGCCGTCTTCGACGAGCTTTGAGGTCACCGCATCGATCGAGATGCCGGCCTTGGGGAGCGCATCCATCACCGCTTGAGCGGCATCGACATCCTCTTCGAGGCTGGGCCGCGGATTGCCGTGGTCGCGGTAGGCATCCATCGTCGCCGGCGGCATCGTGTTGACGGTGTCCGGGCCGATCAGCTCGTCGACATAAAGAACGTCGCTGTAGGCCTTGTTCTTGGTTCCGGTGCTCGCCCATAAGAGGCGCTGGGTCTGGGCGCCTTGCTGCGCCAGCCGCTGCCAGCGCTCGTCGGAATATATTTTTCCATAGAGCTGATAAGCGAGCTTGGCGTTGGCGATCGCGACTTTGCCCTTGAGTTTTTGGAGCTCTGCCTTGGCGGCCGGATCGGCAGTTGCAGCGATTTTCTTGTCTAGCTCGTCGTCGACCAGGGTGTCGATGCGGCTGACGAAGAAGCTCGCCACGCTGGACACCTTGTGTGGGTCGCCGCCCTTTTTGGCGAAGGCCTCGAGCCCGGAAATGTAAGCCTCGGCAACATCGGCATAGACCTGCTGCGAAAACAGCAACGTCACATTGACGTTGATCCCTTCGCTGATCAGGGTGCGGATCGCCGGCAAACCCGGCTTGGTGCCGGGCACCTTGACCATCAGGTTTCGTCGGTTAACCTCGTGCCAGAGGCGGCGCGCTTCCTCGATTGTCTCGTGGGTGTTCATTGCCAGGTAGGGCGAAACTTCGAGGCTGATAAAGCCGTCGCGCCGCTGCGTCTGCTCGTAGACGATGTTCAACGTGTCGGCGCCCTCCTGGATGTCGCGAACCGCGAGATCCTCAAAGAGCGCGCCGGGATCGAGATCCCCGGAGGCTTCCGCCTCGGCGATCAGCGCGTCGTAATCGTCGCCGTGACCGATCGCTTTTTCGAAAATCGACGGGTTCGAGGTGACGCCGCGCAGGCCGTCCTCGGCGATCAGCCGGGCCAGTCCCCCGCTCTTCAAAAGATCGCGGCTCACAAAGTCGAGCCATACCGACTGCCCGAATTCGTTGAGCATCCTCAGTGGATTGGCCATCACCCCTACTCCTTGTGCGAGAGCTGCTGCTTGGCAGCCGCATAGACGTTTTCGCCGGTGAACCCGAATTTGACCAGCAGCTCCTTCAACGGTGCTGAAGCGCCGAAAGTCTTCATGCCGAGGATCGTGCCGCGTAATCCGGTATAGCGCTCCCACCCGAGCGTGGAGGCCTGCTCGACCGCGACCCGCCGGGTCACGTCGGGCGGCAATACCGATGCGCGATACTCTTCCGGCTGATGCTCGAACAATTCCCACGACGGCATGCTGACCAGCCGCGCGGCGACTCCCTCGGCCTTCAGTTTCTCATAGACCTCGACGCAGAGTCCCACCTCGCTACCGGTGGCCATCAGGATTACGTCCGGTTTGCCGTTGCCGGCATCAGCCAGGACATAGGCGCCGCGCCTGACGCCGCTCGCCGGCGCATACTTGGTGCGGTCGAGGGTCGGCAGGTTTTGCCGGCTCAAGATCAGGCAGGCCGGTTCGTGTTTGAAGCTCAGCGCGACCCGCCACGCTTCCGCCACTTCGTTGGCGTCCGCCGGACGCAGGACGATCAGCCCAGGGATGCTGCGCAGCGCCGCCAATTGCTCCACCGGCTGGTGCGTCGGGCCGTCTTCGCCTACCCCGATCGAATCATGGGTGAAGATGTAGACGACCGGCAATTCCATGATAGCCGCGAGCCGGATAGGCGGCTTCATGTAATCGGAGAAGATCAGGAAACCCGAGCCATACGGCCGGAGCTTCGACAGCGCGAGGCCATTGCAGATCGACCCCATCGCGTGCTCGCGGATGCCGAAGTGAAAATTGCGGCCGCTATAGTTGTCGCGCTCGAAATCACCGGCTCCCTCGAAAGTCAGCCGGGTCTTGGTCGATGGCGCGAGATCGGCGGCGCCGCCGAGCAGCCACGGCAAACGCGGCGCGATCGCATTCAACACTTGAGCCGAGGAGTCGCGGCTGGCGATGCCCTTCGGATCGGCGGGGAATACCGGGATGTCCCTGTCCCACCCCTCGGGGAGATCGCGCCGCTGCATCCGCTCGCATTGGTCGGCGAGTTCGGGATAGGCACTGCGGTAGCGCTCAAACAGCGCCATCCATTCTGCGCGAAGCTTTGCCCCGCGAGCGCCGAAGTTCTCGGCGAAATGCTCGTACACTCCTTTGGGCACCAGAAATTCCGCGTCCTCCGGCCAGTGATAGAAGCGTTTGGCGAGCTTGACCTCGGCCTCGCCCAACGCCTCGCCATGAGCCCCTGAGGTGTCCTGCTTATGCGGCGCACCGTAGCCGATATGGCTTTCGACAATAATCAGACTGGGCCGATCATCGATCCGCTTGGCAACGGTGATCGCTTCGGCGACACGCTCGCGGTCGTTGGCGTCGCTCACCCGCTGGACATGCCAGCCGTAGGCGAGAAACCGGCCGGCGACATCCTCGCTGAAGGCCAGAGCGGTGTTGCCTTCGATCGTGATGTGGTTGCTGTCGTAGATCCAGCAGAGGTTGCCGAGCCCCAAATGGCCGGCCACCGAAGCCGCCTCGCACCCGACGCCCTCCATCATGCAGCCGTCGCCGCATAGCGCGAAGACATCGTAGTCGAACAAAGTAAAATCCGGCCGGTTGAAGTGGCGCGCCAGCCAGTTGGCCGCGATCGCCATCCCGACGCTGGTCGCAATCCCCTGCCCCAACGGGCCGGTCGTCGTCTCGACGCCGGAGGTCCAATGATAT
>DATARH010000217.1:0-16430 GCA_036264235.1 Allostellaceae bacterium
CGCGCATCTGGCGCGGGTCACTGCCGACGGCGTGCCCGACCAGACGCGTGCAGCGACGAAGACCTTCATCGCCGATACGCTGGCGGTCGGCGCCGCGGGCGCGAAGGCGCCATGGCGAAGCGAGGTGCTCGACATGGCGACCGCATCCGGCGAAGCCGCCGAGGCGACGGTCTGGGGCAGCGGAGAGACGCTGCCGCTCGCCAATGCCGCGATGGTCAACGCCTATCAGGTGCACTGTCAGGAATTCGACTGCGTCCATGAAGGCGCGGTCGTGCACCCGATGGCGGCGGTGCTGTCCTGCGCCCTCGGCTGGGCCGAGCGCGATGGCGGCGTCTCGGGCGAGCGGCTGATCCGCGCCATCGCCGCCGGTGTCGACGTCGCGGTGACATTGGGCCTGTGCTCGCGGGCGCCGATGCGGTTTTTCCGCCCGGCCAATTGCGGTGGCTTCGGCGCGACCGCCGCCCTCGCGCTGCTCGCCGGGCTCGACCAGAATCAGACCCGCGACGCGCTCGGCATCTATTACGGGCAATGTGCCGGTACAATGCAGGCGCATGTCGAGGCGAGCCCGCAATTGGCGATGCAGATGGGCTTTGCGGCGCGCGCCGCGGTGACCGCGGTCGAGTTGGCGCGGCGCGCCATGCCTGGCCCGCGCGCACCGATCTCCGGCCCGTTCGGCTACTTCGCGCTGTTCGACGGCGCCGCCGACCCGGCGCCGTTCGACGAGCTCGGTCGGGTCTGGCGCGTCTGCGAGCTGAGTCACAAACCATGGCCCAGCGGCCGCGCCACGCATGGCGGGCTCGATGGCCTGCAGCGGCTGATCGCCGAGCACGATATCGCCGCAGAGCAGGTGAAGGCCGGCCGCTTCCTCGTGCCGCCGCTGACCCGGCGCCTGGTTGGCCGCCCGCCGCAGACCGGCATGAGCACCGCCTATGCCCGGCTGTGCCTGCCCTATGTCGGTGCCGTTTGCCTGCGCCGCGGCACGGTCGGCCTCGACGATTTCACTGCGGAAGCTCTCGCCGATGCCGATACGCTCGCCCTCGCCCGCCGGCTAACGGTGATGGCCGACGAGAACCCCGATCCGAACGCGCTTCACCCGATCCAGGTCGAGCTGGACCTTACCGTCGGCCGCACTGTCACCTGCGAGATCACTGCCGTCCTGGGCAGCCCGGAGCGCCCGCTGTCACCACAGCAGGCTCGTACCAAATTCGCCGCCTGCGGCGCTTCAACCGAGCTGTGGGATGCGGTGAAGCGGTTCGAAAAGCTGAGCGATACGAGAGCACTGCTGTTCTAAAAAGCTAATACGAGCGGGGCATGCCGAGCACGTGCTGGCCGATATACGCCAGGATCAAATTGGTCGAGATCGGCGCGGTCTGGTAGAGGCGCACCTCGCGCCATTTGCGCTCGATGTCGTATTCCTTAGCGAAGGCGAAGCCGCCATAGGTCTGGAAGGTCGCATCGGCGGCGTGCCAAGTCGCTTCCGAGGCCAGCAATTTCGCCATGTTGGCGTCGGCGCCGCATTCCTTGCCGGCGTCGAACAGCGCCGCGGCGCGGCGGCAGATCATCTCGGCCGCTTCGAGCTCGGCATAGGCCCGCGCCAGCGGGAACTGCACCCCCTGGTTCTGGCCGATCGGCTTTTCGAAGACGACCCGCTCCTTGGCGTATTCGACGCCCTTTTTCAGCAGCCAGCGGCCGTCGCCGATGCATTCCTGGGCGACCAGGATGCGTTCGGCGTTCATGCCGTCGAGGATGTAGCGGAAGCCCTTGCCCTCCTCGCCGATCAAATTCTCCGCCGGCACCTTGAGGTTGTCGAAAAACACCTCGTTGGTGTTGTGGTTGATCATCGCCTCGATCGGGCGGATCTCGACCCCTTTGCCGAGGCTCTCCTTCAGGTTGACCAGAAACACCGACAGCCCGTCGGTGCGCCGCTTGACCTCCTCGACCGGGGTCGTGCGGGCCAACAGCAGCATCAGGTCCGATTGCCGGGCGCGCGAGGTCCAGACCTTCTGCCCGTTGACGAGATAGTGCGAATTGCCCTCGCGCACGGCCCGGGTCTTCAGCTTGGTGGTGTCGGAGCCGGTGGTCGGCTCGGTGACGCCAAAGGCCTGCAGCCGCAATTCGCCCGAGGCGATCTTCGGCAGATATTGGCGCTTCTGCTCCTCATTGCCGTGCCGCAACACGGTGCCCATGATGTACATTTGCGCGTGGCAGGCGCCGGCATTGCAGCCGGACCCGTTGATCTCTTCGAGGATCACGGCGGCGGCGCGCAGCGGCAGACCGGAGCCGCCATACTCCTCAGGGATCAAGGACGCGAGAAAGCCGCCCTCGGTCAGCTCGCGGGCAAACTCGGTCGGGTAGGCCTGCCCGGCTTCGAGTTTGCGCCAATAGTCGCCGGGGTATTTCTCGCAGATCTTGCGCACCGACTCGCGCAGCTCGGGAAAATCCTCGCCGAGCGCGACCGCCACCGGCTCGCCCGCCTCGTCACCGTAAGGCATTGCCCGCTCCCTTCCTCCAATTCTGTCGGATACATAGCGCGGGGCGCCGGGAAATTCACCCGGTGCGCAGCGCGCGGTATTCGCGCCGGACGATCTCCAGCAGCTCGGCCGGCGAGGTCGCCGCCGCGGTGCTCTCGAAGGTCACCTCGCCATGCTGGATCAGCATGACACGGTCGCAGATTTCGAGCGTCTGCGCGTAATTGTGCGCGATCATCACGATCGCGATGTCGCTGCGTGCCTTGAGACGCTCGATCAAGCCGATGATCAGCTGCGCCTCGCGGGCCCCCATCGCCGCCAGCGGCTCGTCGAGCAACAGGATGCGCGCCTGCGAGGACACTGCCCGCGCCACCGCGATCGCCTGGCGCTGACCGCCCGACAATGCGCCGACCTCGATATCGACCGACGGCACGACGATGCCGATTTCGGCTAGCGCTTCGATCGCGCGACGCCGCATCGTGCGGTGATCGAGGAACCGTACCGGCCAGCCCCACAGCAGCTCCCGGTTCAAGAACAGATTGTGATAGACGCTGAGCCCGTTCACCAGCGCGAGGTCCTGGTACACGCACTCGATGCCGAGCGCGCGCGCCTCGTCGACCGAAGCGAGCGTCACCGGCCGCCCATCGACATAGACCTGCCCGGAATCCGGCTGGTGAAACCCGGTCAGGATCTTCAGGAGGGTCGATTTGCCGGCGCCGTTGTCGCCGAGGATGCCGAGCGTCTCGCCGCGCGCGACATGCATCGACACGCCGTCCAGCGCGGTGATGTGGCCGAAGTTTTTGACCAGCTTCTCGGCCCGGATCGCCTCGTTTGTTCCGTTGCTTGCCGCCTCGCTCATGGCTGACCGCCGCCACGCAGTCGCGCCAAGTGAATGTTGGCGATCATCGCGATCAGGATCGCTGCGCCGATCACGATGTCGAAGGTGAAGGCGTTGATGCCCTGCAGGGTGAACCCGTCCTGCAGGATGCCGAGCATGATGCCGCCGACCAGCCCGCCGATGATCGTGCCGGCACCGCCGGCGATGGCGGTGCCGCCGATGACGCCCGAGGCGACGCCGAGGAACATGATGTTGCTGCCGCCTGCGAGCGGATCGATCGAGCCGACGCGGAACGCCTCGAGCAGTCCGGTCAGCCCGCCCAAGGTGCTCGTCAGCACGAAATTGCCGATCTTGATGCGGTTGATCGCGATGCCGGCTTCCGCAGCGGCCAGCAGGTTGCCGCCGATCGCGACCGTGTGCAGGCCCCAGCGGGTGTGGCGCAACACTATGTGCATGATCGCGACGATCGCCAGCGCCCAGATGATTTCCGAATAGGCCCAGGCGCCCATGATCCCGGTTAATTCCGGACCGCCGGCGGTGTTGGCCGGATAGCCGCGTGAGATCGTCAGCGTCAGCCCGGTGATCAGGAACAGCATGCCGAGCGTGGTGATAAAGGACGGCACCCGAAGCCCGATCGTGATCAGCCCGATCGTCAGTCCGATCAGCGCACAGACCGCGAGTGCGGCGACGATCGCCAGCGGCTCCGGCACGCCCCAATTGTTGATGTTTTCCATCAGGAACGGCGCCAGAGCGAACACCTGGCCGACCGACAGGTCGATCTCGCGGCAGATCAGCAGCATGATCTCGCCGCAGGCAATGATCACCGGAGCGGCGACGAACTGCGACAAGGTCTGCACATTGGCCGTGCTGACGAAGTATGCGTTGGCGAATTGGAAATAGAGGACGAGCGCCACCGACACGACGACGACGCTCGCCTCCGGCCGTAGCAGAAGCGCGTAGGCCCGGCGCGCCAAGCCGTTCCCCGCCTGCTCCCCGACCACGCGCTCGACCCTATGTCTCGCCTCGGCCTCAGCCGGCGATCGCCCCCGTATGCGGCAAAATCTGCGGCTCCTTGGCGCTGCCCTCGTAGCGGCTCTTGGTGTCGAGCAGCGGGCCGATACTGTCCTTGGTGACGAATTTGAGCCCGGTGTCGATATCGGCGGGACCGACGAGCCCGCCCGACACCTTCCAGGCGAACATCTCCATTACGGTGTAAAAGCCTTGCAGATAAGGCTGCTGGTCGATGACGAAATCGAGGAAGCCGTCGCGCACCGCTTCGAGCGAGCGCGGCAGCATGTCGTATCCGCCGGCATGCACGCCCTTCGACGCCAAATTGTATTTCCGGCTGATCAGCCCGCAATTCTGCGTGTCGCCACCGCCGGTGCCGAACATGCCCTTCACATCCTGGTTGCCGAGGTAATAGGCGTCGATCTTCGACAGCGATTCGTTGGCGGCCGGCGCGGTCGCGATCATCGACAGCTGGATGTCGGCGCCCGATTTCTTGATCGCGTCGGCGGCGCCGTTGAAACGCGGCTGCAGATTCAGCTGGCCCGGGGTCGCGATGAAGATCGCGACTTTGCCCGAGCCGACCAGCTTGATGATGCGCTCGCCCATCATCTGGCCCGACAGGAACAGATCCTGGCCGATATAGGCGAGCCGCTTCGTGCTCCGGGAATCGGCATTGTAGCTGAACACCGGGATGCCGGCGGCGAGCGCGGCCTCCACCGGCCGGTCGAAACCCTTCGGATCGACCAGACATACTGCGATCCCATCGGCCTTGCCGGCGATCGCGGTGTTCATCGCGTTGACCATCTGCGCCACGTCGGAGGTTTCGGACCCGGCCCACTGGTAGTCGCAGCCGAGCAGCGCGCAGGCGTCCTGGATGCCGTATTGGCAGGGGACGAAAAACGGGTTGGCGGTGACATGGTTGACGAAGACGAACTTCCAACGCGGATGCTGCGGATACGGCTCGGCATCGGCTGCCGCGGCCGCCCGCCCGGTCGCCGCGATCATCGCCGCCACTGACCCCGCCGCGACACCGTGAATCAGGGCCCGGCGCGGCAGCCGCCCTGCCACGGCGACCCCCGCCGTCTCGCGGTCTCGCTTCATAACCGGCCCTCCCGATTGACGTTTTTGGCACTTCTCGGCCGAGCATAGCCGGCGACAGCGGGAGCGGCGAGACCTATAAAGGCCGTTGCAAGAACCTCGGTTGGTGAAGCGAATGCCGTCTGTTGCTCCATTGTCCGGTCTGGTCGCGATCGAGATCGGCCATTCGATCGCCGCGCCTTACGCCGGGATGGTACTCGGCGAACTCGGCGCCGAGGTGATCAAGGTCGAGAACCCCAACGGCGGCGACGCGGCGCGCGGCTGGGGTCCGCCCTTCCAGGAGGGTGCCTCGACGACCTTCCACAGCGTCAACCGCGCCAAGCGCGGCATCACCGTCGATCTCGCCGATCGCAAGGGCGCCGCACGGCTTCGCCGGCTGATCCTGGACCGCGCCGACATCGTGATCCACAACCTCAAATACGGCGCGCTCGACAAATTCGGCCTGGGCGCGGCCGAGCTTACCGCGGCGAAACCGAGCCTGGTTTGGTGCAACCTCGCCGCTTTCGGGGCGGTCGGCCCACTGCGCGACCGGCCGGGCTACGACCCGATGATGCAAGCCTATAGCGGTCTGATGAGCCTGCTTGGCGAAGACGGCCGGCCGCCGGTGCGGGTCACCGCCTCAATCATCGACATGGGCGCCGCGATGTGGTCGGTAATCGGAATTCTCGCGGCGCTGCGCGAGCGCGACAGTACCGGCCAAGGCGGCATTGTCGACACCTCGCTGCTCGAAACCGGGCTCGCCTGGATGAACATCATGCTGCCGATCCATCTCGCGACCGGCATCTTGCCGGAGCGGCACGGCTCCGGGGTCGACATGATCGTGCCGTACCAGGCCTTTGCCGTTAGCGACGGCCACATGATGGTCGCGGCCGGCAACGATAATCTGTTCCGCCGCCTCGCCGCCGCCCTCGACCGGCCCCACCTCGCCGAAGACCCGCGCTTTCGCACCAATGGCAACCGGGTCGTCAACCGTCGCGAGCTGATCCCGATCCTCGCCGACATCTTCGCCGCTCAACCGCGGGCGCATTGGGCAAGGCTGCTCGACGAAGCCGGTATTCCGAACGGGCCAATTCATACGCTCGACCAGGTCGCCGCCGATCCGCAGGTCGAGGCGCTCGGCATGATCCAGCGTCAAGCGGGCACCACCCATGGGAGCTCCTTATCGCTGATCGGCCTGCCGCTGTCGTTTGACGGCGCGCGCCCCCGCTTCGAGAAGGCGGCGCCGCGGCTCGGCGAAGACAATGACGCGGTGCTCGGCCGGCCATGAGGAATGTGGCTTCATTGCTAGCCTGCGGGCTGCTGCTATCCGGCTGCGTCGTTGCTCCTGCCGCCGTCGTCAGCGGTGATGCCGTGACCCAAGCCATCGCCGAGGGCGGTAAATTCGTCGGCGTGCTCGGACCCAGGGTGCCGCAAGGCGAGCCGTTTCTCGGGGTGGCCGGCACCAATTTCCACGCCTTGCGCAGCTGGATCGACCGGCGGACCGGCGAGACCGTGCATCAACTCTATGTCGAAGAGAGCTATTCCGGGCCGAAGCGCGACTGGGATGCGGCGCAGGAGAGCATCGGCAAGCCGCTGCGCTTTATCCCGATCAGCAGCAAGGAGATCACCTGCGCTCCCGGCTGCTCCTATGCCGAGGAATTCGCCGCCGCACTCCCGGAGCAGGAGTTGCGGGCGAACCCGCAGGGCATCACCGTGTTTTTCAGCGCCAAATCGGGAGCGCAGATGGCGATCCCGGTATCGGGCGATCTGATCGCGAAGCAGCTGGCCGGGGTCGACGCCGCCCGCCGTGCCAGCGTCGCGGCGGGGGCGCCGCCGCGGTAGCTTGATCGATCATTTGGCCGCGCCGAGGCTCTGGCGTTTGCCGATGTAGAGCTGCGTCGCTTCCGGCGCGAGCGTGGGATCGACGAGCAGCGGCGTCGGGATGCGGCCCGCCTGGAGGGCTTTTCTTAAAGTGACGGCCTTGTCTGGCGGGGCATCCGCGTTCTGCACGACAAGCGCGACGCCATAGACCTGTTCCAATGACTTTGGCGCGGCGCGGCGGACCTGGTTGCCCTCGACCTGCCAGCCGACCATCAGCAGCGGCTGGGCGAGGCTGCGGGCATAATCGGCGCTGTCGGGAACGAGCGGGTGCGCCACGATCGAGACCTGCTGCGTCGGCTTGCCGGCGAGCTGGTTGAGGATCGACTGCTGCTGCTCGGGCGTGAGCGTGCGGGCGACGCCCTCCGGCGGCAGCGGTTCGATCTCGTTGAATGCCGCCAGCACCATGTTTGGCGGGATTCGGCTGTTCAGCATCCGGCTCAACATTTCGGCGATCTGGTTGCCGACTTCCTCGCTGACCGCGCCGCAGGTGATTGAGACGGTGTCGCCATCCGGCGACGAGGCGCAGCGCGGCGGCTGCTGCGCCTGGCCGGCCGCCGGCAGCAGCAACAGCGCGGCAGAGAGGGCGAGTGCGGAAAAGGAGCGGTTCATCGGTCCCGATGCGAATGAAGTGAAATCCCTCCCCGAGTGGTAGCCGAAGAGGGTTAATTATTGAATAGGCGAAAGAAGGAGCAGGACAATGACGGCACGGCAGGCCTTGCGCCGCCTGATCGCGGCGAGCGGCTACACGATGATTCCAGGCGCCTACGACACGCTGACCGCGCGACTCGTCGAGCAGGCCGGCTTCGAGGCGGTGTACCTGACCGGCGGCGGCTATTCGCGAGCAAGCGGCTACCCCGATCTCGGGCTGCTCAGCCTGACCGAGAATGTCCAGTTCATCGGCCGCACAGTCGAGGCGGTCGGCATCCCGGTCATTGCCGACGCCGATACCGGGTACGGCAACGCGATCAACGTGATCCGCACCGTGCGCGAATACGAGAAGACCGGGGTCGCCGGGTTTCATATCGAAGACCAGGTCAGTCCGAAGAAATGCGGCCATTACGAGGGCAAGGAGGTGATCTCCAAGACCGAGATGGTCGGCAAGATCAAGGCCGCGGTGGATACCCGACAGGATGCCGACATGGTGATCATCGCCCGCTCCGACGCACGGGCCATCGAGGGACTCGACGCCGCGATTGACCGGGTCAACGCCTATCTCGAAGCCGGCGCCGATGTCGGTTTTGTCGAGGCGCCGCAGACCGTCGAGGAATTGCGCATCGTCGGCCGTCGGTTGGCCGGCCCGGCCCTGGTGAATGTGTTCGAAGGCGGCAAAACCCCGATGCTGAACGCGCGCGAGTTGCAGGAGATGGATTTCCGGCTCGGCATCTACCCGTCGCAGGCTCATCGCGCCGCGATCCGGGCGGCGCAGCGGGTGCTCGAGGCGATGAAGCGCGACGGCGACGCCAGCGCGGTCGAGGCCGACCTCGCCACCTTCCAGGAACGCGAGGACGCAGTCGGCACCGCCGGATGGCGTGACCTTGAAGAGAAATACCTCCGGGTCGAGGGCGGCTGAACCGCTACCGGATCGCGCCGGCCGGCCGTGCTTTCGCAAGCTTGTCGAAGGCAATCAGGGTTTCGAGAATCCCGGGCAGCGCCTTCAGCGGCACCATGTTGGGGCCGTCGGACGGTGCCCGATCTGGGTTCTCATGCGTCTCCATGAACACCGCGGCAACTCCAACCGCAGTCGCGGCACGCGCCAAGACCTCGACAAAGCGCCGCTCGCCGCCGCTCTTGCCGCCTTGCCCGCCCGGCTGTTGCACCGAATGGGTCGCGTCGAACACGACCGGAAATCCGGTCTCGGCCAGCACCGGCAAGGACCTCATGTCCGAGACCAACGTGTTGTAGCCGAAGCTCACGCCGCGCTCGCAGAGCAGCACCCGCGAATTGCCGCTCGCCTCGACCTTGCGGGCGACGTGCTGCATGTCCCATGGCGCCAGAAATTGGCCCTTCTTGATGTTGATCGCGGCGCCGGTCTTGGCGGCGGCGACCAGCAGATCGGTCTGACGGCTCAGGAATGCCGGTATCTGCAATACATCTACGACCTGCGCCGTCGCATCGCACTGCTCCGGAAGATGGACGTCGGTCAGCACCGGTATGCCGCGTGTCTCACGAATTTCGGCAAGGATCGGCAGCCCCTCCTCGAGGCCGACGCCGCGCACGCCGTCGAGCGAGGTCCGGTTCGCCTTGTCGAACGAGGTCTTGTAGATCAGCGGGATGCCGATCTTGCCGGTGATTTCGACCAGCGCGGCACTGACCTCCAGCGCATGGCCGCGGCTTTCCAGGGCGCAAGGGCCGGCGATCAGCACCAGCGGCAAATCATTGCCGAGCGTGATATCGCCGATCTTGACGTGGCGTGGGTTCGTCATTGCCTCACCTGCCATTGCGAGGAGCCGCAGGGGACGCGGCAATCTCGACGGGCGGAATCCCGAGCGGCCCGAGATTGCTTCGCTGCGCTCGCAATGACAACCAAGACTAAACCAGCCGCGACTGCTCGAGCGCCGCCTTGACGAATGATCTGAATAGCGGGTGCGGATCGAAGGGACGCGACTTCAGCTCCGGATGGAATTGTACGCCGATGAACCACGGATGCTCGGCAATCTCGACGATTTCCGGCAACAGCCCGTCCGGCGACATGCCGGAAAACTTCAGCCCCGCCGCCTCCAGCGTGTCGCGATAGGCATTGTTGACCTCGTAGCGGTGGCGGTGGCGCTCGCTGATCCGGGTCTTGCCGTAAATTTCGGCGACCCGGCTCTCGGGATCGAGCACCGCCTCATAGGCGCCGAGCCGCATCGTGCCGCCGAGATCGCCATTGACGCTGCGCTGTTCCAATTCGTTGCCACGCATCCACTCGGTCATCAAGCCGACGACCGGATGCTCGCACAAACCGAACTCGGTCGAGCCGGCACCCGATAATTTCGCCATATGCCGCGCGCCCTCGATCACCGCCATCTGCATGCCGAAGCAGATGCCGAAATACGGGACGTTGCGTTCGCGGGCGAAACGGGCGGCCTCGATCTTGCCCTCGGTGCCGCGCTCGCCGAAGCCGCCCGGCACTAGGATACCGTGCACGCCTTCGAGTTGCGCCACTGCCTCGTCTTCGGCCTCGAACACCTCGGCGTCGATCCAGTCGAGCTTGACCCGGACATTGTTGGCAATTCCGCCATGCGCCATCGCCTCCGCCAGCGATTTGTAGCTGTCGGGCACCTGGGTGTACTTGCCGACGATCGCGATGTTGACCTGCCCCTCGGGCTTCCGGATATGGCTGACGACCGCGTCCCAGCGGGACAAATCGGGGTCCGGCGATTTGATCCCGAAATGCTCGCAGACCTCGCGGTCGAAACCCTCGGCGTGGTAAGCGCCGGGCACGGCGTAGATCGTGTCGACATCGAGCGCCGGGATCACCCGCGACTCGCGCAGATTGCAGAACAGCGCGATCTTCTTGCGGGCGCCATCCGGGATCGGCCGGTCGCAGCGGCACAAGAGAATGTCCGGCTGGATGCCGAGGCCGAGCAGTTCCTTTGCCGAATGTTGCGTCGGCTTGGTTTTCAATTCGCCGGCCGAGCCGATCCACGGCACCAGCGTCAGATGCACGAACAGCACCCGCTCGCGGCCGAGCTCGTTGCCGAGCTGGCGGATCGCCTCGAGAAACGGCAGGCTTTCGATGTCGCCGACCGTGCCGCCGATCTCGCAAAGCACGAAGTCCTCGTCCGAGAGATCGGCCTCGATGAACTCCTTGATCGCGTCGGTGACGTGCGGGATCACCTGCACCGTCGCACCGAGATATTCGCCGCGCCGCTCGCGGCCGATCACCGTCGAGTAGATGCGTCCCGTCGTGACGCTATCGCTCTTACGGGCGGCAACCCCGACATAACGCTCGTAATGGCCGAGATCGAGGTCGGTTTCTGCGCCGTCGTCGGTCACGAATACTTCCCCATGCTGGTAGGGGCTCATCGTACCGGGATCGACGTTGAGGTAGGGATCTAGCTTGCGCAGCCGGACCTTGAAGCCGCGGGCCTGCAGCAGCGCGCCGAGCGCCGCCGAAGACAGACCCTTGCCGAGTGAGGAGACCACGCCGCCGGTGATGAAGATGAACCGCGTCATGGACCTTCAATCTATATGAAGCACGATTGTCATCCCACGGGAAACTCACGGCACTGAGCCGCGTTCCGAATAACCCTTCTGATACAAGACACTGCCGGCAACTACCGCCGGCATTTTGGTTGGCCGTCCGGCCTCCTGCGGCGCCCCGGATGCGCGTCCGGCGACCGGCAATCGCGTTGGTTTTGGCCCGATTCGCCGCTTTCGTCAGCGTAGCGGCGCGCCCGGGGCTGCGGGCGCCGCCGGCTCCGGCGTAGCCGGCGCGGTCGGCGACGCTGGGGCGCCCGGGACGGCCGGCGCCACAGGCCCGCCGCCGAGGAAGTCACGCGGGCCCTTGGTCGGGCTGCTCAGTACGACCAGCAGAATGCTGGTGACAAAAAATGCGCCGGCCAGAATCGCGGTCGTCCGGGTCAAGAGATTGGCGGTGGTGCGGCCGGTCATGAAACCGGACATGCCGCCGCCGCCCATGCCGAGTGCGCCGCCCTCGCTCTTTTGCAGCAGAACGACTCCAACGAGCGAGACCGCGATCAGGATGTGGACAATGAACAACAGAATAATCATCGCGAATGCGACACCGCGGCGTTATCGGGGATCAGGGCGTTATTTAGGCGCTCCGGCGCCCGATGGCTACCGGCGGATGGTCAGCCGCGGCATTTCGGCCAGCAGCCTCATCAGCAGGCCTGGACGATCGCCCAGAAGTCGTCGGGTTTGAGGCTGGCACCGCCGACCAGCGCGCCGCCGACCTCGTGCAGCGCCAGGATCTCGGCGGCGTTCTTCGGGTTGACCGAGCCGCCATAGAGGATGCGGGTGTGCGCCGGCAGCGCCTCGCGGATCGCCGCGTGGATTTCCACGATGTCCTGGGTCGTCGGCGTCAGACCGGTGCCGATCGCCCAGACCGGCTCGTAGGCGACGACCAGATTGGCCGCGGTCGCACCCTCGGGGATCGATCCGTCGCTCTGGCTGGCAACAACATCCCTAGCCCTGCCCGTCTCCCGCTCCTCTCGGGTCTCGCCGACGCAGACCACCGCGATGAGCCCGGCATGCCACGCCGCCAGCGTCTTATCGTGGACATCGGCGTTGGTTTCGCCGCAGGCGTGACGCCGCTCCGAGTGGCCGACGATCGCGTGGCTGCAGCCAGCGTCGCGCAGCATCTCGGCGCTGATCGATCCGGTAAAGGCGCCCTTTGGCACGGCGTGGCAATCCTGACCGCCGAGGGCGATGCCGCTACCCTTCAATGCGTCGGCAACGAGGGTCAGCAGCGTCGCCGGCGGGCACACCAGGAGTTCGCAGTCGGACCGGCTCGCCTTCGCCCGTTGCGCCAGCTCGCCGGCGAGGGCCAAACCGTCGGTCCGCAACCCGTTCATCTTCCAGTTGCCGGCGATCAGCCGGGTTCGATCTGGCATCGTTATGCTCCCCTCAGAGCCGTCGCGGCGACCGCCGCAATATTGCGGCGACCTCGCCCGCTCTTTATCATCGGCGCACGATCACACCGGCATTCCGGCGGGTCAACCTGCGGCGCGCCTCCAGGGCGCCTCGCCATATCGCGCCGGTGCAAACGCAAGGCAAGCCAAAGCCATGATGCAAGCCATCCGCACTCGGGCGGGATCTATCATCGTCAAGGTCCTGTTCGGGCTCCTGATCATCTCGTTCGGCTTTTGGGGAATTTATACCCGCTCGCCGTCTTTCACGGAGAAATCACCGGATACCGTCATCGCGACAGTCGGCGACGCTTCGATCCGAGCCCAGGACCTGCAAAAATCGCTAGAAGCGGCGATGCAGCGGCTGCGGGCGCAGACCGGCGGCAGCATCACCATGGAACAGGTCAAGCAGCTTGGCGTCCTCGACGGCCTGCTCAATCAGCTTGTCGACCGCAGCCTGCTCGACCAGGAGACAGAGCGGCTGCGGCTTCAGGTTTCAGACGAGGTCGTCCGCAGCACGATCTATGAAAACCCGGCTTTCCGCGGCCCCGACGGGCGGTTCGACCGCATGCTGTTCCAGCAGGTGCTGATGATGAACAGCATCAGCGAGGATGAGCTGGTGGCACGGGTCCGGCGCGAGATCCCACGCAGCGATCTGCTGCAGGCGGTGACAGCCGGCGCCGCCGGGCCGGCGGATGTGGCCGCCGCGCTTTACCGCTATCGCAACGAGAAGCGGGTCGCCGACATCGTTTCGTTTCCGGTTGCCGCGATCGGCGATGTCGGACAGCCGAGCGACGCCGATTTGACGAAGTTCTACGAGGCGCATCAGGAGATGTTCCGGGCGCCGGAATACCGCGGCTTTACCGTCATCGGCATGGACCCGGCGACGCTCGCGAAGACGATCGAAATCCCCGAGGACAAGCTCCGCAAGGAGTACGACGAGCGCAAAGACGAGTTCGTCACACCCGAGCGCCGCGATGTGGAACAGATCCTCGCCCCGTCCGAGGACAAGGCCAAGGAAGCCGAAGCCGCGCTTGCCGCCGGGAAGGACTGGAAGGAGGTCGCGACGCAGATCGCCGGCCAGGACCCCGACACGATCGATCTCGGCCTGATGAAGCGCGAGGAGCTGCCGCGCCTTTTGGCCGACATCGCGTTCGAGCTGCCGCTCAACAAGCCGAGCGATCCGGTTAAATCGCCGCTCGGCTGGCACATCCTGCGGGTCACCAAGATCGAGGCGCCGACAGAGCAGAGCTTCGACCAGGTCAAGGATCAGATCTCATCCGAGCTGGCGCATGACGAAGCCGTCAATCGGCTGGAGAAACTCGGCAACCACATCGACGACGCGTTGGCCGGCGGTGCTTTGATGGCCGACACCGCGGCAAAATTCGGACTGACCGCGACGACGATCCCGGCCACTGACGAAACCGGCAAGGCGCCCGACGGGAAGCCGATCAGCCTGCCGATCGCGGCCAACGAGGCACTGAAAGCCGCCTTCGATACCCGCGACAAGGAGACGAGCCGGGTCGAACAGACGCAGGACGGCGCGATTTTTGCGGTACACGTGGAACAGGTCCGTGCCAGCAAGGTCCGCCCCCTCACCGAGGTGAAGGATCAGGTGGTCGCTGCCTGGCAATCAGAGCAAAAGCGCGACAAGGCAACGAAGGAGGCCGAGGCGCTTGCCGCCAGCGTATCCGGTGACAAGACGCTCGCCGCCGTTGCCGCCCAGCAGAAGCTGACGGTCACGACCTCTCCAGCGCTGGCTCGCCGCCCGCAACAGGGCAGCAAAGTGCCCCCGGCGCTGGTCGGCAAGTTGTTCGGTGCGCAGAAGGGCGAAACCGTCACCGCCGATGACGAGAGCGGCGCCTATGTCGCGCAGCTGAAGGAAATTCAGGCTCCCGAGCCGCCGCAAGGCGATGTGGCCAAGACCCAGGACGGCGAGCTCGCCAATTCGATCAAGCTCGACATGGCCAGCGAATTCACCGCCGCCCTGCGCCAGCGCTACCCGGTCGACATAAAGCGCGACGCCCTCGAGCGAATGTTCTAGCGCTGTTGTGAATTCGGTGATTCCATCGCTGCTGCGCTGCGGCCGGTCATAAGAGCGCGATTGGCGTACCCGTTACTGTGCACCGATTCTGCTGCCGCTTGGATGTGCCCGGCTTAAAGCCGGTAGCGGCACTCAACCGGCAGCGGCACGCCATGGAAATCACGCCGGTTGGTGTCGAGGTTCTCGAGGTTGAAGAACAGGCACTCATCGTGAAGGAAGTGCGGCCCGGCGTGCCAGGTCGCGACGTGGAGCTTGACGACGCGATCGCCCGGCACCCGGAAGGCGACGATGTCCTCGACCCGGGGCCGCGCGTCATCCCGGAGGTCGCCCGGGGGCGCAACCCCGATCAGCCATTCCTTGCCGCCAAGCGAGCCGAGGCACTGCGTGACCCGCCGGTGCCGCGCGATCCGGCTGAAGCCGAGCCCGACATGCGGCAGATGCATGATCCAGAGCCGCGGCTCGCCATTGTGCAGCACCAGCTTTGCCTCGCGAGGGGATGTCTCGGGGTCGTACCCGGTCTCCGCGCCCTGGCCGCCGGTTCGCAGCGACGCGACGATCTGGCCGTAAGGCGCGAACGCCTCCTCGGTCAGCTCCCGAACGTCCAGCATCACCTGCGGCAGCGCGCCCGCATCGTCCATTGCTCGCCCCTCCGATCGCTTTCAGAATAGAGTTTGCCATACGAGACCGCCCGCCCCCAGGGAGAACGCCATGCCCCCAGACACCTCTGGCGAATCCCGCGCCTATCCGCGCCCGCTGCCGAATCCGGAATGGCTCGGCAAACTCACCGAGGACATCCTCGAGCCTGAGCTGCCGATCGTCGATCCGCACCATCATCTGTGGGACCACCCCGGCAGCCGGTATTTGCTCGACGAGCTGCTGGCCGATGTCAATTCGGGCCACAACATCGTCGCGACCGTGTTCGTCCAGTGCGGCTCGGGCTATCGCAGCAGCGGCCCGGAGGAGATGCGCTGCATTGGCGAAAGCGAGTTCGTCCGGGCGATTGCCGAGGAAGCCGACCGGCGCCGCGGCAAGACAAAGGTTTGCGCCGGCATCGTCAGCTTTGCCGATTTGCGGCTGCCGAATGTCGACGCGGTTCTCGAAGGCCAGATCGCAGCCGCGGGCGGACGGTTTCGCGGCGTCCGCCAAATCGCCGCGCATGACCCCGCGATCGTTGGCGCCTCGTCCTACGTCCCGCCGCCGGGATTGATGGAGGACCCGAATTTCCGCCGCGGCCTCAAGCGACTGCCGGCACACCAGCTGACCTTCGAAGCTTGGATTTACCACCCGCAGATCAAGAGCCTGACCGAGGTGGCGCGCGACTGCCCCGAGGTGAAGATCGTGCTGAACCATTTCGGCGGGCCGCTTGGGGTCGGGCCGTACAAGCGCGACGCGGTGTTCCCCTATTGGCGCGCCGACATCAAGGCGCTGGCGGCGTGCCCCAATGTTTATGTGAAGCTCGGCGGGTTGGCGATGATCGTCAACGCGTTCGACTTTCACCTCGCGCCGCTGCCGCCATCCTCCGGCGAGCTGGCCAATGCCTG
>DATARH010000225.1:0-11927 GCA_036264235.1 Allostellaceae bacterium
ATCATCCTCCATGAACTCGACAAACATGTTGCGCTTCCAGTAGTCGCTCGGCATCAGGCCTTCGGCCGATTTCCAGCCCTTGGTGAAGACCGGACGCTCGACATAGGTGAAGTCCATCTGCTTCAGCCAATGCGGGATCCACGATGCTTCGTGCTCGACCGAGCCGATCTTCAGGCCCGTGAACTTGTCGAACACGCCGGCGAACAGCATCGAGCCGAGCGAGTAGCGCACCCAGTAATCGGTCGTCGAGCGCCCGGCGCCGGTCAATTCGGTGACATCCATCGTGAACTCGTTGGCCGGCACGCCATCGCGCGGCGTGCCGATGTGCAGCAGCAGCGGGTGCTTCAGCTCCTGCGCGGTCGCCCAGAGACGGTCATAAACCGGGCTGCTGTAGGGCTTGTCCGGTTGCGGCGACACCGGGATGAACGAGCCGACGAGGCCCAGCTTGGCAACCCGCTCGAGCTCCTTCGCGCCCTCGTCCGGGTTGTCGACATTGAGCATCGCGATGCCCTTGAGCCGATCCGGGTGGGGCTTGCAGAAATCGGCGATCCAGTCGTTATAGGTGCGACAGATTTCCGACAGCAATTCGGTATCGGGAATGCGGTACCAGAACAGCCCCTGGCTCGGCTGCAGCACCGAACCCCAGATGCCGTCCTCCTCATTTTCGACGAGCATCGCGTCGGCGGTATAAGCTCCCTTGCGGACATCCTCCCAGACGCCGAGGAAGTCGATCTGCGACGGGTCTTCAAAGCGCTGCCCGGCCTGCATTACGGCACCGAGCGTGCCGACCTGCTGGCCGCCCAGCATCCAGGCATCATATTCGCGACCGGCCGGGGTCTTGCGCCGCTCCATCCGCGGCGCCTTGTCCCGAAGCTTGGGGTCGAAGCGCTCGACATACATGTCGGGCGGCTCGACGATGTGCGAGTCGGCCGAGATCAGCTTGAATGACGCCATCGAAACCTCCCTAGCTACGGCCGGTTCTCACCGGTCTGCCGTCGATCATAATCCAAACTCGTGGCTGTCCGGCAGATTTCCGAACGCCGTTCAGGACGGCTACTCGGCCGCCGCCCGCACCGTGCTCTCCCCGAGCAAATCCGCGGCCTGTTTGGCGACGCGGGTGCCTTCGAAGAACCGCGGATTGCCGCGGCCGAACAGCCGCACGACGTTACCGAAGGTGAAGTCGCGGAAATCGTCGGCCGTCATCAGCTCCTTCTCGACCGCCTCATACGCTTCCGGCACGACCTCGGTCATGTCGGGCACGTCGAAATGGCCGATATCGGACGAGAAGATCGCGTTGAGGCGCGCGCCGAGCGGATTGGCGCGGGTGTTGAACGCCCACACATTCGATGGGTCATCCGCCTCGCAGCCGAAATAGAACGGCGTCACGAACAGGTCGCGCCAATCCTCCTTGCGGGTGATCCGGCAGGCCGAATAGTCGTCGAGATCGGCGATGCCGCCGGTCAGCCTTTCCTCGTGCTGGAACGGGTGGCCGTTTCGCTCGCGCAATGCTGCCCGGAATTCATCGGAGCCGTATTTCTCGGCGAGATCGGCCAACACGGCGCGGTCGAGGTTGCGCGGGTCGACCTCTTCAAGCCCCTTCCGACTGCGCTTCTCCCAATGTCCCAAGAGATCGCCATAGAGCATGCAGGCCCAGCCGGAGCCGCCTTCGAGAAAGGAAACATTGAGGCCGGGGAAGCGGCGGGTTACGCCGCCGAGGAACATCGCCTTGCAGGCGGCGTGATTGGCGGCAGCGAAATGGCCGATATGGTTGTAGACGAAATTCGACGGGCTGTTGCGCAGCCCGGCGCGACGGTGACCGCTGTGGAATGACGGGGAGATGCCGAGCTCAAGGCAACGCTGCCAGACCGGGTCGTAATCGTGTGGGCTGTCGAGCCCGATCACATCGTGCCAGACGGCGAAGCGCGCCGCCTCGCCCTCGACCTTGCCGACCGCCTCGACCGGCCGGTCCATCAGACTGCCGAACATCGCGACCTTGTAGCCGAGCTCTTTGACCGCGAAGTCGAGCTCGGCGATCGCCTCGTCCGGCGTGTGCATCGGGATGATCGCCGCCGGGGTCATCCGGTCGGCGAAATCGCGGAAATACTCGGCGGTGACGATGTTGTAGGCGTGACAGGCGGCCCGGCGCGCCTCGCCATCGCCGACCCGTGGCACCCTGAGCCCGCCGGTCGGGTAGATGATCGCGAAATCGAGGCCGATCTCGTCGAGACGCTCGTAAAGGAGGCGCGGGAACAGCGCCGTCGCCAGGTCGCGAGTGTTTTTCGAGGGATGGCCCCAGAACGCCTCCTGGCTGATCCGGCGGCGGGCGCGCTCTTCGACCGACATCGCCAGCGCCGCCCTGGTACCGCCGCCGACCGCGGTCCAGCCGGCCGCGGCCTTGTCGCCGCCGACCTTGCGCAATTCTTCGGTGAACACCGGCCCGTATTCGAGCCAATGCCCATCGGCGTCGATGATCGGATGGTCGAGGCGGGACTTGATCTCGGCGGTCAGCTTGGCGCTCACGGGGCGGCCTCCACGGCTGGCGGACAGGTGCGTCATCTTGTCATTGCCCAGCCGGCGAGACAATGCGAGCGCGGTTGAGGTCGAGCCCAGCGGCGTTGACAGAGTGGCCTCTGGAAGCCACTTTGGACTGATGCGTCGCGTCGGTCTCAAAGTTCTGAAGGACAAGCTCAGCGAATATGTCCGCGCCGCGGCGGCGGGTGAGACGGTAATGATCACCGACCGCGGAAAGCTCGTTGCCAAGCTGGTCCCGCCGGAGCCGCCGAAGAACGAGAGCGTGATCGCGCGCGGCATCCGCGAAGGCTGGATACGCCCTGCCGTACGCGGCCCCGACTGGCCGCCCAAACCGACGCCGATCGAAGGCTACACTCTCGAACAGTTGCTTGCAGATCTGGATGAGGCCCGGAAAGATCCCTGGTGCTGACCTACATCGATTCGTCCGTCGCACTCGCCCATCTCTTTGCGGAACCTCGACAGCCCCGCCCGGACATTTGGGATCGGCATCTGACATCGAGCCGGCTTCTGCAGTACGAATTGTGGACCCGCATCCATGCTCGCCGGCCCGCCCTGGAGGGTAGCGCCAGCCTACGGGCCATCCTCACCGGTACCGCTTTGGTTGAACTGAGCGACCCGGTGCTGGCCCGGGCGTTGGAGCCATGGCCGGTAGAACTGCGGACGCTAGATGCGCTGCATTTGGCGACAATGGATTACCTGCGCCTGCAAGGCGAGGCGATCGAGTTGGCGAGTTACGACCATCGACTGCTCGCCGCCGCAAATGCGCTTGGCTTCCCGGTAGCGGCGCTCTGATCCGCCTCGTCGCGTTGATCCGGCTCGGAGGCGCCCCTATGTTCCGGGCCTGCCCACAGGAACCCGATGACGCCGCTCGCCCGCATCCGCAATTTCGCAATCATCGCCCATATCGACCACGGCAAGTCGACCTTGGCCGACCGGCTGATTCAGGCCTGCGGCGGGCTCGAAGACCGCGAGATGCGCGAGCAGGTGCTCGATACGATGGAGATCGAGCGCGAGCGCGGCATCACGATCAAGGCGCAGACCGTGCGGCTGGAATACAAGGCGCGCGACGGCGAGAGCTATGTCCTCAACCTGATGGACACGCCCGGCCACGTCGATTTCGCCTACGAGGTCAGCCGCTCGCTGGCTGCCTGCGAAGGCTCGCTGCTGGTGGTCGACGCGAGCCAGGGAGTCGAGGCGCAGACCCTCGCCAACGTTTATCAGGCGGTCGCCGCCGGGCACGAGATCGTGCCGGTGCTGAACAAGATCGACCTGCCGGCGGCCGAGCCTGACCGGGTCAAGGAGCAGATCGAGGACGTGATCGGCCTCGACGCCGCCGATGCGCTTTTGATCTCGGCCAAGACCGGGCTCGGCATCGAGGACGTGCTCGAAGCGCTGGTGACGCGGCTGCCGCCGCCGAAGGGTGATGTCGAGGCGCCGCTGAAGGCGCTTCTCGTCGACAGTTGGTACGACCCCTATCTCGGCGTCGTGATCCTGGTCCGGGTGCGCGACGGCAAGCTGGTCGCCGGCCAGAAGGTGCGGCTGATGGCCACCGGTGCTTCCTATCAGGTCGAACGGGTCGGCGTGTTCACCCCGAAGGGCGTGCAAGTGCCGGAGTTGGGCCCAGGCGAGATCGGCTTTATCACCGCCGGCATCAAGGCGGTCGCCGATTGCCGGGTCGGCGACACGATCACCGAGGAGCGCCGGCCGGCCGTGGAGCCGCTGCCCGGGTTTCAGCCGGTGCAGCCGGTCGTGTTTTGCGGCCTGTTCCCGACCGACGCGGCCGATTACGAGCGGCTGCGCGATTCGCTGGCGCGCCTCAGGCTGAACGACGCCAGTTTTGTCTATGAGCCGGAGACCTCGGCGGCGCTCGGCTTCGGCTTCCGCTGCGGCTTTCTCGGCCTGCTGCACCTCGAGATCATCCAGGAACGGCTGGAGCGTGAATTCGACCTCGACCTGATTACGACCGCGCCGTCGGTCGTCTACCGGGTGCACCTGACCAACGGCCGGGCCACGACGTTGCACAATCCGACCGAAATGCCCGACCCGGTCAGGATCGACCACATCGAGGAGCCGTGGATCAAGGCGACGATCTTTGTCCCCGACGCCTATCTCGGGCCGATCCTGTCGCTGTGCCAGGAACGGCGCGGCGTGCAGCTCGACCTGACCTATGCCGGCACCCGCGCGATGGTGGTCTACCGGCTGCCCCTTAACGAGGTGGTGTTCGATTTCTACGACCGGCTGAAATCGATCAGCCGCGGCTATGCCAGCTTCGACTACCAGATCGACGGCTACGAGACCGGCGACCTCGTGCTGATGAACATTCTGGTCAACGGCGAGCCGGTCGACGCGCTGGCGCTGATCGTCCACCGTAGCGACGCCGAGCGCCGCGGCCGCGCGCTGTGCGAGCGGCTCAAGGATCTGATCCCGCGGCAACTGTTTCAGGTCGCGATCCAGGCCGCGATCGGCGGCCGCATCATCGCCCGCGAGACGGTGAAGGCGCTGCGCAAGGACGTGCTCGCCAAATGCTATGGCGGCGACGTCACCCGAAAAAGGAAGCTCCTCGAAAAGCAGAAGGAAGGCAAAAAGCGGATGCGCCAGTTCGGCCAGGTCGACATCCCGCAATCGGCCTTTATCGCCGCCCTCAAGATGGGTGACACGTAATGGCCAGCCGGATCTAGCGGAGCGCCCATCGCCCCCGGCTGACGTGCCGAAAATAGTCGGTGTTACCCGGTTTGAAATTCCTCGAGTCGGAAGAATGCGCCTCAATAGTCTGCCGGATCGTCGCCTCCAAAGATGACACTGTCGATCGCCCGGCCGCGCGCCGAGTTTTTTCAACTACACGATAGACGGCTGATAAATCAGCTTCGCCACCAAGTGCGCTGAAGGCTTTCCGGACATCGTCAACCCAACGAATTTTCCCAACCTCCGGCGGGCGTGTGAGTTCACCTCCTCCTACCGCCCCCTTCCGATGTGTTGCCTCATCAATTCGATCGGTAGTTCTCGTAGTATCTGTCCTGTCGCCGGGTCGGCTCAAAACTCGCTGCAATATCGAGTTTTCGTCAGTGTCTCCCGGTCGCCAGTTTGACCAGATGAGATGAAAAACGTCAGGTGCAACTTCAATTTGCCGCGCCATCACATCCTCCAGACAGGTGTCCACCTAAGGGTTATGGATAGAGATAGAAAGAGGTAATTAGCTCTTTCGGTGCGGCTTTGCAATCACGTTAGTATGATAAAATATACAGAGCGAGGCCTCTGCTTTTTGCAGACCGGGACGATTGAGGTCGATGAAGCTGTCTTGAAGGCGGGGCGGCGCGGGTCCGGCTTTACGCAGCGGTCAAGCCGGAGTTGACCGACGGCAGGTCCGTCATGCGCTGGCGAGAGCAACGGTCAGCTTCTAGGTGATCGGACCCTCGGACGCTTCACAAGGGAATGGTTCGCCGTCCTTACGCAGGGATTCGGCGGTGCGCAAGCAGCGCGTGACCCCTTGTCGGTCCTATCACACGCCGAGCTGACGGCGCAGCTCGCCGGGCTCCTGCATTAGCTCGTCGGTCGCGCCTTCCAGTGCCAACTGGCCTTTCACCAGTACGACGACGCGATCGGCAATGGCGGATACGGCCGCGAGGTTCTTGTCGACGATGATCGTTGCGATGCCGCTGTCGCGGATCAGGCGCAGGGTCGCCCATATCTCGCGCGCAACGAGCGGCGCCAGCCCTTCCGTCGCTTCGTCGAGGATCAACAGCTCCGGATTGGTCAGCAGCGCGCGGCCGATCGTCAGCATCTGCTGCTCGCCGCCCGAAAGCTGTGTGCCGAGATTGCCCATGCGCTCGGCGAGGCGCGGGAAGATCGCGAGCACCCGCCCGAGATCCCACGCTCCCGGACGTGCCGCGAGAACGAGATGCTCACGCACGGTCAGATTGTGAAAAATGCCGCGGCCTTCCGGAACAAAGGCGATGCCCTTGCGCGCGACCAGATGCGGCTTGGCGCCGGTCATCGGCGCGCCTTTGATTCTCACCTCGCCACGGCGCGGCGGCGTCAGGCCCAGCAGCGAGCGCAGCAACGTTGTTTTTCCCATGCCGTTGCGGCCCATCAACGCCACCGTCTCGCCCGCGGCAATCCGAAAATCGACACCGTGCAGGATGTGGCTGGCGCCGTAATAGGTGTGAAGCCCGCTCGCCTCGACCAGCAGGGCGGCGCTCACGCGTGCGGCTCCGCGCCACCGAGATAGGCCTCCTGCACCTCGGTCGAGGCGCGGATCGCCTCCGGTGCTCCGCTGGCGATGACGCGGCCATTCACCATCACGGTGAGCCGGTGCGCGATGCTGAAGACCGCCTCCATATCGTGTTCGATCAGCAGCACGGCATGGTGTTGCGCGAGGCGCACGATGAGCGACACCATGCGTGCGCTCTCTTCCGCCGCCATGCCGGCCAGCGGCTCGTCGAGAAACAACACCTTTGGACCGGTGGCGAGCGTCATCGCGATTTCGAGTTGCCGCTGCTCGCCGTGGGAGAGCGTGTCGGCGATGCGCGACGCGCCGTCGAGGCCTACCGCTTCGAGGGCGCGTTCCGCCGCTTCCGCCGGCGCGCGATAGGCGTGCGCCGGGCGGAAGAAACGCATCGAGCTGGCGAGCCGGGCCTGTGCCGCGAGCCGGCAATTCTCGAACGCGGTGACGTCGCGGAAGACGTTGGTGCGCTGATAGGAGCGCGCGATGCCGAGCCGGGCGATCCGATGCGGCGGCAGACCGGCGAGTTCGCGTCCCTCGTACCGAATGCTGCCACCGCTCGGACGCAGTTCGCCCGATAGCAGATTGACCAGCGTGGTCTTGCCGGCGCCGTTAGGCCCGATCACGGCATGGATTTCGCCCGGATAGAGATCGAGCGAGACCTCGGCGACGGCGGCGAGGCCGCCGAACCAGCGGCTGAGACGCTCGACCACCAGCGTCGGCTCAGGCACGGGCACGCTCGAGCAGCCCGGCGATCCCCTTCGGCAGAAGTAGCACCGCGGCAATGATGAAGAGGCCCATCGGCAGCAGCCAATGCTTGCTGGCGACGCTCAGCGAATCCTCCAGCAGCACAAGCGCGAAGGCGCCGAGGATCGGCCCGTGCAGGGTCCCCATGCCGCCGAGGATCACGATCATCAGCACTTCGCCGGCGAGCCGCCAGCCGAAGAAGTCCGGGTTGACGACGCCGTATTGCGCCGATGCGAAATAGCCAGCGAGGCCGGCAAGCGCGCCGGCGATGACGAAGCACACGAGCTTATAGCGGAACGTCGGAATACCGAGCGAGGCGAGCCGCCCCTCGTTGCTCCTGATCGCGCAAACGACGCGCCCGAACAGCGAGCGCAGAATGACGAAGAGCAACAAATATGTACCCGCCATCAGCGCCAGGGCGACCCAATAGAAATGCAGCGGCTTCTGCAAATCGAACGGCACGAAGCCGAAGAGCGCGGCGCGCGGTTTGAAATTGATGTAGGCGCCGTCGGAGCCGCCGAGCCATTTCTGGCCGATCGCGAAGTAGTACAGCATCTGGGTGAAGGCGAGCGTCACCATGATGAAATAGACGCCGGAGCTCCTGAGCACGAGCAATCCAATGATGACCGCCGCCACCGCCGCGGCGGCGAGCGCGACCGGCAGGGTGAGCCACAAATTCGCCGGGCCGGCGCTCGACGTCAGCAGCATTAGCGCATAGCCGCCGACGCCGAAGAACGCGGTATGGCCGAGGCTGACGAGCCCGGCAAAGCCGACGAGGAGATCGAGGCTCATCGCGAAGACGGCCATCAGCATGATGTGCGCCAGCAACTGCAGATAAAATCGCTCACCGAATAGCGGGAACAGCAGCAGTGTCGCAAAACCGGCAAGCAGAAGCAGACGCACGCTCCGGGACGGAACCGGCATCGTCAGGTGCCGCGGCCGAAAAGCCCGGCCGGACGCCAGAGCAGCACCGCCGCCATCAGGACATAGACCGTCATCCCGGCGAAATCCGGCGCGACCACCTGGCCGAAGGTATCGGCG
Source organism: Allostellaceae bacterium (assembly GCA_036264235.1). Lineage (GTDB taxonomy): Bacteria > Pseudomonadota > Alphaproteobacteria > ATCC43930 > CGMCC-115725 > DATARH01. Next base: position 8,540 of record DATARH010000225.1, read on the forward strand.
AGGCCGATCAGAAGCGCCGCCACAAATGCCCCCTTGATCGAGCCGATGCCGCCGATCACCACCACCACGAAAGACAGGATCAGAATGGCGTTTCCCATGCCGGGATAGACGGTGGCGACCGGCGCCGCGATCATGCCGGCAAACGCCGCCAGAACGACCCCGGCGACGAACACGATTCGGAACACCATCCCCACATCGATACCGAGAAGCTGCACCATCTCGCGATTGGCGGCGCCGGCGCGGATCGCCATGCCGATGCGCGTCTTCGAGATCACGAGATAGAGCGCGCCGGCGAGCGCGAGGCAGGCGGCGGAGATCCAGAGCCGATAGACGGGATAGCTCAGATCGGCGGTGAGCGGCACGGAGAAATCGAGTGCAGGCGGGATCGGGACACCATGCACGTCATCGCCGAACAGCAGACTGCGGGTCTCTTCCAAGGCCAGGATCAGGCCGTAAGTCAGTAGCACCTGGTAAAGATGGTCGCGGCGATACAGCGGACGGAACAGCAGCTCGAGAAGCAAGCCGATGATGAGCGCGAGCGGCACCGCCGCGACAAGCGAGAGCCACAGATTGCCGAGCGCCTGGGTCAGCGCATAAGCGAGATAGGCGCCCACCATGTAGAAGCTGCCATGGGCGAGATTGACCACGCCCATGATGCCGAAGACCAGGGTCAGGCCGCTCGCCACGAGGAACAGGAGCAACCCGTATTGCACCCCGTTCAGTACCTGGATCAGGAAGAAAACGATCGCGTCCATAGCCGCAATTCATCACTGCGAGCGCATTGCTCGCAATGACAAGCGGCCTAAGCCGTCGCGCAGCCGGTCGCGGGGTCGGCGAGCGCCTTCGCGGCGACGCTGACAACCCGGTTCTCGCGGCCCTGCACCTTGCGCAGATAGAAATCCTGGATCGGATTGTGCGCCTTCGATAGGCGAAACTTGCCACGCGGGCTGTCGATTTCGGCCTGCTCCATCGCGGCGATCAGCTCCTTGCGTGCCTTGACGTCGCCCTTTACGGCATTCATGCCGATCGTCAGAAGCTGCGCGGTGTCATAACCCTGCACCGCATAAACATCGGCTTCGCGGCTCGTCTTTGACTTGAAGGCGGGGCGGAACGCTTTGTCCTTCGCGTTGTCCAGGCCGTCGGCGTAATGCAGTGTCGTCTCGATCCCGTCGCCGGCCTGCCCGACAGCCTCGAGCACCCCATCGGTCAGGAAGCCCGCCCCAACGAGCGGGATGTTGGGACGCAGACCGGCAGCAGCGTAGTCCTTGATGAACTTGGCGGCGCCGCCGCCGGCAAAAAAGGCGTAGACGAGGTCGGGCTTGATCGAAGCGATTTGCGTCAGCAGCGACTGGAACTCGACTTGCGGGAACGGCAGGGCGAGCTCCTTCTCGACCGTGCCACCAGCCTTGGTGAAGGTATCCTTGAAGCCGTCGACCGACTCGGCGCCGGCCGCATAATCCCAGGTGATGGTCACGGCGCGCTTGACGCCACGCTCGCCGGCAACCTTGCCCATCGCGAGGCCCGGCTGCATGTTCGAGAAGGACGTGCGGAACACGTAGGGCGCACAGAGGCTGCCCGTCGCCTCTTTCAGTCCGGCATTTGGGATCAGCATGAACTGCTCATTGTCGCGCGCGACCTTGAGCATCGCCATCTGCACGCCGGAATGCACGGTTCCGACGAGGAAATCGACCTTGTCGCGGTTGATCAGCTTGTTGGCGTTGTCGGCGCCCTTCGCCGGCTCGGCCTCGTCATCGAGGGTGACATATTCGATCTCGCGGCCGCCGAGCTTGCCGCCCTGCTCCTCGATCGCGAGGCGAAACGCATCATCGATGTTCTTGCCGAGCAGCGCATAGGTGCCGCTGTAGGGCAGCATCAACCCGATCTTCACCTTGGCCTGTTGGCCGATGGCGAAGCGTGCCGGCACAAAACCGGAGCCAACCGCGAGCCCGGCTGCTCCCACGCCCAGCAGCATGCGGCGCCGCGAGGTGGTCCTGGTCAAAGCGGTCATGGCTCTCGTCCCCCGATTGATTTTGAAGGCTGTCCGTTGATCGCTAGCAATATCGGCTGCGGCCCGGTCGGCGCAACAGATTGCCGAGCCTCGGTCCATTCCCAGCCGCGGCGCCTCCGGCGAACTTGCCCTGCGGCCGCCGCGGCGGGCATTCTGCTGGGCGGATCGAGGGAGGGATCGCCATGGCCGAAGGCGCGGCAGGACGGGCGCAGCTCTATGCGGCGGTCGGGCCGGAGCTGACCCATTACGAGGTCGATGTCGCCGGTGCGGCGCTCAGCCGGCGCGCCACCGTGACCCTGCCGGCGAACATCCATTACTGCTGGCCGCATGCCTCCCGGCGGCACCTATATTGCGCGACCAGCGACAGCGCCTCGGGGGTCGGCGGCTTTGTCGGTGCGCGTCACAATGTCAGCGCCTTCGCGATCGCCTCCTCGGGGGAACTGACCCCGTACGGGCAGCCGGTCCCGCTGCCGACCCGGCCGATCCATATGACGACCGACATCCCGTCCGAGCACGCCCTGGTCGCCTTCAGCAACCCGAGCGGCCTCAGAGTCTACCGGATCAATCCGGACGCGACGCTCGGCGCCGAGATCGCCCAGCCCGAGACGATCGATCCCGGCATTTACGGTCACCAGGTGCGGGTCAGCCTCGACAACCGCACCGCGATCCTGGTGACGCGCGGGCATGACGCGACGACGGCGAAGCCGGAGGATCCCGGCGCGCTGAAGGTGTTCCGCTACGACAACGGTCTTTTGACCGGCGAGGTGTCGGTGGCGCCGAACGGCGGCTACGGCTTTGGGCCGCGCCACCTCGATTTTCACCCCACGAAGCCGTGGGTCTACGTGTCGCTGGAGCGGCAGAACCGGCTCGATATGTTCAGCCTCGAAGGCGGCCGGCTATCGCCCGAGGCGGTATTCCGCGTCGGCACCCTGGCCGAGCCCGGCAATATCCGCGGCCGGCAGGCGGTCGGCACCGTGAAGGTGCATCCGAGCGGCCGTTTCGTCTATGTCGCCAACCGCGCCTCCAGCACCACCGAAAGGGGCGGCCGGCGGGTCTTCGTCGGCGGCGAGAACACGCTCGCGGTATTCGCGCTCGATCCGGCAACCGGCGAACCCAAGCCGATCCAGCAGGTCGACACGCGCGGCATTCATTGCCGAAACTTCCACATCGACCCGAGCGGCCGGCTGTTGGTCGCCTCGCACATCATGGGGCTCGCGGTGAAGGATGGCGACGCCGTTCGCGACGTACCCGCCTGCCTGTCGGTGTTCCGGATCGGCGATGACGGCAAGCTCGATTACGTCCGCAAATACGACATCGATGTCGGTGACCGGCAGATGTTCTGGATGGGCATGGTGTAATCCGACGATGACGATCACGGTC
>DATARH010000280.1:0-2070 GCA_036264235.1 Allostellaceae bacterium
CACGATCCGCACCACGGAGAGCATGACCGGCACTTCGACGAGCACGCCAACGACGGTCGCGAGCGCGGCGCCTGATTGAAAGCCGAACAGCGCGATCGCCGCCGCAACCGCGAGCTCGAAGAAATTCGATGCGCCGATCAAAGCCGAGGGGCAGGCGACATTGTGCGGGACGCCGAGGGCCCGGTTAAGCCCATAGGCGATGCCGGCGTTGAGATAAACCTGAATCACGATCGGGACCGCGAGCAACGCGATAATGAGAGGCTGCCTTACGATCTGCTCGCCCTGGAACCCGAACAACAGCACCAGCGTCGCCAGCAGCGCGATAAGCGATACCGGTTGGAGTTTCCGGAGGGTTTGCGCGAGCGCCGCTTCACCGCCGCGCACCAGTAACGATCGCCGCCAGAGCTGCGCCGCGATCACCGGCACGACGATGTATAGAACCACGGACAGAAACAGGGTCGACCACGGCACCGTGATCGAGGACAGGCCAAGCAGCAGCCCGACGATCGGCGCAAAGGCAAACACCATGATGGTGTCGTTGAGCGCGACCTGGGTGAGCGTGAAATTCGGCTCGCCATCAGTCAGGTTCGACCACACGAACACCATTGCGGTACAGGGAGCAGCGGCCAGGAGAATGAGACCGGCGATGTAGCTGTCGATCTGGTCGGCCGGCAGCCACTGGCGAAAGAGCCAGCCGATGAACAACCAGCCGAGCAAGGCCATGCTGAAGGGCTTTATCAGCCAGTTGATACCGACGGTCACGGCAATGCCGCGCCATTGCTCGGCGACCCGATGCAGCGCGCCGAAATCGACCTTGAGCAGCATCGGCACGATCATCAGCCAGATCAGTACTGCGACCGGGATGTTGACCTCGGCCACGGTCATGCGGCCGAGGGCCTGGAACGGCGCGGGCAGCAGCCGGCCGAGCATGATGCCGGCGATGATGCAAAGCGCGACCCAGACCGTCAGGTATCGCTCAAAGGCGCCCAGTGCCGGCCCCGCACGGCGCCGGCTGGTTTCAGTAACGGATGTCATGGTGACTCCAGCTTTAAGGCCGCCCCGCGGCGGCCGATTTCAAGACCCGTTCATCCACGACTCGCCCCGTCGCCGCCGGGCTTGCGCGCTCCGAGGGTCGCGGAGGCCACGAAATTCTCGATGCCACGGCCTGGCGCCCAGCTTGCAACCAGCTCCCGGCTCGCGGGCTGTGGCGTCACCCGAACATCGATAAAGCCCGTTTGTACAAGCCAGGTCTCGATCTGTTCGACCGGCGCCGCGCCGGCAATACAGCCGCACAACAGCGCCGGATCTGCCTTCAGCTCCGACGACAGCGGCGCGGTGTTGACGACATCGGAAATCGCGAGCCGTCCGCCAGGCTTCAGCACGCGGAACGCCTCACGGAACACCTGCGACTTGTCCGGCACCAAATTGATCACGCAATTGGACAGGATGACGTCGGCCGTGTTGTCGGCGACCGGCAAATGTTCGAGCTCGCCCAAGCGAAACTCGACGTTGACTGCGCCGATTTTGGCGGCGTTTTCGCGCGCCTTTTTCAGCATCTCATGCGTCATGTCGACCCCGATCACGCGGCCGGTCGCGCCGACCTGCCTCGCGGCGAGAAAGCAGTCGAAGCCGGCGCCACTGCCGAGGTCAACCACCACTTCGCCGGACTTTAACGCTGCGATCGCCTGCGGGTTGCCGCAGCCAAGCCCGAGATTGGCTCCGTCGGGCACCGCTGCGAGCTCGGCCTCCGAGTAACCCATCTGCCGCGACTTGTCGGCCGGCGTACCGGGTGCAATGTCCGCGCAACAGGAATTGGCTGGCACACAGCAGCTCGCGCCGGTCGCCTCCGCGATGCCGCCGTAGCGGGCGCGCACCATTTCCTTGATCTCAGTGTCATTCATGGACTTGCCTCCTTATGCGGCTGTCGTCTTCGTGGTCCCCGCGCATCCGGCGGCAAGATCGCACACCGGCGCACACGCGGCATCGCGCCCGCAGCAGTTTTCGGTCAGATAGGCCAATAGGGCATTCATGGTGCCGTATTCGGCCGAGTAGATGAGTTGCCGGCTTAGG
>DATARH010000312.1:0-15217 GCA_036264235.1 Allostellaceae bacterium
GTCTGCGCCGAGGCGGCGTGTGGTGCCAAGCCAGCGGCCAGCGCGAGCAGCGCCGCGCCGAAAATGTGCCGTCGAAGCATCACGCTCCCCGCTCTGCCGCTTTTGTGTGCATGACCTTACGCATCCCGTTCCCCGCCCACAATTGCCAAAGCGGCGCGAGGCCGCCCTGCGGCAATGGGTACGCAAGCCTCATGCCGGGATATCGGCCGCCGCGCCTCCGGTTGCGGCGACGCGGCGATTTGCCCGATAGTCGGCCACGAGACGGAAAGGTGGCACGATGGCGGGCGACGACATAGCCTATCTCTCGGCGTTGGAGCTGCTCGACCATTACCGCGGCAAGTCGCTGTCGCCGGTCGAAGTCGCGTCGGCGATGCTCCATCGCATCGAGGAATTTCAGCCAAAGCTCAACGCCTTCATCGTCGTCGATCGCGATGGCGCCCTCGCGGCGGCGCGTGCCTCCGAGGCGCGCTGGCGCGGCGGCGAGCCGAGCGGCGCGCTCGACGGCGTGCCCGTTGGGATCAAGGACATCATGTGGATGCGCGGCTTCCCGACCCGCCGCGGCTCGCGCCTGACCGACCCGACCCCCGATAAGGACGACGCGCCGGCGACGGCACGGGTGCGCGAGGCCGGCGCGGTCATCCTCGGCAAGACGACGAGCCCCGAATTCGGCTGGAAGGCCTTGGGCGACAGCCCGCTGACCGGAATCACCCGCAACCCCTGGGACCCGAACCACACGTCGGGTGGCAGCAGCGCCGGCGCCGGCGCCGCTTGCGCCGCCGGCATTGCCCCGCTGCATGTCGGCACCGACGGCGCCGGCTCGATCCGCACGCCGTCCTCGTTTTGCGGCCTCGCCGGGTTGAAGCCGACCTTCGGCCGGGTGCCGGCGCACCCGCCCTCGGCGATGGGGCTCCTCGCCAATACCGGGCCGATGACCCGCAGCGTGCGCGACGCGGCGCTGCTGATGAACGTGCTGACCCGGCCCGATCCTCGCGATCCCTACGCACTGCCGGCCGAGGACCGCGATTACCTCGCCAGCATCGAGGACGGAGTAAAGGGCTGGCGCGTCGCGTTCAGCCCCGATCTCGGCTACGCCCGGGTCGATCCGGAGGTCGCCGCCGCGGTTGGCGAGGGCGCGCGGCAGTTCGAGGCGCTCGGTGCCCGCGTCGAACAGGTCGGGCAGATCTTCCCGTCGCCGCGCGACGCGCTGTTGACGATCTGGGGCGCCGGTACGGCGAAGCTCCTCGCCAGCCTTCCTGCGGAGCGGCACCACGAATGCGACCCTGGCCTCATCGCCGCCAGTCCGAAGCCGGGCGAGATCAGCGCCGTCGATTACCTCAACGCCGATGCAGAGCGAACCGAACTCGGCCGCCGCCTCGGCGAGTTCTTCCAGAGCTACGATTTGCTGGTGCTGCCGACCCAGCCGGTGCCGGCGCTGCCGAATGGCCAGGACCTCAACGACCCTGCCACCGAGCGGCATTGGATCGACTGGTCGCCGTTCAGCTATCCATTCAACATGGCGCGGCTGCCGGCGGCGACGGTGCCGTGCGGGCTGACCCAGGCCGGTCTGCCGATCGGCTTGCAGATCGTCGGCCCGCGCTACGCCGATCACCGCGTCCTGCGCGCCGCCCGCGCCTTCGAGACGACGCAGCTGGTGCGTCGGCCGCCGCTGTGAGGTCAACGCGATGACAGAAAAACTCGACCCGCAGATCGTCGTAACCGACGCGCCCGATCCGGCCGATACCGCAGTCGTCGCCGACGGGCTGCGCGCCTATAACACCGAGAAAGCCGGGCGAGACGATTACCGGCCGTTGGCGGTCTTTGTCACCGACCCGGCAACGGGCAAGGTTTTCGGCGGGCTCTACGGCGGCAGCTATCTCGGGCAGTTGCGGGTCGACCGCTTCTTCCTGCCGGAAGGCCTGCGCCGCGACAGGCTGGGGAGCCGGCTTTTGGCGATGGCCGAGGAGGAGGGCCGCCGCCGCGGCTGCACCCGGATCGCGCTGAACACGCTCGAAATCCAGGCGCGCGGCTTCTACGAAAAGCAGGGCTACGCGACCGCCGCCACCCTCGATTGCGACCCGCCCGGCGTCGCCCGACACCTGATGACGAAGCGCCTCGTGTGAACCCAGGAGCACAACTTTGAAAATCACCAAGCTCGAAACGCTGCATTGCGACGCCGGGTGGCGGGTCAATTCCTTCCTCAAGATCACCACCGATGAGGGCATCACCGGCTGGTCGGAATTCATGGAAGGCTACGGCGCACAGGGGCTCGCCACGGTCATCGAAAAGCTCGGAGCGCGCCTGATCGGCCAGGATCCGCGCCCGGTCGAACGGCACAGCAACTATCTTTACGCGGCGACTCGCCAGGCCGCTGGCGGGCTCAACGCGCAGGCGATCGGCGCGATCGAGAACGCGCTCGTCGACATCAAGGCGAAGGCGCTCGGCGTGCCGGTGTACGAGCTGCTCGGCGGTCCGTTCCGCGACCGGCTGCAGCTCTACTGGTCGCATTGCGGCACCTACCGCGCCCGCTATGCCGACCGGATCAAGGAATGGGCCGGGGTCGAGCCGATCCGCTCGATCGACGATATTGTCGCGCTCGGACGCGAGGTGCGGGAAAAGGGATTCAAAGGCCTTAAGACCAATCTGATCCGCTTCGATGGTGGCAAGGTGTCGATGTACGGCCCCGGCACCGGCAATCAGCCGGGGTTCCCGGAGCTCAACGCCGACAGCGTCATCGCTGCCGCCGCGGTCGACCAGCTTGCGGCCTTCCGCGAGGGCGCCGGCAAGGGTGTCGGCCTGCACCTCGACACCAACTTCAACTACAAGATCGACGGCTACATCCGGCTGGCGCGAGCCTTGGAGCCGCTCGACCTCGTGTGGCTCGAGATCGACCTCTACGACCCACCCGGCCTGGCGCGCATCCGCGATTCGGCGCCCACGCCGATCGCCTCGCTCGAATCGATCTATGGCCGGCGCAACTTCCGTCCATTCTTCGAGAACCAGTCGGTCGATTACGCGATCATCGACGTGGCATGGAACGGCATTCTCGAATCGGTGAAGATCGCCAACATGGCGGATTCCTTTGAGGTGAACTGCGCGCCGCATAATTTCAACGGCCATCTCGGCTCGCTGATCAGCGCGCATTTCTGCGCCGCGATCCCGAACTTCAAGGTGATGGAGATCGATATCGACGATGTGAAGTGGAAGGACGACATCGTCACCGCGCCGCCGGTCATCGAAAACGGCGATCTGTTGTTGCCGGCCGGTCCCGGCTGGGGCGCCGAGGTCAACGAGGAGTTCGTCCGCGCCCATCCGCCGAAGGGACGGTAAGGATTGTCATGGCCGGCTCAGCCGAGATTGTCGCTGCCTTCCAGCAGGCAATGAGCCAAGGAGATTTCGCGGTGGCGCGAAAGCTGCTGCGCGACGATGTGTCGTTTGTCGGACCAATCGGCAGCTTTGGCGATGCCGACAGTCTCCTTGCCGCGTTGCGCGCACTCCAGGCTAACGTCGAAAGCGCTGACATCAGAAAGGTTTTCGCCGACGGGCAGGATGTGTGCGTGGTGTTCGATCTGGCCTTCAAACAGCCGCGTCACACGGCGCTCATCGCCGAGTGGCACAAGGTGGAAGATGGGCGGATCGCCATGATGCGAGCGATGTTCGACGCTCGCCCGTTCGATGCCATGCTGAAGCGGCTGTTCGACCGGCATGGTTCAGGCTGATCGCGAATTCTGAAAGGAAGGTGACAGATGGCACGCATCAAGCATATTGCGCTTGTGACAGACGATCCGGTCAAGACCGCGGAATTCTACAAACAGCATTTCGGCCTGACCGAGCTCTACCGCCGGCCGAGCGACACCGGTGACAAGGGTGTTTGGCTCAGCGACGGGTACATCTATTTCGCGATCCTCAAGTATGGCGACGCCGATGCGCCCAAGCTCGGGCCGGGACAGACCTCCGATTTGCGCGGCATTCACCATATCGGCTTTCAGGTCGACGATCTCGACGCGACCGCACAGGAACTGCAGACCGCCGGCGTCAAGAAGGTGCCGCTGGAACTGCACGGGCATGAGGAGCGCGAGGCGACGCCGATGCAGCGAGCCAGCGGCGGCGCCCTCAACCTCAAATATCTCGGTCCAGACGAGGTACAGTTCGACGTGCGGCAGAAGGGCTGGGACGAGGCGATCAGCCTCGGCATGCCGCGCTACGAGTTGATGCCGGTGAAAGAAGCCGCCGAATAGCGCTCGTTTCCTTTGTCATTCCCGCGAAGGCGGGAGCCCATGAACACCGACCTCCCACCAGATTGACGAGGGTCCGTGTTCTTGGCTTCCGGGCACGGCTCTGGTGAGCCGTCCCGGAATGACGAAACAGTGTGCTACCCCCACTTTGCTTGGCCACCGACTGCGGTGATCGTGATGTGGCCCATCGTCGTGTCCTTCTTCGACCCGTGCCAATGCCGCTCGCCGGCCTTGATGTGGACGACGTCGCCGACCTTGATCTCCTGTGGTGTGCCGCCCTCGACCGCGACCATGCCCTCGCCCGAGGTGACGACCAGGATCTGGTCGCAGGTATGGGTGTGCCAGCCGGTCGTGCAGCCTTGGCTGAAGTTCACCACGCTGCAGTTGTAGTTCGGGGAATCGCCAGGCTCGATGATGGTTTGGCGCGACCGCGACACCGGGCCGGTCCAACCATCGATCCGGTCGGCGCCTTCGACCGGCAGATCCGGGATATCTTTCAGAGTAACGACCTTCATTACAGCTCCCTCCCTCGGATGGATTGCGTTCGGACCATCTTAGATCGGGGATGCGGCGGGGCGAAAGCGTTGCGGGCCGGCGCTGGAACGGGCAGGCTACCGCCAAATCCACTCGCGGGAGGAAGCGGCGATGAGCGACGTCATCCAGGATTTCGAGTTTCTCAAGGGCATCAAGGTCGTCGATTTCACCCAGTTCGAGGCGGGGACGACCTGCACCGAGGTGCTCGCCTGGTTTGGCGCCGAGGTCGTCAAGATCGAGAACCCGGGTCGCGGCGATCCCGGCCGCCGGCTGCGCCCCGGCAAGCCCGATGATGACCCCTGGTACTTCCGCCAGTTCAACGTCAACAAAAAGTCGCTGGCGATCAATTTGAAGTCTCCGAAGGGGCTGGAGATTGTAAAAAACCTGCTGAAGCAGGCCGACGTCACCGCCGAGAACATGGCGCCGGGCACGATCGAGCGCCTCGGCCTCGACTACGAGTCGGTCAAGAAGATCAACCCGAAGATCATCTACTGCCGCATCAAGGGCTTCGCCAGCGGCAGCCCGCACGAGAAGGGGCTGGCCTTCGACATGATTGCGCAGGCGGCGGGTGGCCCGATCAGCGTCACCGGCTGGCCCGACAGGCCGCCGGTCAAGCCAGGCCTCAGCTTTGGCGACACTGGCACCGGCATGTTGATGGCGGCGACGATCCTCGGCGCGCTGCACGAACGCAACCGCACCGGCCAGGGGCGGCTGCTCGAAGTCGCGATGCAGGACGCGATGGTGCATTACATGCGCACCTGCTTCGCGACGATGATGCGCACCGGCAAACCGGCGCAGCGCCGCGGCGCCAAGCCGAGCGCCGGCAACAATGCGCCGGCCGGGCTTTTCCCGTGCAAAGGCGGCGGCCCCAACGACTATCTGTACATCACGACCAGCCGGGCCAATCCCGAGCATTACGCGCGCCTGATGAAGCTGATCGGCCGCGAGGATTTGATCGAGGATCCGCGCTTTGCCACCGGCGATGCGCGCGTCAAAAATTCCGAGGAGCTCGAAGCGATCATCGGCGAATGGACGTCGCAGCACGACAAGCGCGAAGTCATGGAAAAGCTGATCGCGGTCGGCGTACCGGCCGGGGCCGTGTTCGATACTCTTGAACTGCAAAGCGAGCCGAGCTTCGAGGAGCGCGGCTTCATGCAGCACGTCAAACACCACAACGGCGATGACAAAATGGCGAGTTGGCCGGTGCGAGCCGACGGCAAGACCGTGCGGCTGAAGGGCGCGCCAGCGCTCGGCCAGCACAACGACGAGGTGCTGGGTCAGTGGCTCGGGCTCAGCGCCGGCGAGTTGAGCTCCCTGCGCAGTGAAGGCGTGATCTAGCAGCCGCAAGCTGTTGATCGGATCGGATGCGCTCCCTCGTCGCGCTGTACCTGGGCATCGGCGTCGTGTTGCTGCTACTTGGTTTCTTCGCGACGGGGCCTTGCCCCAACCGCAACACCGATCTGCTCAACAACACCGTGTTCCTGCTGACCTGGCCGGTCGGGGTCTATGGCTATGTGATCCACGGCGCCATGACGCCGCAGCAATGGCTGCACTATCAGGCCTGCGAAGGCGGCATCGGCGCGCAGCACGCCTCGGCGGCGCGGTGAACCGCCGGGGACTAGGCCAGGCCGAATTCCGGCCCGGCGCCGCGCCGCAATTCCGCGCCGAGGTTGGCGCCGAGCGTGTCGGCGTCGGTCGGCGCGCCGCTGACGGAGCCGCGCCGTTCCGACTTGCCGTCCGGCGACAGCAGAATGGCATCGAGGGCCAGTTGTCCGCCGGTGATGCGGGCCAGCGCCGCGATCGGCGTGCGGCAGGAGCCGTCGAGCGCTGCCAGGAGCGCGCGCTCAGCGGTGACGCAGGCGGCGCTGTCGGCATGATGCAGCGGCGCCAGGATTTGCTTCACCTCGTCATCGTCGCTGCGGCATTCGATCGCCAGCGCGCCTTGGGCGACTGCCGGCAGCATGCGATCGGCGTCGAGAATTTCGGTGACCAGCGCGACGTGCCCAAGCCGTTCGAGACCGCACAATGCCAGCACCAGCCCATCAGTTTCGCCGGCGACAAGCTTGTCGAGCCGGGTCCCGACATTGCCGCGCATCGGCGCAATCGCGAGATCGGGGCGGAGCTGCAATAGCTGAGCGGCGCGCCGCAGCGACGCGGTGCCGATCCGCGCGCCGCGCGGCAAATCCATCAGGCGCACGCCGTCGCGCGACAGAAATGCGTCGCGGGGATCGTCGCGCGGCAGCACGCAGCCGATTACGAGACCATCGGGCAGGTGCGTCTCCATGTCCTTCAGCGAATGCACCGCAAAATCGACGCGGCGGTCGAGCAGCGCCTCCTCGATCTCCTTGGTGAAGAGACCCTTGCCACCGATCTCCGCCAGCAAGCGCTTCTGCTCGCGGTCTCCGGTGGTGCGGATCGGCACGATCTCCAGCGCGCCGGGCTCGGCCAGAGCCGGATGCGCGGCCAGCAGTCGGTCGCGCACAAGCCTCGCCTGGTACAGCGCCATCGGGCTGCCACGGGTACCGATCCGGAAGGCACGAGCCGGCACGCGATCTCCTCCTGAATTCAAACCTAGGTTAGGGCACCGCCGGCGCGGGTTGCGGCATCAGCGGCAAGGTGTTGGTCATGCTGAGCCAGGCGACGGCGAAGGCAAGCGAAATCGCGGCGATCGGCACCCCGGCACGGGCATGATCGGCAAAGCTCAGACGCGCGCCCATCCGGTCGGCATGCTCCGCGATCAGCAGGTTGGTCAAGCTGCCCGACAGCAGCAGATTGCCGGCCAAAGTGGACAGCACCGCCAGGCCGTAGAGCACATGCGCCGGCGGGGTCGGCCATACCTGCAGCAGCAGCATCGCCGCCGGCAGGCTGCCGAACGCGTTGCTGGTGACAATCGCAAACGGCGTCAACAGCAACAGATTGTCGGGCAGCAGACCATGAGCCTCGAGCCCGGCCAAGAGCTTCGCCGCGATGCCGGCCTGATTCAGCGCGCCGGTCAGCGCAAACAGGCACGACACCAGCAGTAACAGCGGCCAATCGACGGTCGCGATCATCGTCCGGCTGGTGATCTTGCGGTTCGCCAGCAAAAGCGCCGCGATGATTAATGCGCCGATCTCTCGCGGCAGCCGGGTCGCGAACAGCAGCAGCAGCACCAGGATCGCGACCGCCGCCTTGATCATCTGGTTGCGGTCGATCGGGTGCACCCTGACCACCGGCGACGTCGCCTGCACGACGCCATCGGGCGGCTCGGCACCGCGGATCCGTCGGCCCCATTGGACCCAGACGACGCCGAACACCGCGAACAGCGCGAACAGCGCCGGCACCCCGCAGACCAGCAGGAAATGCCAGAAGTTCAGCCGGCCGATCGCGCCGAGCAGGATGTTCTGAGGATTGCCGATCATCGTCGCGGCCGACCCGGCATTCGTCGACGCGGCGAGTGCGATCGCGAACGGTCGAGGATCGAAGCCGCGGCTCTGCGCGCCGGCGATCAGCAGCGGCGCGATCGCGATGATCAGGATATCGTTGGCCAGCACCGCCGAGAGACCGCCGCCGATCGCCACGGTCAGCGCCAGCAAAACGGCGGTGTTGCGCTGCGTGCTGATAAAGGTGCCGCCGCCCGTTCCGGTAATCGTGCGGGCGCACAGATCGATGAACCCCGATTCGGCGAATTGCGCCGAGATGATCATCATCGCGAAGAGCAGCGCCAGGGTCGGCATATCAACCGCGCTGCCGAAATCGTCGAGCGTCATCTCGCCGCTCGCCAACAGCCCGATGACTGCCAGCAGCGCGATCCCGGTGCGGTCGACATTGAGCCATGCGACCCGGCCGGCGGCCATGCCGACATAGGTCAGGAACAGCACCAGGAGGACGATCGCGGCGTGCATCGGGGCGCGGCAAAAGGGGCAATTTCGTTGATCATGGCCGAGGTCGCGCGGCAACGCGACATCTGGTCACTTTTGCGACGGTTTTGCCGCACGCGTGGTTTTCCTGCCACGCTGGTCAAAAGCTGCCGGTACGCAGCTTTGGTGTGCGATCGGGCTCGTGCTTGCTATATGATGTGTCATGCCCGAAGCAATCGCCGATCTGGCGCCGTCCGCCGCCGAGCCGCCCTATCTGGGCGGCCTCAACGAGGCGCAGCGTCGTGCGGTCGATGCCATCGACGGTCCGGTCCTGGTGTTGGCCGGCGCCGGCACCGGCAAGACCCGGGTGCTGACCACCCGGCTGGCGAATATCCTGGCGACCGGCCGCGCCTATCCAGGCGAGGTGCTGGCGGTCACCTTTACCAACAAGGCGGCGCGCGAGATGCGCGAGCGGCTGGAACGGATGATCGGCCGCGCCGCCGACGGCGTCTGGCTCGGCACCTTCCATGCGATCGCGGCGCGCATCCTGCGCCGGCACGCCGAACTCGTCGGGCTGAAGCCGAGCTTTACGATCCTCGACACCGACGACCAGCTACGACTCCTGAAACAGCTGATCGCCGCGGCGAATATCGACGAACGGCGCTGGCCGGCGCGCGCCCTCCTGGGCTTGATCGACCGCTGGAAGGACCGCGGCCTCAGTCCCGACAAGCTGCCGGCCGGCGAGGGACAGGGGTACGCCGATGGCCGCGCACCGGACCTGTACCGCATGTACCAAGAGCGGCTCGCGACCGTTAACGCGACCGATTTCGGCGACCTCTTGCTGCACAATCTGACGCTGTTCACCGGCCATGCCGAGGTGCTGGAGACCTACCAGCGGCGGTTCCGGTACGTGCTGGTCGACGAGTACCAGGACAGCAACACGGCGCAGTATCTGTGGCTGCGGCTCCTGGCGCAGCGCCATAAGAACATCTGCTGCGTCGGCGACGATGACCAATCGATCTATTCTTGGCGCGGCGCCGAGGTTGCCAACATCCTGCGCTTCGAGAGCGATTTTCCGGGCGCCCTGGTGGTCCGGCTCGAGGAGAACTACCGCTCGACCCCCGAGATCCTGGCCGCCGCCGACGGGGTCATCGCCAATAACAAGGGCCGGCTCGGTAAGACGCTGTGGACCCGCGCCGAGGGCGGCGACAAGGTCACGGTGCGTGGTCTGTGGGACGCCGAGCAGGAGGCGCGCTGGGTCGGCGACGAGATCGAGGCGCTGCACCGCAGAGGCCATGCGCTGCGCGAGGTCGCGATCCTGGTCCGGGCCGGCTTTCAGACCCGCGAGTTCGAGGAGCGCTTTATCGCGCTCGCCCTGCCCTACCGGGTGATCGGCGGTCCGCGCTTCTATGAGCGCCAGGAAATCCGGGACGCGCTCGCCTATCTGCGGCTGATCCATCAACCGGCCGACGACCTCGCCTTCGAGCGCATCGTCAACACGCCGCGCCGCGGCATCGGCACCGCGACGCTGCAATTGCTGCACGCCGAAGCCCGCGCCGAGGGTTTGCCGCTGACCGAAGCAGCGCGGAACCTGATCGCCGGCGAAGGCCTGCCGCGCGCCGCTCGCACCTCGCTCGCCGCCTTTATCGCCAGCCTCGACCGCTGGCGCGCCGTCGGCGCCGAGGCGCCGCACACCGATCTCGTGCAGCAGATGCTCGACGAGAGCGGCTACACCGGCATGCTGCAGGCCGATAAATCGCCGGATGCGCCGGGGCGGCTGGAAAACTTGAAGGAACTGGTCGTCGCGATGGCCGAGTTCGAGAACCTGACCGGGTTCCTCGAACATGTCAGCCTGGTCATGGACAACGCCGCCGATGCGAGCGGCGACATGGTCAACCTGATGACCCTGCACAGCGCCAAGGGGCTTGAATTCGACAGCGTCTTTCTGCCGGGCTGGGAGGAGGGTCTGTTCCCGTCGCAACGCTCGATGGAAGAGGGCGGGCTCGCCGGGTTGGAGGAGGAACGGCGGCTCGCCTATGTCGGGCTGACCCGGGCGCGCAGCCGCGTCTTCGTCTCGTTCACCGCGAACCGTCGCATCCACGGCCAAT
The DNA here is from genome assembly GCA_036264235.1 of Allostellaceae bacterium. Taxonomy (GTDB): domain Bacteria; phylum Pseudomonadota; class Alphaproteobacteria; order ATCC43930; family CGMCC-115725; genus DATARH01. The sequence continues at coordinate 10,711 of DATARH010000312.1, forward strand.
GGCAAAGCGCGGCCCGGTCGCGCTTTGTCGACGAACTGCCGAAGGCGCAGGTCGAGATCACGACCGAACCGGGGCTTGGGCCGCCGCCCACCTGGACCGGATCGTCACCGGGCTGGGGCGGCATGTGGAACACGATGGCGAACGAGGTCCAGGCCGACCGGCGGGCGCGGACCCCGACGCTGGTTACGGGGCCGCGCGTCCCCTTGCGCGGCCAGGAGGTGCCGAAGGTCGGGGGGTTTTCGATCGGCGACCGCGTGTTCCACCAGAAATTCGGCTACGGCACCGTACGCGCGGTCGAGGACAACAAGCTGGCGGTCAATTTCGAGCATGCTGGCGACAAGAAGGTGATGGACGCATTCGTCGAACGCGCCTGACGCAATTCGCGTAAACGACGACGTGACATTCCGTTACGGATCGTTACGCTGCCCGCCGCGCATAAGAACCAGGGGGAGCGGGGGATGCGGCTTATCGCTTTATGCATTTTGTTTACGGTAGCGGCCTGCGCCGAGGCCGATGCGAACGCGAACCAGCCGGCGGACATGCAGGGCTGGAAAATGGCGTCCGGCAAATCGCCTACCAAGGCCGAGTTTGCCGCGGTCGTCGCCGCCTGCCAGGACCGGGCAGTACCGGCAGCGCAAGAGAAGCCGCTCGATGCCTGCCTCGGTGATCTAGGGCTGAAGCGGGTCGAATGACCGTCGCAAAACGCGAGGAGTTTTCCATCCCGGGCTTGTCGCCGCCGATCAGCCATTATTGCGACGCGGTCCGGTTTGGCGATCTCCTCTTCATCTCCGGCCTGGTCGGGGTCGACGAGCATGGCAAGGTCGTCGGGCAGGACGACACGGCGCGGCAGACGCGGCAGATTTTCGAGAACATGAAGAAGGTGCTGGATGCCGCTCACGCGTGCTTCGCAGACGTGCTGAAGGTCACCGTGTTCATGACCAATATCGACGACCGGCCACTGATCAATCCGGTGCGCCAGGAGTTCTTCGGCGCGGTCCGGCCGGCCAGCACCCTGGTCGAGGTGCGAAAGCTTGTCCGCCCCGACTTGCTGCTCGAAATCGAGGCGGTGGTCGGGTTGCCGCAGCGCTGATCCGGCACTTCAGGGCAGCAGCTCCGGAAGGCTGCGGATGATACGGTCCGGGCGGATCGGCGAATCCGGCGGCAGCCCCTGACCGTACCCGTCATACCAGATTGCGTAGATGCCGAGGCGCTGCGGCGCGACGACTTCCCATTCGAGATTGTCACCGACCATCCAGGTGTCTTTCGGGCCGACATCGAGCGCCGACATCGCATGCAGGTAGGCCTGCTCCTCCGGCTTGCCAAAACCGTGCTCGCCCTCGATCTGGATGTGATCGAAGCGGTGTTCGAGCGCGAAGCGCACAACCTTTTTGCGTTGCGGCTCGCCGGCGCCGTTGGTCACCAGCGCGAGCTTGACCCCGAGCTCTTTCAGCCGATCGAGCGCTTCATGCGCGCCGGGGAACATCTTGAGTTCGGCTTCCTGGATTGCGTTGAAGCGGTCGGCCAGCGCGTCGCAGACTTCCGGCGGTGACGCCCCCGGCCGCCCCTCGCACAGCTTCGCGAAGGCGTTGGAAACGATGTGCCGCCGTGCATCGCCGATGCGGTGGCGCCAGTGCTTGTGTCGGGCCTGATCTGACCAAAGATAACGCGAATAATCCTGGATCGCGGCCAGCACATCGGCGGGCGGGTGCGGCTGCAGATGCTCGGCGAACTCGGCGATGACCCTGCGCCACTGCCCCTCCGCCGCACCGAAGGCGGACAGGATCGTGTCGTCGAGATCGATCAGCATCGCCTTGGGAAGCCCGGCTGCGCTCATGCGATCGGGGTCGGGGCCTGCGGGACGGTGGCCCAAAATTCCGGGTCGTGGCCGAAGAAGATGCGGGCGCCCCCGGATTCAAGGGCCGCGAGCCGATCGAGCGAGGCGTGCATCGCGTCGCGGTCGTGCACGAAGCGCGGCAGCCGCCGCTCGCGCAGGGTGCGGCAGAAATAACAACTGTCCGCCGCCAGAACGACATCGCCGCCGGGCAGCTTCAGTTTCAGCGACTGGTGGCCCGGCGTGTGGCCGTGCGTCGGCAGACAGACGACCGAGCCGTCGCCGAACACGTCATGCTCGCCGTCGACGAGGCGCAGCTTGTGGCCGAGATCGAAGTCGCGCGGGTTGAAGCCGCGCTTGGCGCAAATCTCCGGGTCCTGGCCGGCATCCCATTCCCGCCGCTGCACCAGCAGCGTCGCGTTCGGGATCAGCGCGTTGCCGCCGACATGGTCGAAGTGGAAATGCGAGCTGATCACGAGGTCGATCTTCGCGGAATCGCGCCCCAGCACCTCCAACCGCGCGCCGATGTCCTCGCCGGGATGGAAATCGAACTCGAACAGCGCGGTCAGCCGCTCGCCGAGCCGCGCCGCCGGGTCGTGCTGGCAATCGGGATGCATGCCGGTGTCGAACAGCGCCGTTCCCTTCGGGTGTTCGATCAGATAGGCCGGGATCGGCAGCCGGACGCGCCCCTCGCCGCCTTCCATCAGATGGCCGAAATCGCCGGTCAACCAACCGCAGGTCAGGGCATAGACGGAAAGCGCCTCGGGCATTATTCGGCCGCCCCGGCCAGCACCGCCGCCTCCGAGCGGTGGCCATTCTGGTGGAAATAATTGGCGCGGTAGAAATCGAGCACCAGATCGCGATAGACCGCGCGCGTGTAGCGCGCCGGGTTGTCCGCCGAAACGCAACTCGGCAGGCATTCGATCACGCCGTCGACATTCGGGCTGTGGAAATACGCGATCGAATAGCGGTCGGCGCCGCTGTCGTTGAGCACGCCATGCGGCGTCGACAGGAAGCGGTCGTTGGACCAGCGCCGCATGATGTTGCCGAGATTGATTAGGAACGTGCCGGGAATGACAGGCGGCGGAAACCATTCGCCGGACGGCAGCCGCACCGCCAGGCCGGGCACGTCGGTGCGGGCCAGCGCGGTCATGAAGCTGTTGTCGGTGTGCGGCGCCTGGCCGAACAAATTGTCCTCGTCGGCCGGCTGCGGCGGATAGTGCAGGAAGCGCAGATTGGCGTGCGCCTCATTGGCAAAGAACGGTGCGAAAAAGCCTGGCGGCATGCCGAGCGCGACCGCGAAGACCGGCAGGATCCGGTCGCACATCGCGGCGAGCGCACGGAAATACGCCATCATCGGTTCGCGGATCTGCGGCAGCGAGTCCGGCCATTGGTTGCGGCCGCGCAGCGGCGTCTGGGCGATCACATCCGGGTGGTCGGGACCGCGGTCGTGGCTGATGAAGAAGCTTTCGTTGCGGTTCGGGCGGGTCGCCTTGTGCACGGTCGAGGCGCCCTGCACCGACGCGTCGACCGGCAGATAGCCGATATTGTTCTCGTTGAGCCGCAGCTTCAGTTTTTCTTCGAGCGGCAGCGCGTGAAAGCGGCGCGAGGCGGCGAAGGCCCGGTCGATTACGTCCTCCGGCACGCCGTGGCCGGCGGCATAGAAGAAGCCGACGTTTTCGCAGGCGTCGCCGATCTGGGGGGCGAGCCTTTGGAGCGCGCCGGGCTCGCCGGCGAAGACCGGGCCGAAATCGATGACCGGGATCAGCGCCGCGGCGGCGGCGTAATCCTTGACCCCTTGCTCCTGGAACAGATTCATCACGCTCCTCCGGCCTGTCGGCCACCACTATAGGCCCGCCCCGTGGGGTCGTTAAACCGCCGCAGATGGTTGCCGTCTCAGCCGCCGAAACAGATTTGCACCTTGATCGTGCGAAAGCACGAACGGGTCGGACCGTCGCTCGCGACCCGCACGCCCGGCGTGCCGTTGATGAACCAGCCGTCGAGCAGCGTCACCGGGTTCTCGATGCGGTACTGCTCGCCGCGCGGCGTCGTCAGCGTGTAAGCGACCGAGCCGTATCCGGCTGTGGTCCGGATCGTGCAGACAGTGTAGTCCGCGCCCGAGGTGAAATCGGCGATGTTGGGGGTGATCGTGCAGCGCTGGGGGACGGCGCAATCGCATTGCGCCTGCGCCGGCTGCACCGACGGCGGCATGAAACATACTGCGAAGGCCGCAAGGCTGATAGTCAGCTTCGAGACATTCATTTCCTTTGCCCCTGCTTTCGTCCCCACCCACCCCGTTTATGGCCGGGCTTGGCTCGGCCTTCCATGTCATTTTGTCCTTCGTGGATGCCCGGACCAAGTCCGGGCATAAGCGATTGATGAGACGGCCACCGTCCTGAGCTGCCCGACTTTCCCCGCCCGGAATCCTTGGCTAAGGTCGCGGATGCGAGCGTGCAGCATGTCCAGTGGTGGATCGTGGCGGTATCGGCAGGGACGTACGATTTTATCGTGACCGGCGCGGGCTCGGCCGGCTGTGCGGTGGCCGGGCGGCTCAGCGAGAACGGGCGCTACAAGGTGCTCTTGCTGGAGGCCGGTCCGCCCGACCGCAACCCGTGGATCCACATCCCGCTCGGCTACACTCGGACCTACACCGATCCGCGCGTCAACTGGATGTTC
>DATARH010000018.1:0-7949 GCA_036264235.1 Allostellaceae bacterium
GCCGCGCAACTGCGCGGTCAGGCGCAAGACCTCGCCACTCTTGTTTTTGCTGTAGTCGGCCAGCGCCCGGTGCCCGCCGGCGGCATACACCGCGATCGCGCCGAGCAGCTCCTTAAGTCGGTCGGCGCTCGCCAAATCGAAACTCAGATAGGCGCCGCGCGACAGCTTCGCGATCTGCTGGAAGGCATTCGCCGCCACCGCGTCGCGGCCTTCGTGAAAGACGAACACCGGCACACCGAGCAGCCCGAGTTCACCGGCCAACTGACAGAGTCGGTCGACGCTCTCCTCCATTGCGTCGCCGACAAAGACTAGGGCGCCGACCCGTTCCTTCCGGGCTTCGGCGATCGCGTGGTCGAGCACCCGCTCGATCTGCGTCTCGCCGCCGAGGCACGACACCGACCGCATCGCCCGGTGCAGGTCGCCGGCATTCGCCATCCAGCGGCTCGCCTTGCACTCGTTGAAGCCGCGGTAGAACATCAGCTTGACGTCGAGCCCGCCGAGCGCGGCGGTCGCCTCGAACATCTCGCCCTGGATGCGGCAGGCGCGGTCCCAGCTCGGCTGCCGGCTGGCGGTGGCGTCGAGCGCAAAGATCAGCCGGCCACGCCCGCCCGACGGCCGCGCCGCCGGCATCCGCCGCACCTGATCGAGGAACGCATCGACCTCGGCCGAGCGTGGTTCCGCGGGCAGCTGTTTCTTGTCGTCGCTCATGCCGGGCGCAGCCACACCGAGGTGTCGTGAAACACCGCACCGCCCCGCGGCAGGCCGGGATCGGCGCTGGTTAGCAGGTTGATGCCGATACCTTCCTCGAAGGCGCGGTTTGGCCACAACCCCTCGGCGACGATCGTCCGCGGCTGCAACCCGTCGAAGGACCGGGCGTGCAGCACGACACTGCCCTTGCCGTTTCCGAGGCGGATGCGGTCGCCGTCGCCGAGACCGAGCGCGGCCAGGCTCTCTGGATGCACCAGCGCCGTCGGCCGCCCCTCCCGCGCTATGCCGGCCGGGATGTTGTTGAAGCTGGTGTTGAGGAACGAGCGCGACGGCGCCGCGATCAGTCGGTACGGCCGCGCCGGGTCGCCGTCGTCTGTCACCGCGGCATGATCGGGGAAAGCAGAGAGGGCGGTGTGGTGCGGCCCGATCGCGGCCCAGTTGGCGCGGAAATGGAATCTCCTGTCGCGGTGACCGAAGCCGTCGAGGAAATGGCCGCGGTCGAAACCGGGCCAGCAATCGAGCCAGACACCGTTCTCGAACTCTTCGGGCGGCGGCAGTTTGCTCCGCCGCAATGTCTCCTCGATGACCTCCCAGGCGGTCATGTCGAAGCCGGGATGACTGCCGCCGAGGCGTTTCCCGAGCTCGCGCAACACATCGTGGTTGGAGCGGCATTCCGCATGCGGCGGTAGCACGGCTCGGCCGATCTGCAGGAAGTGATGACCGCCGGCGGTGTAGAGGTCGTCATGTTCGAGAAAGGTCGTCGCCGGCAGCACGATATCGGCCATCGTCGCGGTCTCGGTCATGAACTGTTCGTGCACGCAGACGAACAGATCGTCGCGGGCGAAGCCTTGGTGCACCAGGCCGGACTCGGGCGACACCACCATCGGGTTGGTGTTCTGGATCAGCAGCGCCGTCACCGGCGGCCCTTCGCCGAGGTCGCCCTTGTCACCGGCAAGGATCGGCCCGATCCGCGACTGGTCGAGGATGCGGGTCCGGTGATCGACGACATCGAGGCCTTCGAGCAGCGTGCGGTCGAGCCCGAAGCCTTGGTGGTTCGAGTAATGCGCGCCGCCGCCCTCGTATTGCCAGGCGCCGGTGACCGACGGCAGGCACGTCACCGCATGCATCTGCGCCGCGCCGTTGCGCGAGCGCGAAAAGCCGTAACCGACCCGGATGAAGCTGCGTTTTGCCTGTCCGTACAGCCGCGCGAATTCGACAATCCGGTCGGCGTCGATCCCGGTGACACTCGCCGCCCATTCCGGCGTGCGGTCCCGCAGATGCGCTTCCAGCCCGGCGGGGTCGTCGGTGTAATTCGCCATATAGGCGCGGTCGGCGTAGCCCTCGGCGAACAGCACATGCATGACGGCGCAGGCGAGCGCGCCGTCGGTCCCGGGGAGTGGCGCCAGGTGCAAATCGGCGACCTCTGCGGTGCCGGTGCGGTACGGGTCGATGACGACGAGCCTGGCGCCGCGGCCGTGCCGCGCCTCGGCGACGTGCTTCATGACATTGATCTGGGTCGAGACCGGGTTGCCGCCCCAGACCACGACGAGATCGGCCTTGGCGATCTCGCGGCCATCGACCCCGCGCATCGCGCCGACCCCGGCGAACCAGCCGGCATCGGTCAGCGCGTTGCAGATCGTCGAATGCTGTCGCGAATAGCGCAGCACGTGGCGGAACCGCTCGATGCAGTCGCGCTGCACCCGCCCCATGGTGCCGGCATAGAAATGCGGCCACACGGTTTCGCTGCCGTGGCCTTGCGTCGAAAGCGCGAGGCGTTCGGCCACCGTGTCGAGCGCGTCGTCCCAGGAGATCGGCTGGAAGGCGGCGCGGCCGACGCCTTTGTCGCCGACCCGCCGCAGCGGCACCGAAAGCCGGTCCGGGTGGTGCTGGCGGTCGCGGTAGCCGGCGACCTTGGCGCAGACGATGCCGCGCGTATAGGACTGGCCCGCGGCGCCGCGTACCCGGCCGATTTGCGTGCCCCCGGGTTCCCCCGGGGCAGGCTTGATGCGCTCGATTTCGAGCGCGCAACAGCTCGGGCAATCATGCGGACAGACGCTGTAAACGGTATCGAACGGCACGGGCGGGCTCTGAGTGACGGTCGCCCCGAGAATACAGGGCGGACCCTTACCGGTCGATAAGTGGCGGAAGCTAGTGCCCGTTCCGCGCCGAATGGCCCTGCAACACGCGCTCAACCGCCTGCAGCAATTCATGCGGCCGCACCGGCTTCAGCAGATACTCGAAGCGCTCGAGCTGTTCGCGCGGCAAGTCGAACGCATAGCCGGTGATGATCAGCGCTTTTGAGCCGTTCTCCTCGGCCTGTGCCGCGACTTGCATCCCGGTCCCGTCGGGAAGCCTGCCGTCGGCGATCACCAGGTCGTAGGTTTGCGCCGAGAGCAGCGCCAGCCCGCCGGCAACGGTCTCGGTGACATCGACGTCATGCTGGGCCCCCACCAGAACATGCTCCAGCAATGGCCTCAGGTCGGGATCGTCTTCGACAACCAGGATCCGGCTCATCGACACCGCTTCCAAAGATTTCCGTCCGTTACGTTTGCTACCCCCCGGTTAATGGCTGGGCGCAAATTCACGGAACTGGCGACAAACGGTAACAATTGAGGGCGGTTCCGCGACGATTTAGGGTAAGGACGAGGCGCCACAGTTTCTGTTGAGCAAGAGTATGACCTTCGCGCTGACGGCAGACCAGCAGGGCATCCGCGACGCCGTGTCGCGCCTGTGCCAGCGCTTCGGCGACGATTACTGGCTGAGGAAGGACACCGAAGGCAGCTTCCCGCACGAATTCCACCGGGCAATGGCCGAGGCGGGCTGGCTCGGCGTCGCGATGCCCGAAGCCTATGGCGGCAGCGGTCTCGGCATCACCGAAGCGGCGATCGTGATGCAGGCGGTGGCGCAATCGGGCGCCGGGTTCAGCGGCGCCTCGGCCGTGCATATGAACATTTTCGGCCTCAACCCGATCGTCGTATTCGGCACCGACGAGCAGAAGCAGCGTTTTCTGCCGCCGCTGATCGCCGGCCGGGAAAAGGCTTGTTTCGCGGTAACCGAGCCGGATGTCGGCCTCGACACGACGCGGCTCAAGACCCGGGCGGTGCGCGAGGGTAACGGATATGTGATCAGCGGCCGCAAAATCTGGACCTCGACCGCGCAGGTCACCGAGAAAATGCTGATCCTGACGCGCACCGCCCCGATCGAGGAGGTGGCGCGGCCGTCGCAGGGAATGACGCTGTTCTACACCGACCTCGACCGGAGCACCGTCGAGGTCCGTGAAATCCCGAAAATGGGCCGGATGGCGGTCGATTCGAACCTGCTGTTCATCGATGGCCTCAAAGTCCCGGCCGAGGACCGTATCGGCGAGGAAGGCAAGGGCTTCCAATACATCCTGCACGGGATGAACCCGGAGCGCATCCTGATCGCCGCCGAGGCTGTCGGGCTCGGCCGCGCCGCCCTCGACCGTGCCGCCCGCTATGCCGGCGAACGCGTCGTGTTCGGCCGCCCGATCGGCCAGAACCAGGGCATCCAGCACCCGCTTGCCGAGCGTTGGATTGACTTGGAGGCGGCCGAGTTGCTGACCATGCGCGCCGCCGCCGCTTATGATGCCGGCGAGGAGGCCGGCGCCTTCGCCAACGCCGCCAAATATTTCGCTGCCGAGGCCGGGCACCGGGCCTGCGAGACGGCGGTGCTGACCCATGGCGGCATGGGCTATGCCCGCGAATACCATGTCGAGCGCTATTTCCGGGAAATCCAGATCGCCCGGATCGCGCCGGTCAGCCCGCAGCTGATCCTGTCCTACATCGCCGAACGGGTGCTAGGCTTGCCGAAATCGTACTGAGCGGGGGTGAGATGGTACAGCGCGTCGCGATCGCCGGCTTCGGTGCGATTGGCAAGGTTGTGGCGCAGCATCTCGATCGCGGCATCGAGGGTATGGAACTGGCCGCCGTGTCGGTGCGCGACACCACCCGCGCCGCAAAGGCGATGAGCGGTTTCTCGCGACCGGTGCCGGTGCTGCCGCTGTCGCAGCTCGGCGATGTGGCGGACATCGTCGTCGAATGCGCCCCGGCCGCGGTGTTGCGCGATCTCGCCGAGCCCGCGCTAGCGCAGGGCCGCACCGTCATCGTGCTGTCCTGCGGCGCGTTGCTCGACAATTTCAACCTCGTCGAATTGGCACGGCGGCAGGGCGGCCGCATCCTGGTACCGACCGGCGCGCTGCTCGGGCTCGACGCGGTGCAGGCTGCCGCGGTCGGCGAAATCTCGCGTGTCCAGATGATCACCCGCAAGCCGCCGAACGGGCTCGCCGGGGCACCCTACCTCGTCGAGAATGGCATCTCGGTCGAGCGGCTGAACCAGCCGAAGCGGGTGTTCTCCGGCACTGCCCGCGACGCGGCGCGGGGATTTCCGGCGAACGTCAATGTCGTCGCCGCGCTGGCCCTCGCCGGCATCGGACCGGACCGTACAATGATCGATATCTGGGCCGATCCCGGCGTCGACCGAAATCTGCACCGCATCGAGGTCGAGGCCGATTCCGTAAGCTTCACGCTCGAAATCGCCAACGTGCCAAGCGTCGAAAACCCCCGCACCGGCCGCTTGACCCCACTGTCGGTCGTGGCCCTGTTGCGCAAACTGTCGAGCCCCCTCGCGATCGGGACCTGATGCCATGCTGTACCGCGGAATGGATCGCCCGCAGCTCGATGCCGCCTACGACAACCGGGCGGCGGTGGCGAATGTCGACGAGATCAAGGCCGATTGGTGGGAGCGCGGCGCCCGCATGCGGCGCGAGCATCCGCAGCACCTCGACCTGGCGTATGGCGAGGCGCCGCGCGAGCGGCTCGACCTGTTTCTTGCCGCGAACCCGAAGGCGCCGACCCTGGCCTTCATCCATGGCGGCTATTGGCAGTTCGCCGAAAGCGACAAGGAAAACTACACCTTCGTCGCCGAGGGCCTGCTGCCCAATGGCGTCAATCTCGCGATGATTGAATACACGCTGGCGCCGAGCGCCCGAATGGACCGCATCGTCGCGGAAGTCGCCCGCTCGATCGGCTGGCTGTCTGAACATCTCGCCGGCTACGGCGCCGATCCCGAGCGGATTTATGTCTCGGGCCATTCGGCCGGCGGCCATCTGACCGCGACGACGATGACCCTGCCGGCGGTGCGCGGCGGGATCGCGATCAGCGGCATCTACGATTTGGAGCCGATCCGGCTCAATTATCTGAACGAGAAGCTCGGCCTCGACGAGGCCGAGGCGCGGCGCAACAGCCCGATGCTGCATTTCCCGCCGATGGCCGGGCCGCTCGTTGTCGCATATGGCACGCGGGAATTGCCGGAGCTGTGCCGCCAGTCGATCGACTACGCGCAGGCCTGGGTCGAGCGCGGCCTGCCCGGTCACCTGCTGTCGGTCGATGGCACCGACCATTTCACGGTGCTGGAAGCCCTCGCCGATCCCAACGGCGTCCTGACCAGCGCCCTGCTCAAGTTAGTGGGTGTTTATCCCCTCCGCCGCGCGGCGGGAGAGGGTTAGCTCATTTATTGCAGCCGGAGATCAGGACCGTGCACTTCCCGGCGGCTGCGTGGCCCTGGCAGCGCGCGATCGCGTCCCGCTGGGCATCCTTGAGGCTGTCGCGCTCGGCGCCGCTCCAGGCGCGATCCTTGCTGCTCTTGGCGAGCGCACCGCAATGGTGCGGTTCGACGGTGTTCAGCAGGCACTTCTCGCTATCGCACTCCTTCAGAGCCTCCTTTTGCGCGTCTTCGTAGCTCGGCTGGTTCCAGCTGGCGCCCTTTTTGCCGCTGTATTCGTCATAGGCGATCGCGCCATAGCCGGCCGGCCCCTTGGCGTCATCCTTGCCCGGAGCGGCAGCATCTTGCGCCGCAATAGCCGCTCCGAGCCCGATCACGACAATGGCTATTCCGGCGGCTGCCCCCAACAACCCTCGCATCTCACGGATTCCCCTTGCGAATTCGATTTCGCGGCGTGTTTAGCGGTGCAAATGCGGCATCCATGTGGTCGCGCCGGTTACCGGTTGCACTCGCTCTCGCGCACCTCGCATTTGCCGGAGGTGTGCTTCTGACAGTTTTCGAGCGCCGCCAGCTTGGCTGCATCGCGCGTCCGCGCGTTGTTCTTGCCTCCCCAGGCAACCTTTCCACTTTTGCCCTTCTCGCCGGTGGCTAGAGCGCCGCATTGCCGGGCGGGTACGCGGAATACAATCTTGCATCCGGGCGAGTCGCAGCCTTTCAGTGCGGCGTCCTCAGCGCGCTTCTGACTTTCCTCGTTCCAGCTGGCGCCGTACTTCCCGGTTTCGTCGTCGAGCGCCATCGCGCCGAACGCGGCAAAGGCCGGCGCCGCGGCACCGAGGCTCAGGCCAAGCACAAACAACCCGGCGGCCAAATTCGTGCGGCGCATCTCGTCCTCCTGCTTGCTTGCGGCGGATAAGGTATGGTCGGGACCGTCCCGCTGCAACCGCCCGGCGAACGGAGAACGATCCAATGCAAACCGAAGCCGATCTGCTCGCCCTCGCCCGGCGCTACAGTTTCCGCGCCCGAATGGACAAGGGCGAAGTGGCCGGGCCGGTCTTCGTCTCCGGCAGTGGCTCCGAGGTCGAGGACGTCAACGGCAAGCGCTGGCTCGACTTCAATTCCGGCCAGATGTGCGCCGCGCTCGGTCACAACCACCCGACCGTCACCGCCGCGATCAAACAGGCTTGCGACACGCTGGTGCACGCGCACAGCAGCTATTTCAACGTGCAGGAGATCCGTCTCGCCGAACGGCTCGCCAGCGTCATGCCACAGGGGCTCGACAAGAGCCTCTTCCTGCAATCCGGTTCCGAGGCCAACGAGGCGGCGGTGATGATCGCGCGGCAATACACCGGCGGCTACGAGGTCGCGAGCCCGCATGTCAGTTTCCACGGCATGTCCGACACGGCGCGCTCCTTGACCTTTGCCGGCTGGCACGCCGGACACGGTGTGTTGCCGTCGGGCAGCTACGCGCTGATCGCGCCCTATTGCTACCGCTGTCCCCTGCGGCAGACCTTTCCGGCCTGCAATTACGCCTGCCTCGACGCCAGCTTCGAGCTGCTCGACGCGCAGTCGACCGGCCGGCCGGCGGCGGTCATCACCGAACCGCTGTTCAGCGCCGGCGGCGTGATTGAGCCGCCGCCCGGCTGGCTCAAGCGGTTGCAGGAGATGTGTCACGACCGCGGCATGCTGCTGATCCTCGACGAGGAGCAGACCGGGCTCGGCAA
>DATARH010000093.1:0-8771 GCA_036264235.1 Allostellaceae bacterium
CCGCCGCAGAGCGACTTGACGCGCGAATGGGCGCGGCGCCTCGCCGAAGCGACGCCGGACCTCGACATCATCGCGCCGGAGACGATGGAAGGCGCCGAGCAGGCGATCGCCATGGCGGAGGGCGCCTTTGGCCGGATCCCCCCGGCCCTCCTCGCGCGGGCCGACAAGCTGCGCTGGCTGCAGGCGCCGCAAGCCGCGCCGCCCGCCGGGTTCTATTACCCCGAACTGATCGAGCACCCGGTCGTCATCACCAATTTCCGCGAAATCTATAACGACCATATCGGCGCGCATGTGATGTCGTTCGTGCTCGCCTTCGCGCGCGGGCTGCATGTCTATCTGCCGCAGCAGCAGCGCCGGCAGTGGAAGAAATTGCCGCCCGATACGGGTGTCGTTCACCTGCCGGAAGCGACCGCGCTTATCGTCGGTGTCGGCGGCATCGGCAGCGAGATCGCGCGGCTTGCGAGCGCCTTTGGCATGCGCGTCATCGGCATCGACGAACGCCGGACCGAGAAGTCGCCCGGGATCGCCGAATTGCACCGCGCCGCCGCGCTCGACGAGCTCTTGCCACAGGCCGATTTCGTGATCCTCACCGTGCCGCACACGCCGGAGACGGAAGGTTTTATGAACCGCGCGCGCTTCCGCCGCATGAAACGGACGGCCTTTTTCATCAATATCGGCCGCGGCATGACGACGAGGCTCGACGACCTCGTCGCCGCGCTCACGGCCGGCGAGATCGCGGGCGCCGGCCTCGACGTCTACGAGCAGGAGCCGCTGCCGGCCGACCACCCGTTATGGACCACCCCGGGCGTGCTGCTGACACCGCACACCGCCGGCTACGGCCCTTATCTAGACGAGCGTCGCTTCGAGGTCTTGAGCGACAATTGCCGCCGCTTCGCCGCCGGCCAGCCCTTGCGCAATCTCGTCGATAAATCCCGCTGGTTCTAAACCTCGCGGTTAAAAAGAATAAATCCTTTGGGCGCTCGCGTTGACCGCACAACGCGTCAGCAGGAGCATCCGAAATGCAGAAAATCGCGATTGCCGGCATCGCCGTGGCGTTGCTTGCTTCCACCGGCTTTGCAACAACCGCCGAGGCCAGATGCGTACGGGATGGAATGACCAGTACGTGCCGGCACATGGTCCGGCTGCACCATCACCGCCATTTTGCGGCGTATCGGCACGCGTACCGGGGCTATGGCTATGCCGGGTACGGCTACGGCGGCTATGGATATGGCTCGTCCTACAGCCCCTACGACAACACGTCGAGCGCCTCGGCCACCGCACAGCACAACCAGGGCACCGGCAACTGAGCCGTCTCGTCGAGTGCCGCTTTGGGGACTGGCGGCACTTTCGGTGGCCTTGCCGGTTCGCGGCGCTGCGCAAACGCGTCGATAAATCGCGTCGGTTCTAAACCTCGTCGATAAATCGCGTCGGTTCTAAACCTCCGGGCTAAACCGCATCAAACATTTGGATGCTCCTGTTCTACGGGAAAACGGTGAACAGGAGCATCCGAGATGAAAACGGCAGCGATGGCCGGCGTTGCGGCATCCCTCTTGACCTTGGCCGGCTTTGCCGGAACCGCGCAGGCGCAGTGCGTATGGACCGCCGGCCTCTGGACTTGTGCGCCGAGGGCGACCGTAATCGTCCCGCCGGCTTACACAATCATCTACCCGCCCCCAAACCCGGCCTTCGGTCGCTATGGCTGGAATTGGTTTGGACCGGACCAGCCAAACGCCAATCCGGGTGCCGGAACCGGCGACTGAGCGCCTCTTATGACCTGAGCAGCGTGCCCGGCGATGTTGCCGGTCGGCGCCGCTGCTGGGCCGCTGGCGCGGCGGGTCCTGAGGCGTTTTGCTAGGACGTGAACCGCGCGACGAGCGCCTCCCATAGCGCCCGGAGTTCGACCGCGGCGGGGTCGCGCGCCGGCACTCGCGCCGCCGTATGCACCAGCACCAGCCGCGCCGCCGGGTCGACAACGATGACCTGCCCGTGGATGCCAAAAAGCCCGAACTGCCGCCGCGCTCCGGGAAACAGCCAGACCTGATATCCGTAGCCGTAGTACGGCGTCGCTGTCCGCGGCGCCAGATGAGGGAAAGCAGGGTCGGCGGTGGTCGCGTCGATAACCCATTGCCGGGGCACGATCTGGGTGCCGTTCCACGCGCCGTCCTGCGCCAGCATCAGGCCCAGCCGCGCCCAGTCGCGCAACGTCGCGTTGAAGCAGCAAAAGCCGGGCTCGTGCCCGCTGCCATCGAGCGCCCAATTGGCATCGGCCTCGGTGCCGATCCGCCGCCAGATGCGGTCGCGCAGGTAATCGGCGAGCGGCATCCCAACCGCGTTCGACAGCGCGGTGCCGATCACCTCGGTTTCGATGCTGGCATAGTGGAAATGGGTGTCGGGCGGGTTTTCGCGCGTTCCGAACAGCCCGACCGACTGTGCCGGCCCCTTGCTGTCCACGCCGAATAACGCGCGGCCGAGGCGCGCATTGTCGTCGTGGCCGTCGTAAACCTCGGTGAACGTGTTCCCGGACGACATGTGCAGCAACGCCCGCAACGGGGTCTTGCCATATTCGTTGTCGACCAGTTCGGGGATGTAGGCGGCGGCCGGGTCGTCGATCGAGTGAATTTTGCCTTCGCTCAGCGCGATGCCGAATAGCATCGACGTGATCGTCTTCGCCATCGACGCGCTCTGGAACAGGTCGTGATCGGTACGGGCGTAGCGGTAATGCTCGTAGAGGATCTCGTCGCCATGGGCGACCAGCAGCCCGGTCGCCGGGTGCCGGTCGAGGTAGTCGGCCAGCGACCGGTCGGCGCCGGCGTAGCGATACGTCAGCGCCAGCTCATCCTGGGCGCGGCGCCAGAGGGTCGGCGTGTCCGCCCGGTCGACGCGGCGGGTCGGAAAGGCATCGGCGAAATGGCTGTAGAGCCCGACGAGATTGCCTTGCGTCGCTAGGCGGCCGCCGACCGGATAGCCGCTCGACTTCCCGTAAGCCTCTGCGTCGGGGCCAGTGTCGGAAAAGACTGGGTCGGCGCCGGCGAACGCCGCGCCGGCGCCGAGCAGCAGGGCGGCAAGCGCCGCGGCGAGGCGGGTCAAGACCGCAGCACCACGCCGCTCGCCGCACCGGTGACCTGACCGCCGGCGTAGGCGACCTGGCCGTTGACGATCGTGTGGGTGACGCCGCGGGCCGGCATTACCATCCGTTTGGCGCCGCCTGGCAAATCATAGCGGCGCTCGCCGCGGCTGGCCGAACCGATCGTCTCCGGATCGAACACTGCGATGTCGGCGGCATTGCCGACCGCGAGGCGGCCGCGCCCTTTGATCCCGAACAGATCGGCCGGCTGCGCCGTAAGCCGGGCGATCGCCTGTTCGAGGCTCATGATCTGGCGCTCGCGCACCCAGGTGCCGAGCAGGTAGGTCGGATAGCCCGCGTCGCACAGCATGTCGACATGAGCGCCGCCGTCGCCGAGCGCGATCAGCACCCGCGGATCGGTCAGGTTGTTCTTCACCCGCTCGACATCGACGTTGAACTGCGCCAGCACGAATTCGATGTCGAGATCGTCTTCGAGCGTCAGGTCAAGAAAGGTGTCGAGCGGGTCCTTGCCGCGCTGTCGGGCGACCGCCGCGACGGTGCGGCCTTCGAGGGGCTTCAAATCGGGCCGGTGCACTTCGTGGACGGTGATCCTGTTCCAGTCGATCGCATTGTTAAACTCCGCGCGGAACGCGGCTCGGAAATCGGGGTCGCCATAGACCGCGCGCTGCGCCTCCTTCGATTTATCGGCGAAGACACGCGTCCAGCATTTGAACAGTGCAAACGAGAACGGATTGCGCATGTTGATGTCGCGGGTCAGCGCCAGCGGGGACGTCTGCGGCACCGCGCCGTGATAAGCGCGCGCCCGCCGCCGGATATCCGCGCAAGATTCCGGCAGGTCGTCGCGCTGAAACAGCGCCAGGAATGTCACCGGCCGCCCGCTCTCACGCAGCAGGAACGCGAGGAGGTCTTCCTCATCGTCGCTCAGCACCCCGACCTTCTGCGTCAGTGCGATCTCCATCGCGCCCTTCCGCTGTTCCTTCAGCACATTGCAATAGGCCTTGAGCTCGTCGCGGCTGGCGTTGCGGCAGGCGAGCGGCCGCCCCTGGTGCCCTACATGCTGGTTCAACACCGTCGTCGAAAAGCCGAACGCGCCGGCCTCGACCGCCTCGCCCAGCAGCCTCTTGATCTGCGCCGTCTCTTCCGGGGTCGCCGCGCGCTCCATCGAGGCTTCGCCCATGACCCAGTGGCGGAACGGCGTCAGCGGCGCGATAAAGCCGAGGTTCAGCGCTGAGCCGCGCTGCTCGGCGGCGTCGAGGAATTCCGGAAAGGTGACCCAGTCCCAGGTAATCCCCGCGTTCAGCACCTCGAACGGGATCGCCTCGACATTGACGAGATCGCGCATTGCAATCTCGCGCGCCTGCGGCTGACATGGCGCGATGCCGACGCCGCAATTGCCCATCACCACCGAGGTGACGCCGTGCCAGCATGACGGCGAGATCGCCGGGTCCCAGCAGATCTGCGCGTCGTAATGGGTGTGCGGATCGATAAAGCCTGGCGCTACCACGAGTCTGTCGGCGTCGATGACCTTTGTTGCGCCGTCGGCGATCTTGCCGATCTCGGCGATCTTGCCACCGGAAACCGCGACATCGGCCTGCCGCCGCGGCGCGCCGGTGCCGTCGATCACGGTGCCGTTCTTGATCAAGAGATCGTACATGGCGCGCTCCCGGAATAGCTGCGCCACGGTACTGCCCGGCTCGTGCCGCTGTCGAATGCGAAGAACGCAGAGAGCTAAGCGTCTGCCGCGATGACCTGCGATTGCGGCGCCGGTGTACGCCGCGACCGGCCCCAGCGCAGCGCCCATTTCTCGACGCCATGCCATGACAGCCAGGCGAGCGCCAGTGCCAGCGCAAAGGAACCGATCAGGATTTGCCACCAATGGGCCCGGCCGCCGGAGAGAAACATGACCAGCTGCGCCGCCGGCCAGCCATAGATGTAGACGCCGTAGGACAGATCGCCGACATGCCGCGCGTAATCGAGCGCCGGGTCGTAGCGGCGCGCGAACCAGATCGCGAGATAGGCGCCGCCCAGCGGGAACAGCATGATGAACTTGCCGGCCCAGGTGAAAATCGCCAGCGCCAGCACCGCTGCCAGCGCATAAGGCCAGCCGAACGGCACCCGGTCGCGCAGGAAATACATCGCCATGCCCGAAGCGAAGAAACCGAGCAGCCAGGCCATCTCGCCGAAATCGCCGAACGGCTTCAGCGACGCTTCGAAATAGACCGCGGCGATGCCGACCCCAGTCAGCGCCAGTGCGGTTTCGAGGCGCAGCAGCCGCGAGATCCCCAGCAGCAGCACCATCACGTACATCATTACTTCATAGCGCAGCGTCCACAGCGAGCCGTTGATCAACAGTCCGACCGAATTGTCGGCGAACAGCACGCCAGGCAATTGCAACGGCCCCGGATCGAGCATCAGCACATGGGCTATAAAGCGGCCGACCCCTTGGTCGGCGAAATAGGCCGAGAGCGGCAACGACGCCACGATCGGCCCCAACAGGATCGCGCAGACCACCGCGTTGACCGCCAGCGCCGGAAAGATGCGCAAACCGCGCTTCAGCGCAAAACGGCCCGGCGCCGGGGTCCGGCAATAGCTCTCGGTGACCAGATAGCCGCTGATGATGAAGAAGACGAAGACGCCGACCAGCCCGAGGATGCACTGGTTGCCGGTCAACCAGGCGAAGGGCTCGCGCGCCTCGCTGCCCTCGGCGATCAGGAAAGAATGCGAAAACAGCACCGAGGACGCCGCGGCGAGGCGCAGCGCGTCGAAATTGTTGGAGCGGGAAGCGGCAGCCGCGGCAGGCACTCTGGTTTCCACAATAGCCGGCACCGCCAGTCGGTGCCGCGCCGAGGATAACGGTCGGAGCGACCAATTGTGCCGGTCTCGGCCCACATCGATCGCTCGGCCGTCTCGGGATCGGCCGGTCCTGTGCTAGCCCCGGCTGTCTCCCTTGCGCTACCCAGCGTAAGGGCTTACATCATCGGCGTCGACGCACGCGCGTGGTTCGGCTTGCTTTTCCTCCTGCTCCTCGCGAGCGCCGGACCTGCACTCCGCACAATGTCGTAGCTCGATCCGCGACCGGACCTCCCCGGCCGCGGTCAATTTTGACTTGTGAAAAGGACGACAATGACGATCGGAACCGTGAAGTGGTTCAACGGCCAGAAGGGCTACGGCTTCATTCAGCCTGAGGACGGATCAAAGGACGTGTTCGTGCATATCTCGGCGGTCGAGCGCGCCGGCATGGGCAGTCTGAACGAAGGGCAGCGGGTCAGCTTCGAGTTGGAGCGCGGCCAAGGGGGCAAGACCTCGGCGGTCAATCTCAAGAGCGCATAGTCCCACAGAGGAGCGGCGCCGGTGCGGCGCCGCTCCTTTGCTTTCGGACGACGCCGGCGAAAACGCGGTCACCAAGGAGCTGCGCGATGGAAGTTTTTGTCCGCGACAACGATGTCAATTCGGCGCTGCGCGTCCTCAAAAAAAAGATGCAGCGCGAGGGCACGTTTCGCGAGATGAAACGGCGCCGGTCCTATGAAAAACCGTCTGAGCGGCGCGTGCGCGAAAAGGCCGAGTCGGTTAGGCGTCATCGCAAGGCGATGCGCAAGCGCCTCGAACGCGAAGGATATTGATCGCCGAGCCCGATACCCCGCGATGGAGCACCCGCCAACCAAACCGCCACTGCCGGCCGAATATTACCGGCGCCACGCGGCCCGGGTGCGGCAATTGGCCAGCGAGGCCACGACCGCGGCGGTAAAGGAGCATCTGCAGGATGTCGCCGGACAGTATGAGCGGCTCGCCGAGCGCGTTGATATATCCGGCCGACCCATCGACAATCAGCCCGCCGGCAAGGCCGGGCTCTGACCCTTCAACAGCTTAGCGCCGCAAAGCTGACCGACGGCTCATTCCGGCGGCGGCGCGTTCTCGTCTGCCTGCGCCGGACCGGTCTCGTCGTGCTGTGATTTGCGCTCCTGCTGCCGGCGCGATTTCTCTTCCTTCTTCGCCTGCTTCTGTCGATTGCGTTCATTGCGCTCGAAACGGTAATTCGGCTTGAACGCCATCGTCCACACTCCCTGCAACAGTAGGGTCTATGTGGTGAGCGCCGCGCCACCATGCCACCTCAATCCCGCGCGAACCCTCGATGGCTCAGTTCGCGCCGCCGCGATCGGCTGCCGAGGTGTCGGCCTCCGACAGATGCGCGGCCGTGTTGATGATCGCGGTATGTGAAAAGGCCTGCGGAAAATTTCCGAGCATCCGTTTGGCTCGCGGGTCGTATTCCTCGGCCATCAGACCGAGATCGTTTCGCAGCGCCAATAACCGTTCGAACAGGGCCTCGGCGTCACCGCGCCGCCCGATCAACGCCAGGCAGTTGGCCAGCCAGAAGCTGCAGGCGAGAAAGGCACCCTCGCCCGGCGGCAACCCGTCGGTATCGGGGTGCGTCGAATAGCGGTACACCAGCCCCTGATAGACGAGCTCGCGCTCAATGGCCTCGACCGTGCCGACGATCCGCGGGTCGTCCGGCGGCAGAAAGCCGAGCTGCGGGATCAGCAGCAGCGAGGCATCGAGGTCTGTAGAGCCGTAATATTGCACAAAGCTGTTGCGGTCGCGGTCGAAGCCTTTCTCGAGGATCTCGGCGGCGATCTTGTCGCGTACCCTGGCCCAGCGCGCCTGCGGCCCGTGCACCCCGTGCTGCTCGACCGATTTGACGCCGCGGTCGAACGCCACCCACGCCATGATTTTCGAGAAGGTGAAGTGGCGACGCTCACCGCGCACTTCCCAGATGCCGTTGTCGGGCTCCATCCAGATCTGCTCGAGGAATTCGAGCAGCTTGCATTGCAGGCTCCAGGCATGCGGGTTGGCCTCGAGCCCGTAACGCCGGCTAGCGTAGAGCGCGTCCATCAGCTCGCCATAAACGTCGATCTGCAGTTGCGCGTGCGCCGCGTTGCCGATCCGCACCGGTGCGCTGTTCTCGTAGCCGGGCAGCCAGTCCAGCTCGAATTCGGTCAGCCGGCGCTCGCCGGCAATGCCATACATGATCTGCATTTCGGAGGGGTGTCCGGCCGCCGCGCGCAGCAGCCACTCGCGCCAGGCCCGCGCTTCGCTGCGATAGCCGGCGGCGAGCAGTGCGTACAGCGTCAGGGTCGCGTCCCGGATCCAGCAGATGCGATAGTCCCAATTGCGCACGCCGCCGATCAGCTCCGGCAAGGAGGTCGTCGCCGCCGCGACGATGCCCCCGGTCGGCGAATAGGTCAGCATCTTTAGCGTGATCAGCGAACGCACGATGGGTTCACGCCATTTGCCGCTGATCGCGCAATGGCTCGACCAGTCGTGCCAGCCATTCTCGACAGCCAGCAGCGCGTCGTGCGGGTCGCGATATTTGAAATCTCTGTGGTGCGACGGGTACCAACTCATCGTGAACGGCACGCTCTCGCCCGGCTCGACGGTGAACTCGCCGACCGTCGTCAGTTGCGGCGTGCCATGCAGTCTGACCTGTGTAACCAGTTGGATTGCGTTCGGGCCGGCGATGGCGCCGGGTCCGCCGATAGGCTGCCGCACCCAGGGAATGCCGCGGCCGTAATCGAAGCGGAAAGCAATCTCAGTGCGCATCCGCACCCGGCCGGCGACACCGCAGACGATGCGGATCAGGTCGAGTTGGTCCTCGCCCTCCTGGATCGGCATGAAATCGATGATCTTGACG
>DATARH010000103.1:0-6742 GCA_036264235.1 Allostellaceae bacterium
CCGACGCGCACACCGCGATCCTGCGGCAGATGGAGAAGGATATCGACGCCGCCCGCTTCCTCACCACCTCAAGCAGCGGCGGCTTTCTTGCGGTTGGCGGCGATCCGCTCGTCGACCTGCGCGACGGTGGCATCGACGATCGGGTGTGCCATGCCGAACTGCTTGCCGATCAGCTGCACCAGCCGGTCGGTGCGCTCGATGTTCGGGGCGCCGTTGTTGAGCGCGCGCGCCGCCGAGGACGGCCGCACCAGATCGTTGGCGGCGGCGGCGTATTTCTCGAACGGCACGAGGTCGTTCGCCGAGGCGCCGAGCTTTTCGCAGACGCCCATCACCCAGTTGTAAACCGAGCGCGAGGCCGCGACATCGCCGTGCACCGCGTCCTTGATGTCGATCGCGCCGTCCTTGGTGACGCAGCGATAGTTGCCGGTCAGCAGCATCGCCCATTTCGCGAGCGGCACAAAAATCGAATCGTGCTCGCGCAGCTTCACCGGCAATTCGATCTGCTCGCCGCCGATCTTGTAGCGGGCCGCATCCACATCCTTCGACAGCTGGCGTAGGATCGCGGTGTCACTGTCCGACTCGAAGCGCGCGACCTTAAAGTTGGTCGGCAAAGTGACGAGGAGGAAGTTGATCGGCTCGCCCGGCGGGCGGATCGCCTGCGGGTCGGGGCTGCACAGGGTCAGGCGCCCGGGCTCGAAATTGTCCCACACACCGGCGTCGGTGAAGGCCGGCTTCAGCGCGTCGGTGGCGAGGCCGGGGATCCGCTTCAGGTACGGGAGCGGCGGCATGTTCATGATCGACATCGTCGGCTTCCGGCTCTTCGCCACCGCGTCGAGCAGCTCGCGCACGCCCGGCGAGCGGTATTGCGGCTCCTGCATCGCCAGCGCGACGAGATCGAAATCGGCGGGGTTGACGTCGCCCGGACCGGCCGCCGACAGCTTGCCGGGCAGGTCGCGCGAATTGAGCTCGACCGGCTCCTTGCGGCCGCGCACCGGCAGGCGCACCCGGGCACCCTCGCCGTTGAACGCCTCGATTTCGGCCGGGAGGCAGACCATCGTGATCTTGTGGCCGCCGAACAGCAGCTTCGTCGCCAAGAGCGAGCCGTAAGAAGCGCCAAGGATCAGAATGTTGTAGGCCATTGCGATCTCCCTAAACCCGGTCCGAATTTGGCGGCCATCCTGACGGGATCAGCCGCCTGCCGCAAGGATCGCCGCGAGGCCGGCGCGGTAATCCGGGTAGCGCAGACCGACACCCAATTCGCGCTTCATCAGCGCGTTCGAGACGCGCTTGTTGTCGTCATAAAAGCTGCGCGCCGTCGGCGACAGCGCGGCTTGCGCGAACGGGATCAGCGGCGGCGGGTTGATGCCGAGCAGCGCCGCCGCATGGGCGACCACATCGGCCGGCGCAGCCGGTTCGTCGTCGCAGACATTGTAGATGGCGCCCGGCCGCGGCCGGGCAATCGAGGCGAGAAGGATCGCCGCGAGGTCATCGACATGGATGCGCGAGAAGACCTGACCGGGGCGTCGTTCGTCCGGCGCGATGCGCTTCGCGGTGCCGGCGCGCAGCGCGTCGAACGGGCTGCGGCCGGCGCCGTAGATGCCGGCGAGACGAAAGATATGAACCGCGACGCCGGTGCAGCGATGGAGGTCGAGCCAACCGGCCTCGGCCGCGGCGCGGCGGCTGCCGCGCTCGCCGGTCGGGCGCAATTCCGATGTCTCATCGACCCAGGCTCCGCCGCGGTCGCCATAGACGCCGGTCGTCGACAGGTAGCCGAGCCAGGCGAGACCCGGCATTGCGGCGATCTCGGCGGCGTGGACACCCAGCACCGGATCGCCGGCCTCGTCGGGCGGCACCGAGACCAGGATGTGACTGACATCGACGAAGGCTTCCGCCGGCAGCGGGTGATTGCGGTCGAAGCGACGCGTGCCCTGCCCGCCCTCGCGACTGGTGCCGGTCACGCGCCACTCCGGCCCGAGCCGCCGCGCCAGCGCCCGCGCGCTGTAGCCGAAGCCGAAACAGAGCAGCGTCGGCCGGTCCGATCCGGCAGGGGGGCCATTCATCGGTCCTCCGCGTCCGAGCGGACGGGATGGCTTGCCGGCGTTTGTACTTGCATTCGGGACGACCCAGCATAGATTGACCAATTAAATTGACCAATTGTCGAGGCCGACCGATGTCCAGCCGAAAACCTTCGCGAACACTCCGCGAAGAGGCGGCCGCATTCCGCACCAAGGAAGGGCAGCGCGAGATCGCCGCGTCCGAGGCCAAGACGCATTTTGCCGAGCTGCTCGACGCGGTCGAGCGCGGCGAGACGATCGCGATCACCCGCCACGGCCGGCCTGTCGCCCGCCTCGTGCCCGACGAGGAGGCGCGGCGCCAGCGGGTTGCGAAGGCGCTCGATGCGATCGAAACGCTCGGAAAAAAAGTCCGGAAGGAACACGGCCGGACGACGATCGAGGAAATCCTCGCCTGGCGGCACGAAGGCCACAAATATTAGATGCCGTTCGTCATCGACGCGTCGGTGGTCCTGGCGTGGGCCTTCGATGAAGCGGCTCCCGTCGCCGCGGCAGCACGGGCAAGGCTGCGAAGCGAACCTGCCTCTGCGCCGGGTGTCTGGTGGTACGAGCTGCGCAACGTGCTCGTCATCGGCGAGCGCCGCGGCAGGATCAGCGAGCGCCGAACCGAAGAGTTCCTGCGGGATTTGGCGACCGCCGACCTGGCGATCGATCACGCGCCAAACGAAACCGCCGTGATGGCGCTGGCGCGCAAGCACCGGCTGACGGTGTACGACGCATCGTATCTTGAACTCGCGCTGCGCGCGGGCGTGCCGCTGGCGACGCTCGACGCACCGCTCGCGAGCGCGGCCGTCGCCGAAGGGGTGGCACTGATCGGTGACTGACGGAGAAAGAAGAGCCCTGTCCCATCGAGGGGAGGGAGCAGAAAGACAACCCGCCACGCCAATGCTCACAGATATCGGTACAGTTCGGTGTACATGCGCACTAGCTTCAGGCCCTGGGCCGGCGGAATGTCGCCCTGCGCAACGGCGGTTGCCACCGCCTTCAGCGCCGACTTGACGCCGGCCCGGTCCTCGATCGGCGCAACCTTCAGCCAGACCGGCGCCTCGCGGCGCGGCGGAACGAGGCGGTCCAGCAGAGCGCGCGCAGAGGGCTTGTCGCCGACCTGGGCGCGGCCGATCGCGCCGTCGACCAGCTCGATGATTTTGCGGTCGATCAGGTGCTGGCCGACCCAGGCGGCCTGATGCGCACGGCTGGGCCGGCCACGGGGGTTGCCCGATTGCCCTTTGACGAAGCGGCCGCTACCGCGCTCGGGGGGCATTCCGGCCTCGGCCGGAACGGGCGCAATTTTTTCTTCAGCTTCCATCGTGCCTCGCAAGTCTCTGGAGCTACGGGCTTTTCGGAGGGGAAACAGCCGCCGAAACAGGCAGTCGAACAGCAATTTAGCAGGACAATCTTGCAACAATCAGGCGGCAGAACAGGGCAAAATTGCCACATAGTGATGGCTCTGCTGGTCCAGTCTTGCGTATCCTCTGAAGTGAGAATGCGTGCAACCTACGTGTAGCGGTGCATATAACGCAAATTATGACTTTGTCAAGAACAAAAAGGATACGAAAATACGGGCCAGCATCGAGCGTCAGTCCGCCGCCTTCATCGCCGCGCGGTGCGGCGGTTCGCTTTCGAGCTTGGCGGCGATGTGGCGATGCCGCGCCCAGGTCATCGCCCAGACCGCGATCGACACCACCGCGCCGACGGCCAGCGGCAGGCGCAACCCGAAGCGCTCGCTGAGCGAGCCCATCAACACCGCGCCGAGCGCCGGGCCGGCGCGGAAGATCATGCCGTAAAGCGCCATGATGCGGCCGCGCATCTGCGGCTCGACCGCCGCCTGAACCAGCGTCTGGGCGCCGACGCCGGTGATCACCATCGCCGCGCCGGCGACAAAGGCGCAGGGCAGCGCGATGATGAAATTGTCACTCGCGGTGAAGGCGATCACGGCGAGCGACATCAAGAGCGTGTTGCCGAGGACGATGCCGGTCAGGCCGACGATCTCGGAGCGCACCAGCATCCAGGCGCCGCCGCAGATCGCGCCGAGGCCGACCGTCGAGACCAGCATCGACAGGCCGGCCGCGCCGCGGTGAAAGACGAGGTCGGCAAAGCCCGGGAACAGCTCGACGAAACCGCGGGTGCCGATCGTCGTCACCGCGAAGAGGCCGAGCATCGGCGCGATGCCGGGGTGGCGGCTGGCATAGGTGTAGGCTTCCGCCGCCTCCGCCAGCACGTTGCGGCCGCCCCTGCCGGAATAGGACTGCACCCGGTCGAGCCGGGTCATCGCCAGGAAGAACCAGGCATAGGTCGCGGCGTTGACGGCGAAGGCGGTGGCGATGCTGGCGTGGGCAATGATGATGCCGGCGACCGCCGGCCCGATGAAGCGCGCCGAATTGAACACGATCGAGTTGATCGCCAGCGCCGACGGCAGGGTCGGCCGATCGACCAGGTTCGAGATCAGCGCCATCCGCGACGGCTGGGCGAAGGAGTTGGTGATGCCGAGCAGCATCGTCAGCCCGAACAGGAACCAGATCGTGATCGTGTCGGTGTAGACGAGCGCGGCCAGCAGCGTTGCCTGACAGCCGCCGATCACCTGCGTCGTGCGGATCACGCTGACCTGGTTGCGGCGGTCCGCTAGGACGCCGGCGAGCGGCGAAAGGAATACGACCGGAAAGAACTCGGCCATCGACATGAGGCCGAGCCAGGCGCCGGAATGGGTCAGGGTCCAGGCCAGCCAGCCGACCGACACGCGCTGCAGCCAGGTGCCGATCAACCCGACCGAGTTGCCGCTGACATAGATGCGGTAGTTGCGGTGCGCGAAGGCGCGGCCGGCATTGCCGAACCCGCCCGCCGCGTGACGCAGGCGGTCGAGAGCCGTCAACGCGCGAAATCCCGGGAAACCATCAGGTGCCGGCATTATGATGGGAAATTATGAGGATGCCCATTGTCGTGCTGGCGCTGCGCGCCGGGGTGCTGGCGCTAACGCTCGGCGCCGCGATTGCGAGCGTGTCGCCGGCGCGGGCCGAAACGTCGCCGAGCGGGGTGACGCCCGGCGGAGCGCTGGATTTCGGCTCGGTCAAGCTGCCGCCGGCCGCGCCGCTACAGCGAAACGAGGCGCCGGAGGCGGCGACCTACGAGCGCTGCATGGGCCTCGCCCGGAGCAATCCCACCGCGGCGCAGAAGCTGGCGCAGGAGTGGCAGGGCCGCGGCGGTGCCCACCCGGCCGCGCATTGCTTCGCCGTCGCGCTGCTCGGGCTGAAGCAATACAAGGACGCCGCGACCCGGCTCGAAGCGCTGGGCCAGGCGATGGTGCATGCGCCGGCCGAGTTACGCGCCGAGGTGTGGGGCCAAGCCGGGCAGGCCTGGATGATGGCCAGCGACCCGCCGCGCGCCTATGCCGCCGACACCGCCGCGCTGGGCTTTGCCCCGAACGACGCGGACCTGCTGGTCGACCGGGCCGAGGCGGCCGGGAACGCCGGCTGGTTCGACAAGGCTGCCGGCGATCTCGATCAGGTGCTGAAAGCGAAACCCGACCGGGTCGACGCGCTGGTGTTCCGCGCCTCGGCCTACCGCCGGCTCGGCCGGCTCGACGAGGCGCTCGCCGATGCCGAGCGGGCGGTCAAGATGGCGCCCGATTCGGCGCCGGCGCTGCTCGAACGCGGCGACATCCGCCGGCTCAAGGGAGATGCCGACGGGGCGCGGCAGGACTGGCTGCGGGTCGCCGTGCTGGCGCCCGGCAGCGCCGCCGCCACCGCCGCCAAGGGCAACATCGAACGCCTCGACCTCAAATAAGCGCACGACGCCGGGAGGGACCATGCCGCTGACGATGCCGCCGGGGATGCCGGCGAGGATGCCGACGGTGCCGGAAACGCTGACCTATGCGGTGGTCGCAGCGGTGGTGTTGGCGATCCTGACGGCGCTGGTGCTCGCCGCCACCGGCGCCCACGATCTGGTCGCGGCGGTGCTGGTGCTGGCGGTCGGCGGTGCGGTCTATTGGTGCATCGGCCGCAACCTCGCGACCCTGGTCACGGGCAAGGAGGCGGCTGGCGCCGGCGCGGCGTTGCTGGCGATCTGTGCGCTGGCCGAGCTGGCCGCCGGCTGGCCCTATCAGGGCGTGCTGTTCCTGCTCGACGCCGCGGCGCTCGGCGTAGTGCTGCTGCTGCTGCAGCAGGGCGCGACGCCGCTCGAACTGCGGTTCGGCGGGCTGGTCGCGGTGGCGCCGCCGGGCACCCTCATTCACCTGCGCATGCTGAAGGAGCTGCACGATGCCGGCATCCTGACCGATGCCGAATATGCCGAGGCGCAAATACGGGTAGGCACCACCGGCGAGCCGCTGGCGTAGGCCCCCTCCGGCGCGCTTCGCGCGCCACCTCCCCCGCTCCGCAAGGGGGGATCAGGCTGACTAAAAATCGAGGTCGGTGTAGTGCGGCGGCGGCGGCAGGCCGGGGACATGGTCCGACAGAATCGCGCGAAAGCTCGGCCGCGACTTGATCCGGGCGTACCATTCCTTGGCCGGCTCATGCGTATCCCAGGGAACATCGCCGAGATAGTCGAGAGCTGAGAGATGCGCCGCGGCGGCGATATCGGCGGCCGAGAAATGAGCGCCCGCCAGCCAGCGCCGGCGCTCGACGAGGTAGCCGATATAGTCGAGGTGGTAGGGCAGATTGGCGTGGCCGGCGCGGATC
>DATARH010000105.1:0-7883 GCA_036264235.1 Allostellaceae bacterium
AACCGGCAGGTCATGCAGGTGAATACCTACGGTGGGCACCCGGTCGCCGCCGCGGTTGCGCTCCGGAATATCGAGATTTTGGAGGGCGAAAGACTCGCCGACCGCGCCGCGGAGATCGGGGCGTATCTGCTTGATGGGCTGCGCGGTGGGTTGATCAGCCATAAGGCCGTCGGTGATATCCGGGGCAAGGGACTGCTGATTGGTATCGAACTGGTCAAGGACCGTGCCACCAAGGAGCAGCTGGACTCGGCGCAGCTCACCAGTGTCGTGGATTTTTGCCGGGAGCGCGGCGTCATCGTGGGCCGCGCCGGCGGCGGTCGCCGCTTCGGCACCACCATCGCGCTGTGCCCGCCGCTGGTGATCACCCGCGCCGAATGCGACCGCATCGTCGACACCCTTGGCCAGGCGCTGAAATCGCTGCAAATCGACTAGCGGAGATTCAATTGGACGAACCGGCCCGAGGACCCTAGTGCCTTTGTCGGGGGCTAGATCGCCGCGGGATACCGCCGGCAAAAAGCTCGCTTTGTGCCGGCCGGTATTGTCGTGATCCGAGGCGGTGGAGGACTTCTTAGCCCTCCACCGTCCTACGGTGACTTACTCGGCTGCGAGATTCGGGGTGAACTCGAGCGGCAATCCTTTGTGACCGGTTAGCCTCTCGCCTTCCTCGTACATCTCGAAAGCGCGCTTTTTCAGGGCCGGCAGCACCTCGGCAATCTTGTCCAGGTCCAGATCGGCAGCGATCCCCGGGTAGCCGGCGCGTTCGATCATCGCGCCGAGCTTTCTGTTCTCGAACTGCTCGAAGGTCCATTCCAGCGGATCGTCGATGACGGTCATGTCCCAATTGGTCCGATGGTTCTTGTTGCGCGGGCCGTAATGGTAATGCGCGTTGTTCCAGAAGCAGTCGAACGCCAGCACCTCGGTTTCTTCGACATACGACCGTCCCTTCGATCCGCCGACATCGGCCAGGACATGGACCGCGAGACCGCCGTCGCCGTTTTTCTGCCGCCGCATTTCGAGGCCGAACCGGATGTTGCCGGCTTCGAAGATTTCGGTGCCACGGTTGTGTTTCACCGTGTTCCGCTTGGAGATGAAGGTCTCTCTGGCACAGGCCTCGACATCGGGCAGCAGAGCCCGCACTGCGCCGAGGTCGGTTGCCTCCGCGATTTTCTCGTATCCGGCCCGGGCCAGCATCTTCGGAAGCTTCTGCCCGAGGGTCCGGATGGTCCAGCCGATCGGATTGCCGTCGGTGATCGGATCCATGCGGCAGTGCACGCCGAGGCCGCCGCCAACGCGACCGGCGGTCGTCAGCTCGGGATTCTCGGGACCATAGACGTAGCTTCTCTCTAGATCGAAGCAGTTGAAGCGCAGCAGCGTCGTCGGCCTACCGTCGACATCGGCCGCCACCTCGATCGATACGCCCTGATCCGAGTGATCCTCGACATTGGCATCCCACAGCTGGTGCCGAACGACGAAGGTCAGAGGATCGGCGGTAAATGTGGTTCCCTGCGATTGGGGCATCTCGAGCGCTCCTGTTGGAGGGTATCTAGTCCAAGCTTACGAAGGGGGCTCCGGGCTCGCAAGATTCTTTAATGCTCGGCCGGCGCGCGCCAATGGATGAAATGGCCAGGAGCAATTCGGATGACGATCGTTTTGCAGGAATCGCTGCGCGGATTGTTCTATGCGCCTTACTACGCAGCCTTGACGCTGGGCGCCTATGAACAAGAAGGCGTGGAGGTGCGGTTCACCAGCGCGGCCGGGTATGGCGCGGCGCCGGACGGTCTCTTCGGCGGCACCGCGGATGTCGCCTGGGGCGGGCCGATGCGGGTCAATCAGCTGTACAGCGAGCGCGCGGATTGCGACCTAGTCTGCTTCGGCGAGGCGGTTACCCGCGATCCATTCCTGCTGATTGGCCGGGAACCGCGGCCCGCTTTCCAGATCTCCGATCTGATGTCTGTGCGGATTGCCACCGTCAGCGAAGTGCCGACGCCGTTTTTATGCCTGCAGCACGATCTGCGGCTTGCCGGGTATGACCCCGCCGCCCTCGATCGCGTGCCGGACGGTACCATGGGCGAAAACATGGCCGCGTTACGGGCGGGAACGGTTGATGTCGTGCAATTGTTTCAGCCGCTGGCCGAAGTCCTGATCGCCGAAGGCTCGGGTGATTTATGGTACGCCGCCGCGAGTCGCGGGCCATGCTCCTACACGACGTTTTATGCGCGGCGCAGCGTACTTACAGCGAAGCGAGACGAGTTGGCGCGCCTCGTGCGCGGCCTTTATCGTACCCAAAAATGGCTGCATGCCGCTGCCCTCGGCGACATTGTCGCGGCGATCCGGCCGTACTTTCCCGAGGTGCCGGAGGATTTATTGCGTCCAGCTATTTCCCGTTACCAGGAGCTCGGCATTTGGGGACGAACGCCGATCCTGCCGCGGGACGGCTATGACCGGCTCAAGGCTGGGCTTGTCTCCGGCGGCTTCGCGCGCGGCACGCCCTACGAGATCGCGGTCGATAACAGCCTCGCCGAGATGGCTGTGGCCGACGATCCGCCGCAGCTGACAAACTAACGGTGTACTCGCGGGCTGCTGCTACGGCAGCGGGCGTCAGCAACCCGCGACCTGCGCCCCCTGGACATCAGCCAGCCGCGATCGCCAAACTCGCCGCGGCACAAAGGAGCTTCCGGATGACGATCATCGATTCCCAGGTCCACGTTTACGAGGCGAACACCCCGAAGCGGCCCTGGCACAGCTTGCCGAACTGGCCCGATCACGTTACCGGCGACGAAATGGTGGCGGCAATGGACAAGGTCGGAGTCGACGGCGCGATCTTCATCTCCGCCTTTTCCATGTACCAGTACGACGCCAGTTACGCGGTCGAGGTGCAGCGCGCCCATCCCGGCCGCTTCGCGCTCGTCAAGCCGGTCAACCCTGACGACCCTGCGGTGGCCGATGTCATCGCCGAGTGGAAGAAGACGCCGGGGACGGTCGGCATCCGCATCATGCTGACGAAGGAGGCGAACCGCGCACCGGACGATCCGGGCCTGGACCGCATCTGCCGTGCGGCCGTCCGCCATGATTTTCCGGTCAATGTGCTGTTCTGGGGCAATCTCGACGCGGGCGCCACGCTGATCGACCGCCACCCGGAGACGCGCTTTATCATTGATCATCTGGCGATCCTGCAGCCGCGCGTGCCGCCGGCCCCGCCGCAGCCCTGGGCCGACCTGCCGAAAGTGCTGGACCTGGCCAAACGAAAGAACGCGGTAATCAAGGTAAGCGGCGCCTGCACGCTGTCACACCAGCCCTACCCGTTCCCGGACATCTGGGACCCGCTGGCCCGCATATTCGACGCCTGGGGTTTCGATCGTTGCTTGTGGGGCACCGACTGGACGCGCGCCTTCGCGGTCGTCAACTACGAGCAGGCGGTCGAGCCTTTCCGCCAAACCGACCGCCTGAGCGACAGCGAGCGGGCTATGCTGATGGGTGGCGCCTGCGCCAAGGCTTACGGCTGGTCGCCGAAGAACGGATAGCACTCCTTCGGGGTGACGCCGGTCGCATCGAGGAATTGGTCACTACCCGCTGGCGCGGCCTCGCCGGGGGTCCGGGCCCGGGTCGCGCCCTTCTGCAACCTCGGCAAGGCGTCCGAGGTAATGAGCCCAGCCTTCCGCATGACCGGCGCATTCCTCGGCATTGGGCAGGCCGGTGTGGGTCAGGCGCAGCAGGGTTCCGTCCGGCTGCTCGACGAGGTCGATCTCGATCAGGCTCGACCCCGGCGGTACCGTCTCGCTGCCGTCCCAACCGAAGCTGTACGACAGACGGTGCACCGGTACCACCTCACGGAAGGAGCCGCGGGCGAAGCGGGCGCCGGTGACATTGACGAGATAAAGCCCGCCGGGTTGCGGCTCGACCTGCGCTTCCGTTCCCATCCAGCGCAGGATCTTCTCCGGATCGGTTAGGAGCGCGAATACCGCGGCGGGCGGCGCTGCGATGTGCGTCTCGCGGCGAACGACAAGGGCCTCTTGCATCAGTCTTCCCACAGTTGCGATGGCCTCTCGCCGATATAGGCGGGCTGGACTGGCTGCGCCATCGCTGCGGCGCGGATGACAGGCCAGGAGCGGAGGCGGCATGATCGCGGCATGGATTTGCCAATAAAGCTGCCGGGGCCCATCGCCTGGCTGGTGGACGAAGCCGGCTCTTCGGCCAGCCCCGACCGCTTTCTCGCCGAGCTCGGCGGCCGGCTGCTGAATGACGGTCTGCCGCTGGTTGGCGGAGCCCTGACACTCGCGGTGCCGCATCCGATCATCTCCCGCCGTACTTGGTTATGGCGGGCGGAAACCGGGGCGGTGATCGAGGCCCTTGGCTTCGCCGGCGGTCCGCTCGGCCAGGCGGGGCGCGACTGGCTTGCCAGGCTGGGCCCGGCGCAAGAGGACGCGACCGACCGGGCGCCAGAGAGTCCACCGCTTGGCTGGGCCGGGACCCGACCGTTCGACCCAGCCGAATCCGGCCGGCTGCGGCAAGTCGCGCGCTTCGCGAGGGCGCCGTTGGCAGCGCTCGCCGCGCGCGGGGCGCTGGCGGCGCTGCTCGAGGCCTATCTCGGCCGCCGCAGTGCCGCCCAGGTGCAGGCCGGCGCGGTGCGTCGCGGGGCCGGCGAGGCCATCCGCGCCGTATTGCTCTGCGCCGATCTGCGCGATTTCACGGCCTTGTCCGAGGCAACCGAGCCGACCGTGGTGATCGCCACCCTCGACGCCTGGTTCGACCGCATCGCCGGAGCGGTGCACGCGTTCGGGGGCGAGGTGCTGAAGTTCGTCGGAGACGGCTTATTGGCGATCTTCCCGGTCACCGGCGCGCCCGCCGAGGCCTGCGAGGCGGCGCTGCGCGCCATCGCTGCGGCCCGCGCCGGCATGACGCATCTCGATGCGACGCGGCAAGGGCAGGGGCTGCCGCCGCTGCCGTTCGGCGCGGCGCTGCATCTCGGCGAGATCCTGTGGGGCAATATCGGCGCCGCCGACCGGCTGGACTTCACCGCCATCGGCACCGCGGTCAACCTGGTCAGCCGGTTGGAGGCAATGTGCCGGCCGCTGGGCCGGCCGGTGCTGATTTCGGGCGCGGTCGCCGCCGAGATCGCCACGCCGCTGGTGCCGCTGGGCGAACACGCGCTACGCGGCATCGCGGCACCCTGCGCCGTGTTTACTCTGCCGGATGCATGAAGCGATTACGCTCGCTGCGGTGCCGGGACCACCGTGCGGCGGCGACGCAAGGTCTCGCGCCATAGGATGTAAAGCCCCGAGGCGACAACAATCGCGGAACCGACCAGCAGGCCCGGCGTCGGCACGTCCCCCCATACCGCGAAGCCGAGGACCGATGCCCAGACCAGCGACAGGTAATTGAACGGCGCGACGGCCGAGGGTGGCGCATACGACAGCGACCGGGTCCACCAGAACTGCGCGACCCCGTTGCCGATCCCGGCAAGCGCGACCATCACCGCATCGCCCCAATGCGGGGCGCGGAACCCGAGCAGCAGCAGGCCCGCGGTGCATAAGGTCATAATGCTCATCTGGTAGAGAGTCAGTGTCTCGGCCGACTCGCTCATGCTCATGCGGCGGATCGCGATTGCGACGGTTGAGATCAAGACCGCGTTGCCGAGCGCGAATAGCGCACCGTAAGTCAGCGAGCCGGCGCCGGGATTGGTGATGATCACGACGCCGATAAACCCGACGATCAGCGCCGACCAGCGGTGGATGCCGACCTTTTCCTTCAGGATTACGATCGACAGCAGGGTCGTAAACAACGGTGCCGCGAAGCCGATCGCCGTCGCCGAGCCGAGCGACAGTGCGCTGACCGCGAGGAACCAGCACAGCATCGAGCCGAACTGCGATAGGCCGCGCTGCAGATGCTCGCGGTAGCGTCGCGTCCGCAACACGCCCCACCCGGCGCGGGGCAATACGATCGCGGCGACGGTCAGAAACGCGAACAAGGTGCGTCCGAATGCGACCTCGCCCAGCGGATAGCTGGCAAGTTGCCATTTCACGACCGCATTGCCGCCGGCGAACATCACGGTCGAGCCGACCATGTAGGCGATCCCGAGCGGGATCTGGTTGTGCCCGGCCGCCACGGCCGAATCGGCGACCGTCGATCGCGTCGGGCCGCCTGGCCGGATGCGCATTGGAGCCTCTTTCGTGTATCGCTGGCGCCGTACTAAGGGATCGCGCGCTGCTCGTGGAGTCCCTGCCGGAAATTATTCATCGGCGGGTACGCGGTTCCCGAGCCCTTCGGCGGGCCTCGGCGGCCGATCCGCGCGTTTGCGTGTAGCCGTTGCGATTATGAGTTCAGATGGGCGGGCTGCTGGCGGCGGCGGCGCGCTCGAGCGCGGCGGAACTCGATGCAATCCATTTGCATCAACTCCTCCCACTTCGAGCGCTTATCGATGAAGGGCAATGCGGATAAGATCGGCCGACCCGGTCCTGGCCGACGCGCCGCGGGGCTGTCGGGTGAATTTGCCGCAAAGGACGAGAGGAGTGGCCGGAGACAGCGCCCCGCCGGTCCCGAACCGGGCTTTGACGACCGCGACTGTGATTTGCGCCTGCGTCATGCAGGGGCTCGACACGACGATCGTCAATGTCTGCCTACCGCACATCCAGGGCAGCATGTCGGCGGCCCAGGACCAGATCTCGTGGGTCCTGACCTCTTATATCGTCTCGTCGGCGATCATGATGCCGCTGACCGGTTGGCTCGCCGGACGCTTTGGCGTGCGCCACATCTTTCTGGCGTCGGTTATCGGCTTCACAATCACCTCGGCGCTCTGCGGCGCCGCGACCAGCCTCAACCAACTCGTGCTGTATCGCGTGTTGCAGGGGATCTGCAGCGCCGGGCTGGTGCCATTGGGACAGGCGACGCTGTTCACGATCTACCCACGCGAAAAACACGGCCAGGCGATGGCGATTTTCAGTACCGGCGCGATGATGGGGCCGATCGTCGGTCCAACATTGGGTGGCTGGCTGACCGACAATTTCGATTGGCGCTGGTGCTTCTACATCAACCTGCCGGTCGGTGCGTTGTGCGCACTCGGAATTTTCATCTGCGTCCGGCAGTCGCCGGGGATGCGCCGCGATGCGTTCGACGGGTTCGGCTTTGCGATGCTGAGCATCGCGGTCGGGTCGCTGCAGATGATGCTCGACCGCGGCCAGCTCAAGGATTGGTTTCACTCGACCGAAATCTGGATCGAGGCAACGGTCGCGCTCTTGTGTTTCTACCTGCTAATCGTTCACACGGTGACCGCGGGCGAACGCTCCTTTCTTAACCGCGAGCTGCTGAAGAGCCCCAATTTTGTCGCCGGCAGTCTGCTGATGTTCGGGGTCGGTATGATCCTCAGCGGCAGCCTGGCGCTGTTGCCGTCGATGATGCAGGTGCTGATGAATTATCCGGTGTTCGACGCCGGGTGGATGATGGCGCCGCGCGGCTTCGGCACGATGCTGGCGATGTTCTTTGTCGCCCGTATGATCAACCGCGTCGACAACCGCGCCTTCATCCTCGTCGGCTTTCTGCTGACCGCAGCCTCATTGTGGCAGATGACCGGATTTTCGTTGCAGATGGGGTCGGGTCCGATCCTGTTCGCCGGTTTCGCCCAGGGCTTTGGCCTAGGCTGCACCTTCGTCCCGCTCAACCTGCTCGCGCTCTCCGGTTTGCCGCACCACATCTTGACCCAGGGGACCGCGATCCGCGCCCTGATGCGGATGCTCGGCGGCAGCATTGGAATCGCCATCCTCGAGACGCAGCTGACGCAGAACACCCAAATCGTGCATTCGCGGCTGATCGAGTGGCTGCGCCCTGACAATCCATTGGCGCAGGCGCCGTTCCTCGCGGCGCCGTTCAGCCTCACGACCCCGTCCGGTGTC
>DATARH010000117.1:0-2576 GCA_036264235.1 Allostellaceae bacterium
CACCGGAAAGCGCCGCGCGATATCGATCGTCGTCAGCCCACCGGCCGAAGTCATCAGGAACACCGGCGCGCGGCTGCCGCGCTTGCGCAGCCCGTCTTCGAGCCGCGCCAGATAACCGTCCATCAGCGGCTGCACATAGGCATTGGCGCAGGCGGTCGACCAGCGCTCGTATTCGCGCATCTCCGGGCACACCTCGCTCGACAGCGTGATCGAGAGGCCCGGCATCGCCGCCGCCAGCACCTGGCGCGCCATAACCTCATGCACCGGATTGGCGTAGGAGTGCAGGAATCCGATCGCGATGCTGGTCACCCCGGCGGCCCGCAATTGCGGCGCCAGCGCGGTCACGGCCGCGTCGTCGAGCGGCTCGATCACCTGGCCGCGCGCGCCGATCCGCTCGGGCACGCCGAGCCGCAGGTCCCGCGGCACCAGCGGCGGCGGCTTCTCCATGAAGATGTCGTATTGCTCGAACCGGTTCTCGTAGGCGATCTCGATCGAGTCGCGGAACCCTTGCGTCACGATCAGCGCGGTTTTCGCGCCTTTGCGCTCGATGATCGCGTTGGTCGCCAGCGTCGTGCCGTGCACGACGATGCCGAGGTCGGCGGGGGCAACCGCGGCATCGGCCAAGATGGCGTCGATTGCGGCCAGCACCCCTTCCTCCGGCGCCGCCGGCGTCGTCAGCACCTTGCGGCTCAAACGCCGGCCGCCGTGCTCCAGCACGCAGTCGGTGAAGGTGCCGCCGATATCGACGGCCAGCCGCGGGTTTCCGCTCATCGAAGGTTCAACGGCTGCGGCATCTTGCGTCTCCCTCGGGTTCCGGCAAGGTTAATGCAAGGCGAAGGCCTCGGGGAGCTACCGATCGCCGCGCCGGCAGGGGAGTTTCATGGCTGGACACAGGCACCATCGACATGCTGCCGCGACGCTGGCCCGCATCACCGCCGCCGCGCTCATCGCTGGATCGGCGCTGTTCGCCGCCGCCCGGGCCGAGGAGCCGATCCGTATCGGCTCGTCGATCCCGATCACCGGGACGGCCGCGTTTTTCGGCCAGCATTCGCGCTGGGGCGCGCAGCTCGCAGTGGACGAGACCAACGCCGCCGGCGGCGTCCTCGGTCGGCAGATCGAGCTCGATTTCCAGGACAACCGCTGCAACCCGACCGAGGCGGTCAAGAGCGTCAGTCAGATGCTGAGCGAGAAAAAGGATGTCGCGATCCTCGACGGGCTGTGCAGCTCGGCGATCCTCGCGATCATGCCGCTGGTCGAGCGCGGCGAGGTGCCGCTGATTGTCGCCAACGGCACTGCGACCGCGATCGTCGACAAATCGGGCGCCGGCGGCAACAAATGGACCTTCAAGGTCAATCCGAGCGACGGCAGCCTCGCCGATGCGCTGGTCGCCTATCTCGTCGAGCACGAAAAGCAGAAGGCGGCAAAGATCGCGGTCCTCGGCGAGGACACCGATTTCGGCCGCGGCGGCGCCCAGGCGCTCGATGCCGCGCTCGGCAAATTCGGGATGAAGATCGCCTCGAGCGATTTCTACCAGCAGGGCACCCCCGATTTCACCGCCGTCTTCACCAAATTGCGCTCCGAAAAGCCGGCCATGATCGCGGTCTATGCGGTCGGCGCCGATGTGCAGAACATCGCCCGCCAATATGTCAGCTTCGGCGTGGGCATCCCGCTGACCGGCCGCCTGCTGACCGAGCTGGTGCCGCCGGAAATATTGAAGAGCGGCGCGCTCGACGGCAGCGTCATCGCCCAGCCTTACGTGCCGGAAGTCGACACGCCGGAGGCGCACGCCTTCCTCGATGCGTTCAAGAAGAAATTCGACAGCTTGCCAAATCTGCTGAGCCGGAATTCCTACGAGGCGACCCGGGTGCTGCTCGACGCGATCAAGCGCGCCCGAAAATCCGAGCCGGCGGCGATCCGCGACGCGCTGCAAAAGACCGACATGAAATCGCTGCTCGGCGGCGAATTGAAATTCGACGACCACAACCTCGCGCATGATTTCGCCGTGATCGTCACGATCAAGGACGGCAAGCTCGCGGTCGCCGGGCTGAACAAGACGTGATGTTGCTCATTGGAGCGAAAACATTCAGTCATTCCGGGCACCCGAAGGGCGACCCGGAACCCATGAACACCGGCCTCTGGAATATGTGTTCCGGGCTCACCGCTGCGCGGCGCCCCGGAATGACCCTGGCTTTTGATAGGCTAAGCTTAAATCTACCTGCGTAGAGGCCCCGCCACTTGGACATCGGCACGCTGCTGCAATTGCTGCTGAACGGGCTCGTGCTCGGCGTCATCTACGCTCTGATCGCGATGGGCTTGGCGCTGATCTTCGGCGTCCTCGAAATCGTCAACTTCGCGCATGGCGAATTGTACATGCTCGCGGCGACCGCGGCCTATTTCGTAACGATGGACATCGGCATCGGCTATTGGCCGAGCATCGCAATCGTCACCACCGGCGCGTTCTGCCTCGGCATCGTATTCTACGAGGCACTGCTGGCGCCGGTTGCCGGCCGCGATTTCGAGCGAAGCATCCTGTTGACCCTCGGCGTGTCGATGGTGTTGCAGAACGGCGCGGTGTT
>DATARH010000128.1:0-2482 GCA_036264235.1 Allostellaceae bacterium
ATCAGCGGCTGCCCGCGCCGGACACTCGTCCCGCGCTGGACCATCAGCTGTGTCACTCGCCCCGGCATCGGTGCGGTGAGCCGCCCGGCGCTCGGGTCCTCGCCGGCGCGCGCCGCGAGAGGGTCGATTTCGGTGAGCCGCCAGTTTTCGCCATCGAGGAACACCGCGGCCTCCGCCCCATGTTCGAGGAGGGTGAGTTTCTTTTGCACACCGTCGAGTACAATCGACAGCGCGGCGTCGGTCCGGCGCTCGCCCTCCGCGTGAATTGCCACATCGCCGAACTGGAGCAGCCAGGATCCTGCCTGACTTCTCGCGCAAACCAATCGCTCCTCCGCGCCGTCGCGGAAAATCAGCTCCTGATGACCGCGGCCGTTGAGGCGCCAACCGTCGGTACGGGCCCAAGGCGAAAACGGCTCGCCCGAGCGGGAGGCGGCGGCCCTTGCCGCATCTTCGCGCGCCAGAAGCCGCGCGAGCGCTGCCGCGGCGAGCACCGCGTCCGGGGCGGGCCGTCGGGGCCGCATCAGGGCTGCGCGATTGCGCTCGATGAAGCCGGTATCGACCGCTCCGACCACGAATTCCGGATGGGCGGCGACCCGTGCCAGAAACTCCAGGTTTGTCCCGATCCCGAGCACCGCCGTCTCTGCCATGGCGCGGCGCAGCCGTCCGACAGCCGCGGCGCGATCTTCTCCCCAGGCGATAATCTTGGCGACCATCGGGTCGTAGAACGGCGTGACGGTGTCGCCTTGCCGCACGCCGGCATCGACCCGAGCGACCTCCGGCGGCGGAAAGCGCAACCCGTGCAATGTCCCGGTCTGCGGCAGAAACCCACGCTCCGGATCTTCGGCATAGAGCCGCGCCTCGATCGCATGTCCGCGCAAGACGAGGTCTTGCTGGCATATCGGCAGCGGCTCGCCGGCCGCGACCCGGAATTGCCATTCGACCAGGTCGAGCCCGGTCACCGCCTCGGTCACCGGATGCTCGACTTGTAGCCGCGTGTTCATCTCGATGAAGAAGAACTCGCCGCCTTCGGCGATGAACTCGACGGTGCCGGCGCCGATATAGCCTACCGCCCGTGCGGCGGCGACCGCCGCTTCCGCCATGGCGCTTCGCTGCGCCGGTTCGAGCCCCGGCGCGGGCGCCTCCTCCAGCACCTTTTGATGGCGCCGCTGGATGGAGCATTCGCGCTCGAAGAGATGCACCGTGTTGCCGTGCCGATCGGCGAAAATCTGGACTTCGATGTGCCGCGGCCTCAGCAGGTATTTCTCGATCAGCACGCGGTCGTCCCCAAAAGCAGCTTCCGCCTCCCGCTTTGCCCCCGC
This sequence comes from Allostellaceae bacterium, assembly GCA_036264235.1. Classification (GTDB taxonomy): domain Bacteria; phylum Pseudomonadota; class Alphaproteobacteria; order ATCC43930; family CGMCC-115725; genus DATARH01. The sequence continues at coordinate 1,320 of DATARH010000128.1, forward strand.
CAGCGCTGCGGTGAACTCCGCTGTGCTGCCGACGGTTCGCATCCCGCGCCCCCCGCCGCCGGCTGAGGCCTTGATCAAGACCGGAAAGCCGATCCGCACGGCCTCGTCGAGCAGCCGCGCCGGGTTCTGGTCGGCGCCGTGATAACCCGGGACAAGCGGCACCCCATGGCGCTCCATCAAATCCTTGGCCTCGGCCTTCGACCCCATCGTCCGCATGGCCGAGGCCGGCGGGCCGATGAACACGATGCCGGCCGCCTCGCAGGCTTCGGCGAAGTCGGCGTTCTCCGACAGGAAACCATATCCGGGATGCACCGCCTCGGCGCCGCTGTTGCGCGCCGCATCGAGGATCGGCTCGATATTTAAATAGCTCTCCCGCGCCGGGGCCGGCCCAATCGGCCATGCCTCATCGGCCAGTTCGGCATGCAGCGCGTTGCCGTCGGCCTCGGAATAAACTGCGACGGTTGCGATCCCCATCCGGCGCGCGGTGCGAATGACGCGACAAGCGATCTCTCCGCGATTGGCGATCAGGATCTTGCTGAACATTTTCACGACAGAGACCCGGAGCGCACGCGGAGCAGAGGGTTGTCATCGCGAGCATAGCGAAGCGATCTCGGTCGGATTGCTTCGTTACTGCGCTCCTCGCGATGACGACAAAGACGTCTGTGTTCTCCGTGCCTCTGTGGTGAATTAATCAGCACTGCATTCACATCCGGAAGACGCCGAAGCGGGTCGGCTGGATCGGGGCGTTGAGGCTGGCGGAAATCGCCAATGCCAGGGTGAGCCGCGTGTCGGCCGGGTCGATCACCCCGTCGTCCAACAGCCGGGCGCTCGCATAGTAGGGATGGCCTTGCGTTTCGTATTGGGCGCGGATCGGCGCCTTGAATTCCTCTTCTTCCGCCGCGGTCCAGCCGCTGTCGCGGTCGCGCCGCACTTGCGCCAGCACCGAGGCCGCCTGCTCGCCGCCCATGACCGAGATCCGGGCATTGGGCCACATCCACAGAAAGCGTGGGCCGTAGGCCCGTCCGCACATGCCGTAATTGCCGGCGCCAAAGCTGCCGCCGATGATGACGGTGAATTTCGGGACGGCGGCGGTCGCGACCGCGGTCACCATCTTGGCGCCGTCCTTGGCGATACCGCCCGCCTCGTATTTGCGGCCGACCATG
>DATARH010000165.1:0-6027 GCA_036264235.1 Allostellaceae bacterium
ACCTGCATCGTCCGGATGTCGATGATCGCCGACGATCCGTTCGCGGTGGTGATCGGGCTGTCGGCGAATTCCTCGGAGCCGAGCGCGAGCACCGTCAGCATCTCGGTCGGAAACCAGGCCAGATTGAAGGCGAAGGTCGGCGAACCGACACTGCCGATATTGCGCAGATCATAAACGCGCTCGCGCCAGCCGATCGAGCCGGTGCCGCGGATCAGCCGATGAAATTCGATGACGGTCCCGACCAGCGTCGTCAAGCCAGTGGAATTGAGGATGCGGTTGTCGTATTCGCGGCGCAGCAGCGTATTGTCGATGAACAGCTGAGTCAGGTGCGACAGGTAGTAATCGGTTCGTTGTTCGAGCTGCCAGGCGTTGGCATTGAGTGTCGATTCCTTGATCGGCGTGCCGCCGACGATCGTGTTGGCAAAATCCTCGCGCTCGTAGCCGCCAGTCATGCTGAGGCGAAACCGTCCGGTGCGGTATCGCAGTGTGATGTTTTCCTGCAGGATCGTATAGATCGGCAGGCTGCCGACCGTCGCGTTCGGCACGGGCAGGGCAAATCCCGACGGGTCCTGGTGGTCGTATTTCGCCGCGGTCTGCGATTCGATCAGCCAATCCCGGGCGAACTCCTTCCGCATCCCAAGCGAGAAGCCGAGGTTGCCGTTCGACAGCTGCGGGTGCTCGGTAAACTTCACCAGATCGGCATAGAACTGCGCGGTGTAGGTCAGCATTCCCAAGGGGCTGCGCAGCGTGACTTCCGGCCTCAGATGGAACAGCAGGTCGGTTGCGCGGGTAAATTGCGAGGCGAAGATATTGTCGTCATAGACTCCCGTCCCGGTCACCGTCGGCAGGATCAGGCCCGGCACGGTCTGGATGCCGATCGCCGACAGTTCGAGCGGGGGCCGGTCAAGGACCGGCAGCGGGATGCCGAGCGTCTCGGAGTTCACCTGCGGTGGCCCGATCGTGATCGGCGGAATTCCCGGTACCAGCTGCGCTTGTGCCGGCAGCGTTCCGATCAGCCCCGCCGTCGCAATGCCGATCGCCGCGACAGCGGATTTGAACCGGGCGAATCGCTGGCACGCAGATGCGGCGGCGCCGCTTGCCGCCAATGCTTGCGCATCGGCGCGCCGCGCCGTGAATCTCCGCGCTGGCGGCGTCACGATTTGCCGGGCTGGGGCGAATTGCCGCCACTGCAGCAGCCGCTCGTCGCCAGGCTCAGCAGGTTGACCGGCCCCATCGGCAATCCGCCCGCTTCCCAGGCGCAGCGGCCGCCGCGATACCAGTAGACGTGCTGGTATTGCAGACCGACGGCGCGGACAGCCGCGTTGACCGACAGCCAGCAGGTTTTTGACAGGCAGAACAACACGACCGGAACGGTCTTGTCGTTGCAGGTGAGTCTGCCGATTTCGGTTGAAAGGAGCTGCTGCACATCGTCGTTGAGGCCGACGCCGCGACCGGTGTTGGGTGACCACAGCGCGCCCGGCAAGGTCATCTTCTGGTTGCCGCTGAGCACATCGATCAGCACCGGTGGATTGTCGGCCAGCAGCATGTCCCATAATTGCGGTGTCGCGATGGTCTGGGCACCGGCTACCTGAATCGGGGTCGGCGATTCCAGGTTTTCCGTGCGAATGAAACCGCCGGCCGGGGCGACCCCATAATCGCGGCCCTCGTCGCAGAAGGTCGATTGCGGCAGCGGCAACGGCTGCAATGTGCCGATAAAGATCGCGGGAGTGATCGGCAAATTGGCAGCGCGCCATGCGGCGCGTCCGCCGCGATACCAATAGACTTTGGTGTACCCTGCGGCGCCCGCGCGCAGCGCCGCGTTGACCGACAGCCAGCTGTTTTTTCCGTAGCAGAAGAACACGACGGGCGCGCTGCGGTCGCAGCATTGACGGCCGAGCCGGATGCTGAATTTCTTCTGAAATTCATCATTGAGCGATTCGCCGAGGCCGGCGCCCGGAAACCACAGCGCACTCGGGATGCTCAAGGTTTGGCTGCCGCAATCTTCTGCCGGGCGGCCGCGGCAGCTTGCCGGAATATCCCGGCAATCGATCAGCACGGCCTTGTTGCTGGCGTCGAGCAGCGCCTTCAATTCCCGCGTCGCGATCGTCGTCGCCCGGTCGATACGCAACGGCGTCGGTGCATTGTATGGCGGCGGGTGAATTGCCGACGCCGCCGGCAGCGCGAAATCCTTGTCCTCTTCGTCGTAGGTCGGCCTCGTGAGCTGCACGAGCCGTGCGAGCGGTTCGGTGTGGCTCGATGCCAGGGTCCCGCCGACGCCGATCAGGAAATTGCGCCGATGCATGGGCTGCTCCGGAATGTGCTTCTGCCGATGGCCCGACGATCACTGTCGCCGGGCCATCGGACAACCTGTCGCTGCGAATGCCGCTATTAGTTTGGAACCCACGCCACGGTACGCGTCTCGGTGAATTCGCGCGGCAATTTGCGCCAGCCGTCGCCACCGTCCGAGCTCGCGTAGACTTCCCCGTAATGGCTGATCGAAATAATCAGCCCCGGGTCGGCGGCATGAGTGGCAAAGGCCCAGATCGGTGAATTCGGCGCGACCGGCAGCGGCATCGCCTTCCAGCTCTTCCCGCCATCGGTCGAGCGTTGGATTGCGCCGGTGGTGCCGACCGCACCGTCTCCGGTTGCGACAAACAGCACGTTCGGGTCGTCAGCCCGCGCCGTCAGGCTGCGGCAATAGGGCAGCCGGAATTGTCCGGCTATGCCGATGCCGTGCCAACTCTTGCCGGTGTCGGTGCTGGCGAAGATCTCGCGCGGCGTCGTCGTCAGCACGCGTTTCGTGCCGTTGATGTTGACACCGATGTCGTGGATGTCCGGGTCGTCGAGCCCGCCGGCGATCCGCTCCCAGCTGTCGCCGCCGTCGAGGCTGCGATGCACGCCGTCGACCTCGATGCCGGCCCAAACAATGCGGTGATCGCTCGGATCGACGGTCAGCGCCGTGACCCGCGGCACCCGTACATTCGGGCATTCCTCCGCGATGTCAGCCGGCAGCTTTTGCCAGCTGCGGCCGCCATCCTTCGAGCGGAACAGCGCCGCCGGCCGGGTGCCGGCGAAGATGACATCGGGGTCGCTCGGGTCGACCGTGATCTTCCAGACATCCATGTCGTTTATCGGCGAGTCGAGCCGCGCAAAGCTCTGGCCGCCGTCGGTGCTCTTGTAAATGCCGTCATCGGCGCCGGCGAAGACGGTGCGCGGCTGCGTCGGGTGCACGGTCAGACCGAAGACCCGGCTCTCCGACCACAGTCCCTTCATCACCCGGCGCCAGCTGTCGCCGCCGTCGGGGCTGGTCCACAGCCCGCTGCCGACGGTGCCGAGGCAGATCGTGTAGGGCGCGGTCATGACGGCGCCCTCTCGTCACCGCCTTGGCCCCCGTTGTACCAGCCGGTCTCCGAGATATCGATGACGACGCCGTCGGGCCCGGACCATTTCATTTCGAAATTGCGGTAGCCGTCCGCGACCGTGTCCGTCGGCTCCTTCGACGTCAGCTCCCGGGCATTGGCGTGCCGGAGCCGGGTCGCGGCCTCGTCGATGTCCTCGACCTCGAAGCCGAAATGGTGGATGCCGTTGAAGTTCGCGCCGTGCGCGCCGACATCGGCGTCCTTCTCGGTCTTGTGGTTGAGGATCGCGACATTGATGTAGCCGTCGGTGAGGAACACGGCGCCGCGCGGGCTGCGCCGAACTTCTTTCAGGCCGAAGGCTTCCTTGTAGAAGGCGGCGGCCTTCGCCGGATCGCTGGTCGTCAGTGCGATGTGCTTGATCCTGGCCATGGTTACCTCCCTCGGTTGGTTTCGCCCTCTTGGATCGCCCGCCACACCCGTTCCGGGGTCGCCGGCATCTCGACGTGGCGGACGCCGAACTCGCTCAGCGCGTCGACTATAGCATTGATGACCGCCGCGAGCGCCGGCGTCGTGCCGCCCTCGCCGCCGGAGCGGACGCCGAGCCGGTTGGTCGGCGACGGCACCTCGCTGAGCGCGGTCGCGAGATGTGGGAAATCGCCGGCGCGCGGCATCGCGTAGTCCATGAAGCTCGCCGCCAGCATCTGCCCGGTCATGGCATCGTAATGGCAGTCCTCGAGCAAGGCTTGACCGACACCCTGGGCGATCCCGCCATGCGTCTGCCCGTGCAGGATCATCGGATTGACCGCCCGTCCGACATCATCGACCGCGGCAAAGCCGACGATCTTGACCGCGCCGGTGTCGGGGTCCACCTCGACCTCGCAGACCTGCGTGCCGTACGGAAAGCTGGCGACCGGCAGCGTCTGGTCCGAGACGGCGCCGAGCGGCCCCTGCAATTCGGCCGGCAGGTCGGCGCGGCTCGCCGCCGCGTTCGCCACATCGAAAATGCCGATCTCGCGGTCGGTGCCGCTGACCCGAAACCGGCCGCCCGCAAACTCGATGTCGGCGACGCTGGCCTCGAACAGAAAACCGGCGATGCGCCTGCCCTTGTCGATAATATCGTCGGTCGCCTGCCCGACGATCGTCACCGCCAGCTTCATCGACCGCCCGGAATGCGAGCCGCCGCCGGCCGTGACCCGGGCGGTGTCATGCGCGATGTAGTCGATGCTGTCGAACGGCACGCCGAGCCATTCCGTCACCAGCTGGGCGAAGCTGGTCTCGTGGCCCTGGCCCGACGACATCGTGCCCATCACCAATTCAACCCGGCCCTCCGGCTTCACGGTGATCTCGGTGCGCTCGCGCGGCGAGCCCGAGGTGATCTCGACATAATTGGCGATGCCGATACCGCGGCATTTGCCGCGCCCCTTCGACGCCGCGCGTCGCGCGGAAAAGCCCTCCCACCCGGCCAATCGCAGGGCGGTGTCCATCGCCGCCGGGTAATCGCCGCTGTCGTAGGTCAGGCCGAGCGGGTTCGAGAACGGCTGGGCCGTCGCCGGCACCAGATTGCGCCGGCGCAATTCCACCGGGTCGATCCCGAGCTCGTCGGCGGCGAGATCGACCAGCCGCTCGATCACATAGATCACCTCCGGCCGTCCGGCGCTGCGGTAGGGGGTGGTCGGCGCCGTGTTGGTCACCGCACCGCGGCCGCGGAAATAGCCGGCCGGGACGCGATAGACCCCCGACATCAGTCCGAGCCCCTTCTGCAGCGACACGAATGAGGCCGCGTGGGCGCCGAGATTGCTCAGGTTTTCGCCGCGCACCGCGAGGAAATTTCCTTCGCCGTCGAGCGCCAGCTCGGCGCGGATATGCAGATCGCGGCCCTGATAATCGCTGAGGAATTCCTCGGTGCGCTCGCACAGCCATTTGACCGGCCGCCCGGCCCGCCGCGCCGCCCAGGCGAGCAGCGCGTATTCCGGATAGAAGAAGTTCCGAGTGCCGAAATTGCCGCCCATATCGCCGCAAACGGCCCGCACCCTTTCGGGAGCGACGCCGAGCACCGTTGCCAAATCGGTGCGCAGTTTCGCGACGCCGCGGCCGGTGCCCGAATGCAGCGTGTAGCTGCCGCTTGCCGGCTCGTATTCGGCGATGTTGGTGCGCGGCTCCATCGGCACGCCGGTGACGCGCTGCACCTGCGTCTCGAAGCTCACGACATGCACGGCGCGGTCAAAGGCCGCGTCGGTCGCTGAACGGTCGCCGGTCTCGATCTCGATGCAGAGATTGTTCGCCGCCTCGTCCCACAGCACCGGCGCGCCCGGTTTCATCGCCTCAACCGCGTGCGCGACGGCGGGCAGAGGTTCGTAGTCGATCGCCAGCAGCTCGGCCGCGTCCTTCGCCTGCGCCAGTGTCTCGGCGACGACCACGGCCACCGGCTCGCCGACAAACCGGACCCGCTCCTGCGGCATCGGGTAGTGAACGGTCGTGATCGGCGGCGCAAGAGGCCGCGGTTTTAGATCGGGTGGGCCCATCAGCCCGGCGGCGTGCGGTATCGGCCCGAGTCCGTCGGCGTGGTAATCGGCTCCCGTCAACACCGTCAGCACGCCCGGCGATGCGAGCGTCGAGCTGGTGTCGATCGACACGATCCGCGCATGCGCGTGCGGCGAGCGCACGAACA
>DATARH010000202.1:0-5474 GCA_036264235.1 Allostellaceae bacterium
AGGTCATGGCCGTGGCCGGCGAATTCGCGCGCCAGCGCAGCGCCGATGCCGGAGGAGGCGCCGGTCACCAGCGCGACGGGGCGGGGGCTGCTGTTCATGCGGCTATCCTGTCCATGCCTGTCCCAGTGTCGCGCCTGCGGCCGGGTTGCGCTATGAGTTCGCTCACCTGCCCATGCTAGGCCATAACCGGGAATTCACATGAAGTTTACCGATCGCCTGCTGCTCGGAATCGCCGTTGCTGCCTTCGCCGGCGGAGCTGCCTTAGCCGCCGATGACGCGTTGAAGCCAGGACGGTGGGAGTTCGTGACTGAGATTCATGGACCGAAGGCGCCGGCGATACCACCCGGGGCAAAACTGCCGCCCGGCGTGCAGATGCGCCCCGATGGCAGCATGAGCGTCACCCGGACGGTCTGCGTCTCGGCGCAAAACCCGGTTCCGGTTGGGCCGCCGCCGACGCCGCCACAGGGGCAGGGCCAACCCAACTGCAAGCTCGATAAGATGGAACGGAGCGGCGGCGACGCGCATTGGGCGATGACCTGCAACGGGCCCCAGGGCGCCTCTCATGCCGAGGGCGAAGCGCATTACCGGGGCGACACAATGCAGGCGAGTACGCAAAGCCACTTCACGGCGCCGAACCAGCCGGCGGCCGACATGACTGAGCGTACCAGCGGCCGCTACCTCGGGACGTGCACCGGCAACGAGACACGGCCGGGACCGGCCCAACCGTCGCGCCAGGCGCCGCGTTCTTGACTGGAATTGCCGCAGTTTCGCCCCTAAGCTGAACCGATCGGCACAAGGCTTGCGGGCAAACGCGGGCGGCACGGCCCCGCGCGAGATCGTCGCGCGGGCGATTTGGAGGAGCGACGGATGGCGTTCGAGTTCGGCATGTTCCACGAGTTCCAGCGTACCGCCGGCATGACCGAGGAAGAGGCCTTTAGGGTCTCCTTCGAGCAGGTCGACGCGGCCGAGCGCTGGGGCCTCGACGCGATGTGGCTGGCCGAAATCCATGTCGCCCCGGAGCGCTCGGTGTGTTCGGCGCCGCTGACCCTCGCCAGCGCGATCGCCGCCCGCACCAAGCGGATGAAGATCGGGACCGGCGTCCAGGTGCTGCCGCTGTGCCATCCGCTGCGGCTTGCCGAGGAGGCGGCGACGGTCGACCAGATCAGCCATGGCCGGTTGATCTTCGGCGTCGGGCGCAGCGGCTTCCCGCGCACCTACGTGGCCTATGGCGTGCCCTATGGCGAGAGCCGCGAGCGCTTCGCCGAGACGCTGGAAATCCTGAAACAGGCCTGGACCGAGGATTCGTTCTCCTACAAGGGCAAGTACTACAGCTTCGAGAACGTCAAGATGACGCCGAAGCCCTATCAGAAGCCCTGGCCGGAAATCCGGATCGCGGCCAACAGCGCCGACACGTTCCCGGCAATCGCCAAGCTCGGCCATCCGGTGTTCGTCGCGGTGCGGCTCGGCACCCTGGAAGAGCTGGAACCGAATATCACCGCCTATCGCAAGGCCTGGAAGGAGGCCGGACACCCCGGCGAGGGCCAGGTGTTCCTGCGCGCCCCGGTCTATGTCGCCGAAACCGACAAGGCGGCGCGCGAGGAGCCGGAAGAGAGCATCATGTATTTCTACCGCTACCTCGGCGAGCGGCTCGTCGACTCGGCGACCCGCTCCGGCGTCCGTGCCGTCGAGGATCGCGCCGCCCGCGGCGACCGGCTGCAGACGATCACCTACGACGATGCGCTGCGCGAGAAGCTGATCGTCGGCTCGCCCGAGGGGGTCGCCGACCGGCTGATGGGGCTGCGCGAGACACTCGGCCTCGACGGCATTTTGTGCGAGATGAATTGCGGCACGAAGATCCCGCACCCGCGGGTCATGAAATCGCTGCAGCTCTTGTGCGAAAAGGTGATGCCGCGCTTCCAGTAATTTGCCGCGCATTCGAGGTAATACCGAATAGATCGGAGTAGAAGCGGCCGCGCGAATAACTGTTGATTAAGGCCTCTCAGGGCAAACTGCCCGCACGGATTTGCCGGAGGCCTCTTGATCATGAAGCTGCGCGTATCGGCCATCGCTGCGATGCTGATCGGCGCGGCTCCCGTGGTTGCCGGCTATCTCAGCGTCGTCAGCGCCGACCCGGCCACCTCCTGCGTCTATGCAACGAACAAGGCCGCCCATCAGGTGCCGCGTGCCTGCACCGAGCAGGCTGCCGCGCTCCGCACCGCGACACCACCGGCCCACGCAGCGAACTAGCCGCGCGCCTTCCACGGCAGGAGCCAGCGCTCTAGCTCGTCGAGCGCCCAGGTGAAGGCGAAGCCGAGCACCGCGATCACGATGAGCCCGACAAACATCGTGTCGACACTCATCAGCTGCCACGCATTCCAGATCATGTAGCCGATGCCGCTCTGCGCCCCGATCATCTCGGCAATCGCGATCAGAATGAGGCCGAGCCCGACCCCGAGCTTGACCCCGGCCATGATCAGCGGTGCCGCGCCGGGCAGCGCGATCGTGCGGAAGGTCTGCCACCCGCCGGCGCCGAAATTCCTGCCGACATCGAGATGGATGCGGTCGATTTCGAGGACACCCGCCACCGTGTTGATCAGCACCGGATAGAACACGCCGAGCGCGACCATCGCGATCTTCGAGGCTTCGCCAAGCCCAAACACAAGGAGGATCAGCGGCAGGATCGCGCTTTTCGGGATCGGGTAGGTGGCGGCGACCAGCGGCTCGACCAGCGCCCGTACCGGGCGGTACAGGCCCATCGCGAGGCCGAGCAGCAGCGCCGGGACGCCCCCGATGACGAACCCGAACAAGAGGCGCGTCAGGCTAGCCGCGAGGTTGTCCCACAGCTCACCGGAGCCGGCGAGGTGAACGAAAGTGCCGGCGATCGTCGAGGGCGCCGGGAAAAAGCGGGCATCGATCCAGCCGAAATCGGACCCAGCCTCCCACAACAGCAGCAGCAGGACCGGGGAGGCGAGGCCGATCAGCCGGTCGCGGTTTTCCAGCGACAGCCTCATTCGCGAGCCTCCGCCTCCTGCCGCCGGGCGCGGGCGACCTCGTCGCGCAGTTCGCCCCATATCCGGAAGACCAACGCGCCATAGGCCGGGTCGCGGCGCAATTCGAGCACGTCGCGCGGCCGCGGAAACGGCACCTCGACGATCGTTTTGATGCGGCCCGGTTGCGCCGTCATCACGACGATGCGGTCGCCGAGGGTCACCGCCTCGTCGACGCTGTGGGTGATGAACACGACGGTCTTCTTGTCCTCGTCCCAGATGCGCAGCAATTCGTCCTGCAGCAGCGTCCGGTTCTGCTCGTCGAGTGCCGAGAACGGCTCGTCCATCAGCAGCACTTCCGGGTCGGTGGCAAAGGCGCGGGCGATCGCGACGCGCTGCTTCATGCCGCCCGACAGCTGGTGCGGATAGCGGTCGGCGAAGGGCAGGAGACCGGTGCGGTCGAGGTAATGCGTCACCACGTCATTCACCTGCGCGCGTGGCGCACGCCGCATGTGCAGGCCATAAGCGGCGTTGTTCCACACCGTCATCCACGGGAAGATCGAGTCGCCCTGGAACACCATCGCATTGACCGGCTTCGACGGGTCATCGGCGGCGATCGCGGCGCGGCCGGCGCTGGCCGTTTCCAGACCCGCAAGGATGCGTAGCAGCGTGGTCTTGCCGCAGCCAGAGGGGCCGACGATCGTGCAGAAATTGCCGCGCGCGATGTCGAGCGAGATGCCGTCGAGCGCGGTGAACATTCCGCTGCGGGTCGGGAATGTCTTGTAGAGCCCGGCGATCTCGATCTTCGCCACGGGCACCTCAAGTTCGGGCAGGGCCATACTACAGACCGGAACGAGGCTGGCGCCGCATCGGCAACCTGCGTCCTTCGAGACGCGCCCCAGCTGCCGCCGGGCCGCTCCTCAGGATGAGGTGCGCTTTTGATGGCATTAAAAGAACGGCCTCATCCTGAGGAGCCCGCGATAGCGGGCGTCTCGAAGGACGCACAATGCTGTTCCAGGTGTCATGCCGGCTTGTACGGGCCGACGGTCTTCAGCGCCGCCTCGACCCATGAATCGTCGAGCACGTCGTCGACCCCGACCTTGCCCTCGACGAATTTCTGCTCGCGCCAGAAATCGAGATCGGTCTGCAGGCTCGGCTTATACACATGGCCGTCCGGGTCGCACCCGTTCGGCGTGACCTTCTGGTACAGCGATTTGTCCTTATAGCGGGTCTTCTGCACCAGGATATCGATCAGCTCGTCCGCGTTCGGGCCGCCGAAATGACCGTCCTTGATCGCCCCATTGTAGAACCGCGCGCCTTTCAGATAGGCGAGCATGAAGCGGTGGGCGACCTCCGTCCGCTTCTTCATGAACTGGTCGCCGTAGAGCACCACCGCGACGGTCTGCCGTGGATAGAACGAGTCGGTCGGCACCCGGAAGCCGAAGCCCTTTTCGATGCTGAAGGTGGCGAACGGCTCGGGCAGGATCGCGGCGTCGATCGCACCCTTTTCCAGCCCGGTGACCATCTCCGGGAACGGCAGCAGCGGATGGCTGGCATCCTCGTAAGTGAGGCCGGCCTTTTTCAGCGCCTGATAAACCGTCGCGCCGGTCGAGCCGCCTTTGCCCGGCTCGGCAATGCGCATTCCCTTCAAATCCTGCAGCGTCTTGTACTTGCCGGAATCGACCAGCTCCTTGCGGATCACCAGCGGGACATAGGAGTAGCCCGGCAGGTTCGAGCCCTTGTCGGCGACGATCTTGAGGCCGATGCCGCGGGCGTCGGCGTTGTAGAGCCCGGCCGAGGTTGCGGCGGCGGCGATGTCGATCTGCCCGGTGCCGAGCGGTGCGATCATCTGCGGCCCGGTCTGCAGGTCGATCATTGTCAACCGGACGCCGTGCTCCTTGGCGTAGCCCTTGACGTCGGCGATGAAGAACGGCGCGTCGCTGATCACCAGCGGGCTGCCGATCTTGACCTCGTCGGGATCGGCGGCGCGGACATGCGGCGCCACTCCCGCGAGGAAGGCGCTGCCAAAGCCGAGTTTAAGTGCCGCGCGCCGGGTCAGCATCGGGGATACTCCACGCAAAGGGGCGGCGATATTGGCAAAACGGGCTCGCGCTTGAAAGGGACCGGGCCTAAAACGAGCCGCTGCAACCGCCGTACCACCGGAACGCCAACCACATGAAAACGGCTGGAATTTTCCACCCCGATTTCACCGCTACGCCCTATTGGTGGCAGGCGTACACCCCGGTCGCCGGCGATCTGGTCGAGGTGCCGCGCTCGGCCCGGGTGGCGATCGTCGGCGGCGGTTATGCCGGGCTGTCGGCGGCGCTCGAACTGGCGAAGCTCGGGATCGACGCGGTCGTGCTCGAAAAGGGGGCGCTCGGGGTCGGCGCCAGCACCCGCAACGGCGGCTCGGTCAGCGGCGGCGTCAATGTCGGCAAGAGCTTTTCCGGCCGCACCGCCGAGATCGGGCGCGAGGACACCGAGCGG
>DATARH010000071.1:0-9571 GCA_036264235.1 Allostellaceae bacterium
AAACGATGAGGCTCGCGAAGATCATGCTGTTGGCGGCTGCCGCCGCCGGGTTCGGCCTCGGCGTCCACAGCGCGGCAGCGCAGAACGAGCAGTTCATTCCGCGGCTCGTCTACCGCACCGGCCCATATGCGCCGAACGGCATCCCATTCGCCGACGGCTACGCCGATTACCTCGATATGGTGAACGCGCGCGATGGCGGCGTGAACGGTGTCAAGATCACCTATGAGGAATGCGAGACCGGCTACAACAACGACAAGGGCGTCGAATGCTACGAACGGCTCAAGAACCACGGGCCCACCGGCGCGAGCCTCGTCGATCCGCTGTCGACCGGCATTACCTACGCGCTGATCGAGCGCGCCACCGCCGACAAGATCCCGGTCGTGTCGATGGGCTACGGCCGCGCCGATGCCAGTTATGGCGCGGTGTTCCCCTATGTCTTCACCTATCCGACGACCTACTGGTCGCAGGCCGACGATCTGATCAAATTTGTCGGCCAGAAGGAGGGCGGGATCGACAAGCTGAAGGGCAAGAAGATCGGGCTCGTCTATATCGATATCGCCTATGGCAAGGAGCCGATCCCGACGCTCGAAAAGCTGTCGCAGAAATATGGCTTCACCTTCACGAAGTACCCGGTGTCGGCCCCTGGCATCGAGCAGTCGGCGACCTGGCTGCAAGTTCGCCAGCAGCGGCCGGACTGGCTGTTCATGTGGGGCTGGGGGGTGATGAACTCGACCGCGATCAAGGGCGCCGCCTCGATCGGCTATCCGATGGACCATTACATCGGCGTGTGGTGGTCCGGTGCGGAGCCCGATGTCGTTCCCGCCGGCGAGGCCGCGGCCGGTTATGAATCCGGCACCTTTCACGGCACCGGACAGGATTTCGGCGCGGTGAAGGACATCCTTAAATACGTCTATGACAAGAACGGCGGCCATACCGGCCGCGACAAGGTCGGTGAGGTGCTCTACAACCGCGGCGTCATCAACGCGATCTACGATCTCGACGCGATCCGCACCGCCCAGGGCAAATACGGCAAAAAGCCGTTGAAGGGCGAAGAGGTGCAGTGGGGCCTCGAGCACCTCAATATCACCGCCGACCGGATCAAGGAGCTCGGCGCCGACGGGCTGATGGTGCCGATCAAACTGTCCTGCGCCGATCACGAAGGCAGCGGCAAGGCCCGGATCCAGCAATGGGACGGCAAGCACTGGAAGTTCGTCTCCGATTGGATCGAGCCGGACCGCGACATGCTGCAGGACATGTACAAGGAATCGGCGCTGGCTTATGCGAAGGAGAAGAACATCACGCCGCGCGATTGCTCGAAGGTGGCCGAGGACCTGCGCCCCGGCGGCGAGCTGAAGGCGAATGTCGCCGCCGCAACGCACGAATGAGCGAAGCGGCGGCCCTCCTCGCCGTCAATAATATCGAGGTCATCTACAGCCACGTCGTGCTGGTGCTGAAGGGTGTGTCTCTGGAAGTGCCGGAGGGCGGCATTGTCGCGCTGCTCGGCGCCAACGGCGCCGGCAAAACGACGACTCTGAAGGCGATCTCGAACCTGCTTCGCGCCGAGCGCGGCGAGGTGACGAAAGGCTCGATTGCGTTCTCTGGCCGGCGCATCGAGGCGGCCGACCCGTCTGCGGTGGTAAAGTCCGGGCTGATACAGGTGATGGAAGGCCGGCACTGCTTCGGTCACCTGACGGTCGAGGAGAATCTGCTGACCGGCGCCTACACCCGCGGCGATGGGCGCGCCGCCATCGCCGCCGATCTGGAGCGGGTGTACTCCTATTTCCCACGGCTGAAGGAGCGCCGAAATTCACAGGCCGGCTACACCTCGGGCGGCGAGCAGCAGATGACCGCGATCGGCCGGGCGCTGATGTCACGGCCGAAGATGATCCTGTTGGACGAGCCGTCGCTCGGTTTGGCGCCGCAGCTGGTCGAGGAGATTTTCGAGATCGTCGGCAGGCTCAACGAGGAGCAGGGCGTCGGATTTCTGGTCGCCGAGCAGAACACCAACATCGCGCTGCGCTATGCAAAGTACGGCTACATCCTCGAAAACGGCCGGGTGGTGATGGACGGCGACGCGGCGGCGCTGCGCGAGAACGAGGATGTCAAGGAATTCTACCTCGGCCTGTCGGCGAGCGGACGCAAGAGCTACCGCGACGTCAAGCACTATCGTCGCCGCAAGCGCTGGCTGTCATAGCCGCGGCGCGATCCTTCAGCGCGCGACGGAAGAGCTTGCCGGTTTCGGTCACCGGCAGCGCGGCGCAGATCTCGAATCGGTCCGGTACCTTGTAGGACGAGGCGAGCGCGCGACAATGCGCCCGCAGCACATCCACATCGAGCCCGTCGCCGAGGTGCGGCACGACAAAGGCGACGATGTCCTCGCCGCGCTCGCCGGCCGCCGCTCCGACCACGGCCGCCTGCGCGACGTGCGGGTGTTGCAGCAACAGGCCCTCGACCTCGGCGGGCGATACGTTGATGCCAGCGCGCTTAATCACATCGCTGTCGCGGCCGACGAAGTGAAACTCGCCGGCTTCGTCGAGAACACCGAGATCGCCGGTGCGGAAATAGCCGTCGGCGGTAAAGGACGCGGAATTGAGCTCGGCGCTGGCGCCGGCATAGCCCGGCGTGACGTGACCCTTGACCTCGACAAGGCCGATTTCTCCCGCCGCCAGAACGGCGCCGGTCTCGGCATCGACGATGCGCAGCGTGTTGCCGGGGAGCGGCGGACCCTGGCTTACCATGCGACGCGGCAGGGGCCAGTCACAGGGGGTGACGCAGCAATTACCGTAGGTCTCTGTCGCGCCATAGATGTTGCAGATGTCGGCCGCGCCGAGCTCCTCGGCGGCGATGCGGACCTCCCCGGCGCTGCCGATCATCAGGCCGGTGCGCAGACTAGCGACCCGCTCGCGGCGGAATTCCGCGTGACGCAGCACCGCGCCGGTCATGCTCGGCAAGGTGTAGGTAGCGGTGCAATGGTGACGCTCGACGAGACCGATCCACTCACCGGGCTCGAAGCGGCTCTGCAACACCAGCGTCGCGCCGTGCGTCAATGTCGCCGGCAGCGCATTGGCGGCGCCGTAGGACCAGAACAGCGGCGGTGCCAACAACACGCGGTCATCCGGTGACAACCGCATCCGCTCACCGATGGCGAAGCCGTTCTCGATTGTCGAACCGTGGCACAGCCGCACCGCCTTCGGCCGTGCGCTCGACCCCGAGGTGTAGAGCGTGAAGCAATCGTCATCTGGCGAGGCGCTGTCGCTCGCAATCGGCTCGTTCGCGAGTAGCTCGTCGTAGGCGATCCGGCCGGGCTGTGAAGCCGCCCCGAGGATCGCGATCGTGCGCAGCTGCGGGAAGCGCTCCGGTTGGCGCAGCAAGGTCGCGATCGTCGCGGCAAAATCCTGGCCGGCGACGCGGTCGGCCGCGATCAGCGCGTCGATCTCGGCATCGGCGAACAGGAACTCGAGCTCAGCCTCTTTGGACCAGGTGCTGAACGGCACCGCCACCGCGCCGAGGGCGGCGGCCCCGAACATGGCCTCGAGCCACTCCACCCGGTTGTCGATCAGGATGCCGACCCGGCTGCCGCTTCCGATGCCGCCTGCCTGGAGTCCGGCGGCGATGCGCCCGGCCCGCTCGGCCAGCTTTCGGTAGCTGGTCTCGCGGGCACCGGAGATCACCGCGATCCGGTCGGGATGGCGCTCGGCCTGTTGGCACAGCAAAGCGAAGAGGGTGCGGCTGCAAGGCGGCTGCATGTTTCCTATGTATGGCCTCCGGCCGTCACTTGCCGCTCCCGATCGAAAGGACTGGACCGATTTCTCCGCTCGACTTTGTTCTCAACGTGCTTTGGCTGATCTGCGGCGGGCTTCCCGCCGCCCTCGGCTGGCTGATCGCGGCCGGGCTGATGGCGTTGACGATCATCGGCCTGCCCTGGTCGTTCGCGGCGGTGCGCATCGCGCTCTATACCTTGCTGCCGTTCGGCAGCGAGATGCGCACCCGCCCCACGGCCGGGGTGCTGAGCACCGTCGGCAACGTCATCTGGTTTGTCCTGGCCGGCTGGTGGCTAGCGCTCGGCCATCTGGTGATCGCGGTCGCGCTGGCGATCACGATCATCGGCCTGCCGTTTGCCTGGGCGCATTTGAAGCTCGCCGGCGCCAGCCTCGCCCCGGTCGGCAAGGAGGTCGTGCCGCGCGGCACGCCGTATTGGTGAGCTACACCACCCCTTTGCTGCGTAGCCCGCCGATCGCGGCGGCGTCGTAGCCGAGCTCGCGCAGCACCTCGTCGGTGTGCTGGCCCTGGTCCGGGGTCGGCCGCAGCCGCTCCGGCTGCGGAAAGGCGCTCATATGGATCGGCTGGCCGACGATGTCGAAGGTCCCGATCTTCGGGTGGTCGACCGGGCGGCGGATCTTCAGATGCTGCACCTGCGGATCGGCGAAAACCTGGTCGATCGTGTTGATCGGCCCGCACGGTACGCCGGCCTTGCTCAATTCATCGACCCAGAACTGGCTCGGCTTGCTCGCAACCACGTCGTTGAGATGCGCGATCAGCGCCTGCCGGTTCTTGGCGCGCGAGACGACGGTGGCGAAATCGGGATTGGTCGAGAGGTCCTTGTCGCCGGCGACCTCGCAGAACTTCTTCCACAGGCTGTCGCCTGAGGCGGCGATGTTGATGAAGCCGTCGGCGGTCTTGAACATGCCGGTGCCGGGCGAGGTCGGGTGGAAATTGCCCTCCTGCTTGGCGACCTCGCCCTTCATCGTGTAGCGCGAGGCCTGGAAATCGAGCATGAAGATCTGGGCTTCCAATAGCGAGGTGTGGACCCACTGCCCCTCGCCGGTGCGCTCGCGCGCCAGAAGCGCAAGGGTGATGCCGTTGGCGAGCAGAATGCCGGCCGAGGTGTCGTTGATCGCGATGCCGACGCGGGTCGGCCCCTGCCCCGGATGCCCGGTGATCGACATCAGCCCACCCATGCCCTGGGCGATCTGGTCGACGCCGGCGCGGCCTTCGTAAGGGCCATCCTGGCCGAAGCCGGAAATGCTGCCGTAGACGATGCGCGGGTTGACCTTCCTGACCGCCTCGTAATCGACGCCGAGCCGGTGTTTCACCGTCGATTTGAAATTCTCGACGATGACATCGGCCTTCTCGGCCAGCTGGAAGAAGATCTTTCTGCCTTCAGGCGTCTTCAGATTGAGCGAGAGCGACCGCTTGTTGCGATGCAAATTCTGGAAATCGGGGCCATCGCGGCGGCTGCCGGTTGCGTCGGTCTGCTCGCCCGGCTGCTCGATCTTGATAACGTCGGCGCCCCAATCGGCGAGCTGGCGTACCGCCGTCGGGCCGGCGCGGTGGGCGGTCAGGTCGATCACGGTAAAGCCGTTCAGCGGCAGCTTTTGTGTCGGCATCTCGAAGCCTCTCCTTCGGCGGGTCTCGGCAGACAGCCTTGGGGAATTATCGCGATGGCGACGGTATTGTCACGCGACCGGCTTCCCGGGCCGCCTGTTTTTCCCTGTTTTTGGTCGAGATTTACAGGTGATCGTCGTTCCCTCGCCGGCGCGAGTTTGGCCACGAGTGACCGATCCGATCGGCGGCAGAAGCTGCACCGTTCGAGATCGCTGCCTGTAGCGGCGTTGCCGCTCAACCCCGAGATTCGGTCGGCGGCCTGCAATAGTTCACCGGGCACTCGGGGGTGTCGGTGGTGGGAACGCTGCGCCTTTGAATGATCTGGCTGCCGGAACAGGAAGAAGCGTCGGCCACGACGAAGTCGTCGAAGTTCGGATTGTTGATGAAAACAAACCGGTTGGCGACGATCAGCGCCTGGAGTCCGCGACAGGTGTAGGCGCGGGAATCGACGCCGGCGGCAAAGGCCGGGGAGCCGAAGGCCATCGCGGCCACGATAAGGACAAGCTTTTGCATCACCGCGATCCTTGTAAAGCCTGCCCCAGACGGTGGGGCGTTCCCTAGAGTCGTTCAAATCAGGATTCCGTGACCTCCCGCATCGGTCGGTGCGCAGGGACTTTCTAAACCGCCCGTAGCGCCACGATCCGCCTGCGATCCAGTTAGACCTCCCCTGCCCCGATTGCGTGCCGATGCCCGGCCGGGATACCGTTCCAGGTGCCGCCCTCCCGCAACGGCCGCTCCCGTGAAAGGCTTCCGATGACGCATCATTTCGGCGTGCTGATCCCCTCGACCAATACGACCGGCGAGATCGAATACACGCGGCACCTGCCTCCCGAGTGGCAGGCGCATTACGCCCGGGTCGCGACCAGCAGCGCCAGCAAGACGCCGTTCTCGCCGCCGACGGACGAGGACGTCGATTACCAGGCGAAGCTGCTCGGCACCGCGCGGGTCGAGATCGTCTTCCTGCTGCAGACCTCGGCGAGCCTTTTCGCCGATAATTACTGCGCCGATGTGAGCCGCCGGATCAGCGCCGCCGCCGGCGTGCCGGCCTTCACCTCGGCAATGGCGATCGGCGAGGCGGTGCAGGCGCTCGGCGCGAAGCGGATCGCGATCGTCTCGCCCTATTCCGAGCCGGTCAATGCCAGCGCCAAGCGGTATTACGAAGGCAAGTACGGTCTCGAAATCGTTGCGCTCGAAGGCTTCGCCGCGACCGATTCCTACGCGATCGGCAAACTCGGCCCGGAGAACGCGCGCGACGCCTTCGCCCGCACCGACCGGCCCGAGATCGAGGCGTTTGTCGTGCCCGGCGGCAATTTTCCGACAATGGCGTCAATCGCGGCCTGGGAGCACGAGTTCAAGAAGCCGGTCGTCACCACCAACCAGGCGGGACTGTGGGCGGTGATGCGCCGGCTCGGCGCGAGCGGTGGGCTTCCTGGCCTTGGCCAGCTGCTTGCGACGCAGTAACCGCCGCTGCGTCAAGCTGACGCAATTATCTCTCTTATAATGTTACGGCCGTAACTTTATATTCCCGGCCATGGTTACCCAACCGTGGCTCCTCCTGACCTACAAGGTGCCGCCTGAACCGGCCGCCAAGCGCATCGCACTGTGGCGCCGGCTGAAGGGTATGGGCGCGGTCTATCTGCAGAACGGCGTCTGCCTGCTGCCGAAGACCGACGATCATGTACGGCGTCTGAAGATGCTGGAAAACGATGTCGGGGAAATGGGCGGCGAGGCGGTGATCCTCGAGACGGTGGCGCTCGACCGCGGGCAAGAAGACAAGGTGGTCGCGCGGTTCAAGGCAGACCGCGACGACGCCTATGCCGAATTCATCGATAAATGCGACGATTTCGAAGCCGAGATCGCCAAGGAGACGGTGGCCGAGCATTTCACCTATGCCGAGCTGGAAGAGAACGACGTCGACCTGAAGAAGCTCCAGGGCTGGCTCGATCGGATCAAGAAGCTCGATTTCTACGGCGGTGCGCTGGCTGGCGAAGCCGAGCAGCGGCTGAAAGGCTGCGAGGCGCTGCTCGAAGCCTATGCCCAGCGCGTCTTCAACGCGCATGACGAGAACCGATGACGGTGCGGGAGGCGAGACAATGACGATGACCTGGTCGATCGCGGCGCCGGCACTCAGCGCAGCCTTTGCCGCCTCGCTGGTCGAGGTGGTCGAGGCGTTCACGATCGTGCTGGCGGTCGCGACATTGCGCGGCTGGCGTCCAGCCGCGCTGGGCACCGCCGGCGGACTCGCAGTGCTGGGGATTGCGGTCGCGGCGCTCGGGCCGCTGCTCGCGCGAGTGCCGCTTGACGCCTTGCAGCTGCCGATCGGGGTGCTGCTGCTGCTGTTCGGCCTGGGCTGGCTGCGCAAGGCGGCGCTGCGCGCGGCCGGGGTGATCCCGCTGCATGATGAGGAGGCGATCTTCGCTGCCCAATCCGCGACCCTCGATGCGACCGGGCCGCGGCAGCTCACGCGCCTCGATTGGGCCGCCGCCATGACGGCGTTCCAAGGCGTGCTGCTCGAAGGCCTCGAAGTCGTGTTCATCGTGATCGCGGTCGGCGCCGGCCGCGGTCTGCTGCTGCCCGCCGGCCTTGGCGCTGCGGCGGCCTGCGCCGTCGTACTCGCGATCGGCGCGCTGGTGCATCGGCCGTTGTCGCGGGTGCCGGAAAACGCCCTCAAATTCGGCGTGGGGGTGATGCTGTCGGCGTTCGGTGTCTACTGGACCGGCGAAGGCCTCGGCGTGCCTTGGCCCGGCCAGGACCTGGCGCTGCTCGCCTTTGTGCCGCTGTTCCTCGGCGCCGGCATCGCGGCCGCCGCGATGGCGCGCCGGCCGATCATGGAGATCGCGCGATGACCCTGATCAAAGATGTCGCCGTCGAGCTTGCCGGCATGTTCGTCGGCGACGCTCGCCTGACGCTCGCCATTCTCGCGGTCATTGCCGCCGCGGCAGCAATCTGTCTGAGCGGCGCCGAGCCGCTGATCGGCGGCGCCGCGCTGCTGCTCGGCAGCCTCGCAGTGCTGCTCGACAGCGTGCGGCGCGGCGCGCGCTCGCAGGGCTAGCCGCCGGCCGCCTCATCCGGCGCGGGGCGCGGCGGAAAAATCCGCTTCGCGGCGTCGCCGATCAGCCGCGTCGCGGCGGCATCGAAGCCACCGGACAGCACGCCGCCAAGCAGCGGCATCAGGCGCATCACCCCGTGCCGGCCGGCGCGGCCGGCGATCTGGCCGCCGATCGCACCGCCGAAATGCTTCAACAGGTCGGCGGGCAGGCGCGTGACAGCCTGCTGCAGCAGCGGCGCGCCGGCGGCGATGCCGGCCTGTTTCAGACGGTCGGCGGCGGTCGCGCCGGCCAAACAGGCAAAGGCGGCAAGCCGCACCTCGTCGCTGCGAATGTCCCAGCCGCGCAAATGCGCGATCGCGGCGGCGAGCCGGACCTGGATATAGAGCGTGCTCAACAGATGCGCCGGCATTGCGACCGGCAGAGTCAGCGCGCCGCCCATCCCGGTTACGAACCCGGCGGCGCCGGCCTGGCCGCTATGCCAGGCGATCAGCGCCGAAATCGCGGCTTCGTCATCGGCATAGCGCGCTCGGTAATCGAGCGCCACCGCCTCGGCGCCGTCCAGCCCCGGGGCGCCACCGAGAGCGCGCTCATAGACCCAATCGAAGCCGCGCGACAACGCGCCGGCGATCGGGATCTTTTCGGCGGCCGTGTTGACCGCCCTCGTTACGCTTTCGATGCTGAGCCGGTCGACCCCGAACCACGCCACGCCCTGTGCTCCCGATCCGCGCTCGGTGTTGGGCGAATATATAGGCGGGCGCGCCGCGAGTGGCGACAGCCTCACCCCGAATGCGTAGGATGCTCCGAAAGAACGGAGGGGACGCGATGCTGTTCACCTGCCTGCCGGAAGGGGCACAGATCCCCGGGCGGTTTCCGGGACCGGCGCATGCGCGCGGCAAATGGTTCACGATCGACATCCACTGTCACCTGTTGACCGCGAAAGCCGAGGAGATGGTGGCGAGCGCCGGCCTCTCGATGGACTGGCAGCCGCGCCACCAATTCGCCAACGACCACACCAAGGAGGTCAACCGCGAGCAGGCGCGGCGCACCCGCATCCAGTTCACCGACGTCGCGACCCGGCTCGCCGACATGGACCGGATGGGGATCGACATCCAGGCGATCACCCCATCGCCGGCGCA
>DATARH010000288.1:0-22070 GCA_036264235.1 Allostellaceae bacterium
CGCCATTGTGCGTGTAGATTAGCCGGCCCTTGGGGTCCTCGGCGCCGGGCTTGGCGCCGATCGCGGCGAACACGGCATCGTAGAATTTCTTCGACCGGGCGATATCGTTACTCCCGACCATGATATGGCTGAACATCCGTCCTCTCCTTCTCAGAGCCGCATGCGCCTGCATCCGCTCCGCCAGCAGAACACGGTGTGCAGGCTGAGGTCAGTATGAGGGGCAATGCCGGCGAAAGAGAAAAATCTAGCCATCAGGCTGGTTAGGGACAGGGTTTGCCGGGCGTGCCCGACCCCGCCAGCACCAGATCGGCGGCGACCGGGTAATGGCCGGCGCCGGCGGCCTCGTCGATGCGCCGCGCCGCCAGGGTGTCAAAAGCGCTGTCATGCAGGACGTAATCGATCCGCATCCACGGCCCCACCATCCCGGCGCGGCGCCACGGGCCGGGGAAGGTTGCGCCGAGTCCCCAGCCGGCCTCGTCCCAGGAGTCCTTCAGCAAGGTGCGGATCGATCGCATTTCCGGCGTGAACGCGGTGGTGTTGCCGTCGCCGCCGACAATCAGCGGCCCTCGCTCACCGCGCAGCCAACTATAGAGCTTTTCGTACTCCTCCCGATACGCCGCGAAATTGCGGTTCGGGCGGATCATGTACATGTTGAGCAGCCGGACCTCGCGGTCGGCGATTGTGGCGTCGGCGACAATCCCGAACCGCAGATCGCTGCTGTGCGAGATCGGAAAGCGCGACAGGATCAGCAGCGCCCCGAAGCCGGCGCTGCTGTAATCCGGCAGCTTTTCCAGAAGCAAGCCGCGGAATTCGTCGAGCGCATAAACCTTGTCGGCAAATAGGATGTCGGGATGCCGGCGAGCGATCAGCGCCGCCGCGCCGGCATTGTCCGGGTTCTCCTCGAGCTGGTTGAAGGCCAGGACCGTGACCTGGCAGCCCGGGCGGAGCGTGGCGCGGTGCGGCAGGTAAAGCGGGGCCACCTGCAATAGCGGCAGCACGGCCGCCGCGGCCCAACAGGCGCCGGCGACCCAGAACCGGCAGATCAGGCACAGCACCGCGCAGATCACGCAGAAGAAGCCGATCTGCGGCATCAGATGCTGGGCCCAGAATTGCCCCAGCGCGAACTCGGCGATGCCGGCCAGCAGCGCCGCGAGCGCAATCGACTCGCGGCGCCAGCGCCGACTCAAACAGAAAACTCCGGCCGTTGCGTCAATTCGGGATAATCATCGCGGCCGCCGAACGACCAAAGGATCCAGCCGAGTTCGTAGCTGCGGCACTCGCGGCGCAGGACGAGACCGGAATGCCGGTCAGGCGTGTCGGCGCGCCGCAGCGCGGCATTGGCAACGCTACGCAGGCCGCGATGCCAAGCGCTGCCGAGTTCACCGCGCCTCGCCTGTGAGCGATAGAACATGCGCTCCTGCGGCCGCAGCATCGCCACCCCCATTTCGTTGCTGCCGAACAGCCAGTCGAAGCCGCGGACCATCGCCTGGCGTGCACCGGCAACCCCGTGCCGCACGGCGTGGTGCAGGAACGCCGGGGCCATGCCGTGCTGGTGCACCGAATAGACCTCATAAAAATCGACGACCCGCCGCTGCGGCACATAATAGAACCAGCCCCATTCGCCGCGGCGGCCTTGCAGCCCGATCAGGCTTGCTGCCGCCTCGTTGGCAAGCTGGACCGCCCAATCCTGGTCGAACGCCTCGCCGTATTGATAGAGCGCGAGCAGCGCATAGACCTGGCTGGCGAAGGAAGAGAACGAGCGCCGCAGACCGCCCGCCTGATTGTAAAACAAATGACTGCCGGGATGATGGTAGCGATCGCGCAGGCGTGCCGCCAAACGGTCGGCCGCAACGCGCCACTCGGCGGAGGCGGTGCTCTGCGCGGTCAGGCCGGAGACCAGCATACCCAGATCCTGCGCCGTCATTCGGGCCAGCGCATCGTCATCGGCCAGGATCGTTCGTACCCCGTCGGCGAGCAGCCCCGGCGGTGCGATGCCGAGCGCCGCGCCGGCCCAGAGTGCCATGCCATGACCGTAGATCCGCAGCGGCACGGTGGTGGCGGCGCGACAACATTGCTCGTAGGCAGCGGCCGCGTCGATATGGGCACCGGTCACCGTGTGCGGCACGCGGGAAAAGCCGAGGAACACGTTCAGCGTGTAAAAGATGTCGCTCGACGGCATCGCCTCGTTCGGCGGATCGCGATCGAAGCGATACCGGTGCGAATAGCGGCCGTGCTCCGGCATCCAGCAACGCCGCAGCCCCTCGAGCGCATAAGCGACAAGCGGCGACGGCGTTGGCGAGCTTGCAGTCATAACATTCCGGCGCGAGTGCCGGCCCCAGTTCCTCTGCGACAATGATAAGCATTGCACTCAGAATGTAAATAATATGTAACATTCTGTAACCGACGGCGACTTTTGCATTGAAACTCTCTCGAATGCCACACAATCGCATTCGAAGCTGTTAGGCTTGGGGTAACCGGCCATGGGCTCAACGCACCTTTCGAACGGGGCAGGCGCTAGGAATGGAGCGGGTTCTTCGTCGAGAAGCCGATGTCGCGGAGGAATCCCCGGCGGCGCTGCCGGCGGCGCGTCGCGACTTTCTCGGCGTGCCGATCGACTGCCTGACACTGGGCGAGACAGCGGACGCCGCCGAGGCGGCAATGCGCAGCCATCGCCCGCTCCGGCAAGTCTCGATCAACGTCGCGAAATTCGTGGCGATGCGTCAGAACCCCGAACTCGACTGCGACGTCCGCTCCAGCGATCTCGTCAGCGTCGACGGAATGGGCATTCTCTGGGCCGCGCGCCTGCTCGGCCTGTACATTCCCGAGCGGGTGGCCGGCATCGACCTCTTCGAGGCGGTGCTGGCCCGGTGCGCGGCAGGCGGCTACCGCCCGTACTTTCTCGGCGCGCAACCCGACGTCCTCGCGAGGGCCGTCGCGGCGGCGCAGTCGCGGCACCCGGGGCTGGTTTTCGCCGGGTCGCGCAATGGTTATTTCGGCGATAACGAGGAAGGCGGCGTGGTCGCGGCGATCACGGCAGCGCAGGCCGATTGCCTGTTCATCGGCATGCCAACACCGCGAAAGGAGCGGTTCCTCGCACGTCACGGCGAGGCGCTCGGCATTCCCTTCGTCATGGGGGTGGGCGGCAGCTTCGATGTGCTTGCCGGGGCGGTGCGTCGGGCCCCGGCGGCGGTCCGGGCGATCGGGCTCGAATGGCTGTTCCGCCTGGCCCAGGAGCCGCTGCGGCTTGGGCCGCGCTATCTGAAGACCAACGCGGCGTTCGCGGCGATCCTGACACGCGCGCTCGTGGCAAAGCTGTTTCGGTCTGAGGTGCACCCGGCATGCGGCAGAAGCGCGCGCTTGGGGCGACGTCCGTGACAATAGGTTTACAATCTAGATACGAATTGTTACATAGCAATGCTGCATAGGCTTGCCCGGGGATCTCAGCCAAACGCGGCACGGGACCAGCCGCGGGCCCGAGGCGGCATGTCGACCGCAGACGAGTCATTTCGAACGATGGAACGAGTGCCGGACATTGCCGACAGTCGCAACGTCGAGGCCGAGGGCAACGCGTTCGACCTGCGCTCGATGGTCGGCGTCCTGCTGCGGCGCTGGAAACTGGTCATTGTGGTTCCGGTCGCGGCCGTGATCGTCACCGCCGCGGTTCTCAGCTTCATCAAGCCGCAATACAAATCGACGGTCGAAATCCTGGCCGCTGACCCGAAGCGCCAGACCAACGTCGCCGAGGAACGCCGGCTATCCAGCCTCGAAGTCGATGCCGCGGCGATGGCCAGCGAAGTCGCCGTTATCTCGTCGAAGTCGGTGGCATTGCGGGCGGCGCGCGAACTCGGGCTCGAGAACGACCCCGAATTCCAGCCGAAACCGAGCATTGTCGCCGAATTTTTCGAACGGCTCGGACTCGCGAGTGAGCCGGCGCCGAGCCCATCGGGCCCGCTTGGCGAAAGCATGGCGCTCGACCAGGCGGCCACCGAATTGCAGCGCCACACGACAGTCGAGCGAGTGCAGTTCTCGTATGTGCTCGCGGTGTCGGTCACCTCGGTCGATCCCGGCAAGGCGCAGCGCCTCGCGGCGGCGATCGCCAACGCCTACATTGCCGATCAACGGCAGGCGCATCAGGAGGGCGTCAAGCGCGCAACCGATTGGCTGACCGGCCGTATCGAGGAAATGCGCTCGCGCGTACTGGATACCGAAACGCAGATTGAAAAGCTGAAATCGCAAAGTGGGCTGGTCGACATCGGCGGCACGACCAACACCAACCTGACACAGCAGCAGACCGCCGACCTAAACAACCAGCTGGTCATCGCCCGGGCCGACGTCGCCGAGAAGAGGGCACGCTACGAGCAGGCGCAACGCGTCGTCAGCGGCAAGGGCGACATCCAGGCGATCCCAGAGGTGGTGGCGTCGCCGGTGATCGGGCAATTGCGGGCGCAGCAGGCCGATGTCAGCCGGCGCGAGGCGGAATTGGCGACCCATTTCGGCGAGCGCTACCCCGATCTGGTCAATGTCCGCTCGCAGATGAAAGACATCAACAAGGCGATCGACGGCGAGGTCGCCCGCATCCTCGCGAATATGCGCAACGCCTATGAGGTGGCGCAGCAGCGCGAGCAATCGGTCGAGAAGAGCCTCGGCACTCTGACGGATGACCGAGGCAAGTCGCAGGCCTCGGTCAAGCTGCAGGAGTTGCAGCGGGTCGACGATGCCGACCGCCGATTGTACCAGACCTTCCTGTCGAGCTTTAACGACGTCAGCCAGCGGGCGACATTGAGCGAGGTCACGGCGCGCATCATCACGCCGGCAACGATGGCGAATTTTCCGAGCTCTCCGCGCAAAAACCTGATCCTCGCCTTCACCTTCGCTCTCGGCGGTTTTGTTGGGGTCGTGCTGGCGTTTCTGGTCGAGGCGCTCGACGCGACCTTCAAGACCAGCGCCCAGATCGAGGAGGCGCTTGGGGTTCCGGTGCTCGGCGCCAAATTCGAGGTGCGCGGCGGCCTGTTCGGCGCGCCGGGGCGGCGCCGGCGCAACAGCAAGGAAGCAATCGCCGGCATGATCGCCAATCCGATCTCGCGGCTGAGCGAAGCGATCCGCGCCGTGCGCGTCGGGTTGATGCGCGCCGAAGACGGCGAGAGCGTAAAGACGATCCTGGTGACATCGTCGCTGCCGGGCGAAGGCAAGACCACATCATCGGTGCTGCTGGCAGCCTCCAGCGCGACCGCCGGCCAGCGCACCTTGCTGATCGATTGCGACCTGCGCCGCCGGTCGCTGACCCGTTATTTCGGCTTCGAGGGAAAGCCGGGGCTCGCCGAGGTGCTCGGCAAACAGCGCGAGGTCGGCGAGGTGATCGTCCATGACGAGCGCACCGGCCTTGCGGTGCTGCCCGCCGGGAGCGGCGCGCACAGCCCGGCCGATCTCTTGAACTCGTGGGAAATGCGCGAACTGATCCGCGAGCTGCGCGACCGGTACGATTGCATCGTGCTCGACGCCTCTGCGGTGCTGGCGGTCGTCGAATCCGCGATCCTCGCCACGATGGTCGATCGCATCCTCTTTATCGTGCAGTGGAACCGCACGCCGCGCGCCAGCGTCGTCGAGGCGTTCCGCAGCCTCGGACCCGACGCCCGCAACATTGCCGGCGTGATGATGAGCCGGGTCAACCACAAGCGGATGCAGTCCTACGGTTACGGTCACGGCTACGGTTACAATTACGGCCGGTATTATGGCCGCCTGGACAAGTACTACGGTTAGCCTGTCGCGATCGGCGGCGATACGAACCCGGCTCGGCCGCGGCGTCATCCTGCTGGCCGGGCTGGCGCTTGCCGTCGCTGGCTGGCAGTCGCTCGACCGGACGTGGCATTCGGCCGAATGGGTCGCGGCCGCCGACGGGCTGCGCGGCGGCGGCGAAACGATGCCGCCGGCGCGGCTCGAAGCGGGCATCAAGGAACTGCAACGGCTCCAGCGGCCGCAGGCCGATGAGCTCGGCGCGCTCGCCTTTCTTCACTATGCCGCCGCCGAAAATGCGCTCGCCGCCAACGACGGCGATGGCTGGCGATGGGAGCTGAGCGCCGCCGCCGCCGCGGCGCGCCAGAGCCTGATTCTGGCACCGACCCGGGCGGACCTGGCGTTGGTCCTGGCAGAGGCCGAGTTTCTGCAGCACGGCGCGACTGCGGCGGTCTACCCGCCGCTGGCGCTGTCCTACCGCACGGCGCCGCGCGAATTGTGGATCGCCCAGCGTCGCATCGCGCTCGGGCTGCGGCTGCTCGCGGTGGCACCGCGCGAGATCGCCGAGGACGTGACATCCGACATCCGGATCCTCGGCGAGCCGTTTCGCGACAGCAGCCGGTACCAGTTGTTGGCCGAGGCCGCTTTGGTCGCCGGCCCGGCAGCGGTCACCGCCGTCGAGCGCGAACTCGGCCGCGGCCATCCATGGCCGTTTCAGTTGTTCGAACAAGATCTGGCCGAGCTGTCGGCGAAACGCGGCTTGTCGGCCACCGCGCGCCCGCCGCAGCCGTCACCGCGCTGAATGCCGTACGAATCCGTTGTCGCTGTGGAGCAAGAGTATTTCGGCTGGCCGCGCGACGAGATGCGCGCGTTCCTGCCGGCACGCTGCGGCAAGGTGCTGGAAATCGGCTGCGGCGAGGGACGGTTTTCCGGCGGGATCGCCGATGCCGCGGAGACCTGGGGGATCGAACCCCATGCCGGCGCGGCGCGCGCCGCGCAATCGCGCTTTCACAAGGTGATCAATGCCAGTTTCGAGGCATCGCTTGCCGAGCTGCCGCCGCGCTATTTCGACACCGTGATCTGCAATGACGTGATCGAGCATATGCCCGATCACGACTGGTTCCTCGAAACGATCAAGACCTACATGTCGCCGAGTGGCGTGCTGGTCGGTTCGATCCCCAACGTGCGATATTACCGCAACCTGTTCGACCTGGTGCTGGCGAAGGATTGGCAGTACCAGGATCAGGGCATTCTCGACCGCACGCATCTGCGCTTCTTCACCGAAAAGAGCCTGCGGCGCACCCTGCGGGCGCACGGGTTTGAGATCGCGGCGATGCGCGGCATCAACGGCGGATTTTCGCGGCAGGCCTTGACCAGCGGCGTCGTCGCCTGCGCCGCTATCATGTTCAGCCTGGGTTACTTCTCGGATATCCGATACCTGCAATTCGGCTTCCGCGCGTCCGTCGGTGCCGCGCGCGTCCCGATGCCGTAATTGTGGGCCGCCACCGGACTCCCGTTCAGTTGCGAAGGGTGCCCGATCGTTTGAAATCGAACCCGACACGCGGCTGTCTCATGCGGCCGTCCGTATCGCGATCAGCGACTTGGTCAACCCACAGACATATTCACTCGCAATCCTGCCATCGGGAAACAAGGACGACAACATCTGGAAATCGAGAAGTACGGCGCTCTGGACTTTGCGCATTGCCTCATCGATATCGATTGCCTTGCTCCAATGTCCGCGCGACCGTCGCATCAACATGGAGACGCGGACCGACTCCGGCAACCAATGAAAAAGTGGCGTCATGCAGTGCGGTTCGATCGGAAACCAGAAATAGGGCGTCTGCACGAAATAGGCCGGCGCGAGCCGGCGCACCTCGCGCGCCATTGCGTGCATGTCTTGCCACCGTCCGACATGTTCAATAACGGAATTCGAGTGGACGATATCGAAGCTCATATCGGAAAACTGATCGAGATTGCGCGCATCGCCAATGATAGAAGCAAACCGGTTGTCCTCGACCACGAAGGTTTGGAGATTGACTATCGTTATATGCCAACAGCACGGGCCTAGCATGTCGATCAGGTTTGCCCAATATTCCGGTTCGCCGCCGATATCCAGAATTCGGCAAGTATCGCGAACCAGCAATGTCTGGTTTACCAATTCCATGAATCGTGAGAATCTCCGCCGACGGAAGGCATCGCCAACCGCTCGGGCATCGAGAAGTCGCCGGAGATTGCCGCCTAGCCGGCCCACGATGGTACCGGGATTTCGCCGATCGCGATTTTGGAATTTGCGTCGCGCCGGTAGAGCAAATGACTGAAGCCGTACGTCCGGTCTTGACGCAGAGGATCCGTTCGGCTCATCCGCCCTTTGTTCCCATTGCTCGGCGGCCCTCTCCGGCAATCCGCACTCCGAAGGTGGTTGCTCTGCTGGTCATGACGTTCTTCATACCGGAGGCATTCAGCTTTATTGTTTTCGGCCTCCGCTTTACGCCAGCTCGGCTTCTGTTGCTGGGATTGGTTCCGGTTCTCGTTCCTGTGTTTGCGCAGCTGATTGCGTCGCGCGAGTATCGATTCGTCCTGTCGGATTTGCTCATGCCGGTAACGGCTGGGTGGATGGTGCTCGCGCCAGCGATGGTCGAGGGTCTGCCGACCGCACTGAAGAGCGGCGGAATTCTGGCGCTCGAGTTCATCGGTCCCTACCTCGTTGCTCGCTGCCTACTCCGCACCGTGTCGCAGCTGCATGGAGCAGTCAGACTGTTCTGCATATTTGCTGCGATCGTCGGGCCACTCGGCAGCCTCGATACGGTCGGGGGCTATCCGGTGCTGCACGACGAGCTGCCTAGGTTGACCGGCTACACTTATCTTGCAACCGCAATCGTACATGATCCCTCGGACATGTATCGGCTCGGCCTCTTCCGGGCGCAAGCCATTTTTGAGCACCCAATCCTATTCGGGGTAGCGATGTGCTACGCGCTGATCCTGGTCGGGGGCCTGTCCGGCGCGCGGCGGGTGCTATGCTTTATCGGTTGCGGGACCGGGCTCTTTCTGTCGCTCTCGTCAGCACCGTGGCTGGCGACCATCATCGGCTTCGGCGCCCTGATCTATCGCCGCGCCGCTTGTTCAATCGGCCATCGCTGGCTGCTGCTGGTCGCGGGTGGTGCCTGCATCATCGGTGCGATCTTCATCGTTTCCAAAAACCCGTTCGGTTTCATCTTCAGTCATTTGACGCTCGATGCGAGCACGGCGTATTTTCGGCTGTTGATCTGGCAGTATGCCGGCTGGGATTTGTGGCAGTCGCCGATTTTCGGTATCGGCATCTCGACCGATTGGCTGCGGCCCGAGTGGATGCCGGACTCAGTCGATTCGCTGTGGCTGCGGGCGGCGATGATCTATGGAATTCCGGGTTCGGTGCTGATTGCGTCGTCGCTGATCGCGGCGTCGTCGCGGCCAGTCCGCGTCACGCCGCGCAACGCTGGGTTCATCGGCCGACGCGAGATGCGGCTGGCGGAAGCACTGGGCATCGTCACGTTCCTGACCGTCTTCCTCGGTTTCACCGTGTATTACTGGGGCATCTGCAGCCTGATCCTGAGCCTCCTCGTCGGGATCAGGGCGACGCTCGGCCAGCTCGCGGCGGAATGAGCCGCGCACCTGTCGTACCGTCGTGATAACGCCAGGGAAAGTCGTCGGGCTCGGTACGCTGGTGACGCTGCCGCGATTGGTCACGCCGGCATCGCACTTTGCCCGCACGATCATTCTGGCCCGCATGCTGTCGCCGCGCGACCTCGGCATAGCGATCGCCGTGACGGTGCTGTTGTCGACGGCCGAGTTGATCAGCGATTTCGGGCTCGATCGGTATCTGATCTCGCGGCCGCCGGCCGAGGACGCACCGGCGCTGGCCGTGGCGCATTGCCTGCAACTGATCCGCGGGCTGGCGCTGGCGCTGATCATCTTAGTGTCGGCGCCCCTGATCGCCGAATTGTTCGGCGAGCCGGGCATCGGGGGGGAGTTCCGTTGGTGCGCGCTGATCCTGTTGGTCCGCGATGCGGCGCATCTCGAAATCCGGCAGATCCAGCGCGATTTCCGCTACACGCCGGAAGCTATGGTGATCATGCTCGCGCGGGGCGCCGCGCTGCTGGCGGTCTATCCGGCGGCATCGGCGCTCGGCGATGCCCGCGCGATGATCGCCATCCTGTTTGTCGACGCCATCGTCTACGCCGCCGCATCTCACATCGCAGCCAAACGGCGCTACCGCATCGGCACGGGCGACCGCCGCATCTGGCACGAGGCGCTCGCTTTTTCGCTGCCGCTGACGCTCAACGGGATTGGTCTTGCTGCGAGCTCACAACTCGACCGGGCGCTGGTCAGCCACTGGTTTGGTGTCGCCACTCTGGCCTTGTATTCGCTCGTCCTCAATCTGGCCGTCGTGCCGGCATCGATCATTCACAGCGCGTTCAACCTGCTTAGCGTGTCGCTGCTAGCGCAAGCGTCGCCGGCCGTCGGCATCGCCAAGGTCCGGTACGATGCAATTAACTGGGGACATGCGGTCGCAGCGCTGGCCTATGCGATCGGCGTCGCGTCGACGCTCGACCTGCTGGTGCCGCAGGTATTCGGCACCAGCTATGCTGTCGAACCGTGGGCCGTAATTCTGGTGTCACTAATCGTTCTGGTCCGAATCATTCGCGGTGCACCGATCGCGCTGCTGTTGGCGATGTCGCAGACACGTCATCTGATGATTGCGAACATGGTTTCGATCGTCGGTTTGCTGCTTGCCGTTGCGCTGCTGCCGTTGCGGCCGCAGATCGAGACGATGCTGTTCTGCGTCCTGGTCGGCGATACGATGTCCTATGGTTTCATGCTGTCTATCGTGCGTCGGATGGACAGACTGGGAATGCCGGCGGCGGATCGTCCGATCTGGTGCGCATTCGCGCTCGCGATTGTAAGCACGACGGTCCTACAAATTGCGGTGCGGGACGCGGTAACATGGCGGTTGAGCGTCGGTGGCGCCGCGATCCTTCTCGTTGCCGGTTACGCGGCGTTCGGCTTTCACCGCCATTTCGTGAAGAACGGTCTGCTGACGGCTGTCGGGCAGCACGGATAATGGGCGCATGACCGCGCTACCGGTCAAGAAGCTGATCCGCTCGGTTCAGGTGTTTTTTCCGTGGCTGCCCGACGCGCAGTTCGCCGTGCACCATTGGTACCACAGCGTCGCCGGCCGGCTGTTTCAGGCTGAGTATGGCGGGCTGGCTTGCGTCGATTGGCAGGACAAGCTGCTGCTCGATATCGGCGCCAATCGCGGCCAGAGCATCGTTGCCTTCGGGAACGCCATCCCGCGCTGTCGCGTCGTCGCGTTCGAGCGCGATCCGAAACTGGCGGCGACGCTGAGCGACCGCTATCGCACCGAGCCCGATGTGCGGATCGAGCAATGTGCGCTGTCGGCCGCGGCGGGGTCGATGAAGCTTTATATGCCTTCCTACAACGGTTACCTGTTTGACGGCTTAGCCTCGATCCACCGTAGCGAAGCGGAGAGCTGGCTCAATCCCGAACGGCTTTACTGGTTGACCGCGGCAGGTTGGCGATCCAGGAGATCGAGGTGCCGACGCGGACGCTCGATTCCTACGATTTCGCCCCCGTGCTGCTGAAGCTGAATGTCCAACGTGCCGAGATCGAGGTGCTGAACGGCGCCAGGGCAACCCTGGAGCGGCACCGGCCGGTTATCCTCTCGGCCTATCCGTGGGATGCCTTGATCAGGATGCTCGCGGACCTCGGGTACCGCACCTATGCCTACCGCAGCGGTAATTTCGTTGCCGAGAAGCTCGGCAGGAGGTTCACTTGGTTCCTATTGCCGGAACATGCGGAACAGGTATCGGTTGTGGCTCGCGGCCGAGACCAAAATTGCTAAATCGGCGGCGTTTCGGGTAAACCTCCCGAATACGGCAGGCGATAGCTCATGAACGGGACCTTCAGACGAGCACCGGCGGCGTTTCCTGACGCAGTTGCACCCGGCTCGGCGATGGCACCGTCCGTGCTGGCCACGGCCGCCGGCGGTCAGCGGCTGAAGGTCCTGCTCGTGGCCTCGCTGTACAAGCTTCCCTATCGTGTGTTGCGCTGCGCCGCCGCCGCAGGAACCGAGGTGTACGTGCTGGGCGACCGCGGTGCACACGGGCTGCGCCTGTCGCGTCATTGCCGGCAGTTCTTTCCGGCGAACAATGTCATCAGCGGACTTTACGACGAGACGCTCGCAGTGCAGATCAACTGTATGGTCCGGGATATCGGGATCGCGGTGGTTCTCCCGGGCGACGGGCCGTCGACAAGGGCGCTGATCGCCTGTCGCGATCAGCTGAGCGCGCCGATATTTCCGCTGCCGAGCCTGGAGTGCTTCGACCGGCTCAACGATAAATGGAAGTTTACGCGGCTGTGCGGCGAGCTTGGCATGCGTCACCCGGCGAGCCGCCGCTTCGACGACGCGGCAGATTTGGTGACCGGCTGTGACTTCGGTTTGCCGGCGGTCGCCAAGCCGCTGTCGCTGTCCGGTGATCAGGGATTCGTGTTGCTCGACGGCACCGACACTGCCGAGCGGCTGCGTCGGATCAATTACCGGCCGATCATCGTGCAGGAGTTCATCCCGGGAGAGGATATCGGCGCCAGCATTTTTGCGCGGTCAGGCGAAGTGACGGCGTTTATCGCCCACCACTACGGGCGCGGCATCTATTCGACGTTTCCGGGCGACACGATTTTCACCGACCTCGAGCGGCTGACGAAGCACCTGCGCCTCGACGGCTGCTACAATTTCGACATGCGCCGGACTGCAGCCAACGATATCTATTATCTCGAATGCAATCCCCGGTTCTTCTTCAAGATCGATCTGTCGATGATCGCGGGGGTGAATTTCGTTGCGCTTGGGCTTCCCGGTAGAGAGCCGGCGGCGAGTGACATGATCCGATGCCACAGCCGCGTTTATCTGCCGAAGGGCTTGGCCGGCTCGCCCGCCCATTGGCTTGCAGTAAGCCGCAAGGATCTGGCGATGGCGGCCCATCTCTGTTCGGATCCGCTGCCGCCGCTATTGGAGAGCATCGGCGTCTTGACCTGAGGCCGCCGCGACCGGCGATCTCGGTTTCAGCACTCCATGCGAGCAGCCTCTTCTGGCGTGGCGGTCGAACCGAAGCGCGCCGGCGGCCCACTTTTGCCGCGGATGCCGTCGATCAGGCCGACAAGGACAAGGCCGGCAGCGGTCGGACTGCCGGTGACGAGATACTTCAGCGCGTAGAGAATTTCGACAGCCACGTGGGCCGGCCACAGGCCGCGTGACCAGCGGCGGGCCGCCAGCACGGAATTACGTGCCGGCAGGTAGACCGCCAGCTGCGACCGGCGGTTCCGTTCGCGGACACTGCCGATCGTGGTGCCGCCGAGATGACGGACGATCGCACGTGCGGCGACGCCGATCCGGTGACGGCCACGCCGCATGCCCCAATCGATGTCTTCCATGAACAGGAAATAATCCTCGGCCATGCCGCCGACATCCGCGACAAAGGCGCGGGTCACCAACACACATGCGCCGCTGATCGCATCGAGCCGCGCCAGCAACGCTGGCGACGGTTCGCTGCCGATCGGCAGACCGCGGCCGGCGGCGATGACGCGGCCGGTGCGCCGCGACCAGATCAGCCCGTAGCTGCTGACAGAGGAGGGAGCATCGGTGGCGACCAGCGCGGCGCCGACCATGCCGAAGCCTTCGGCCGCCTTGGCCATCAGCTCGCCGAGGCAGGCGGGGTCAAGTTCGGTGTCAGGGTTCAACACCAGGACCGCATCCCAGCCGGGCTCGGGCTCCAGCCGCTCAACCCACGCATTGACGCCGCCGCCATAGCCGAGGTTCTCGATGGCGAGGCCGACCCGAACCGGCACCGTGGTCGCGGCGAGGCGATAGGTTGCGGTTGCCGTGAGTCTGCCAGCCGGGAGGTCGAGCACGGCCGATGCGCCGGACGCCGGTTCGAGCGGGCCATCCGGTTCGGCCAGCACTTGGCACAACCGCTGGAACGCCGCCTGGCCGCCATTTTCGCAGATGAAGACGGCAA
Source organism: Allostellaceae bacterium (assembly GCA_036264235.1). Lineage (GTDB taxonomy): Bacteria > Pseudomonadota > Alphaproteobacteria > ATCC43930 > CGMCC-115725 > DATARH01. Next base: position 13,797 of record DATARH010000288.1, read on the forward strand.
AGTCCGAAAACAGCGAGCGCGCCAGCGAGGCGAGACAGCGCCCGACATCCTCCGGCCGGCCGTACGAGACGATGATCACACACAAGCGGGCGCACCCCGATCGCGCCGCCGATGCCGGTGTTTCGCCGGTTCGATTGCCGGGTGCGCTTGCGGTTCCGACCGGGGCGGGTGAGGGCGAGGATGGTTTTGCCAAAAGCTTCGCCTGGTGATGTCGGCTATCGGTGGACCTTAGCGTATCCGGTCAGCGATTTTCTGGCGTGACATTTAATAGGCGTTGCGCTGGGCGAAGAGCTGCGGTGCCGTCGTCAGCAGGATTTTCAGATCGAGCCACACCGACCAGTTTTCGATGTAATAGAGATCGTGTTCGACGCGGGCGCGGGCTTTTTCCAGGGTATCGACCTCGCCACGCAGACCGTTGACTTGGGCCCAGCCGGTAATGCCGTGTTTGACGCGGTGACGGTTCAGATAGGTGCCGACCGCGTCGTGATAGAGACGGTCGCCGGCACGCATTGTCACGGCATGCGGGCGCGGCCCGACCAGCGACATGTCGCCCCTGACGACATTGATCAGCTGCGGCAGCTCGTCGAGGCTCAGCGCCCGCAACAGGCGCCCCATGCGGGTGACCCTCGGATCGTCACGGATCGTCCGTTCGGCGCCGGTGACATCGCCGCGATCGAGATACATCGTGCGAAACTTCAGCACCCGGATCACATTGTTGTTGAAGCCGAAGCGCTCCTGCACGAACAGCACCGGGCCGCGGCTGTCGAGCTTGATCAGCAGCGCCACCAACAGCATCAGCGGCGCGAACAGCAGCAGCAGCAGCACGCCGAGGACCTTGTCCTCGATCAATTTGGCCAGCGCATTCCAGTTCTTCAGCGGCCGCTCCGCCACGTCGAGCATCGGCACGGCGCCGACCTCGCTGATGCCGCGGATCGGCAGCGCGCCGGCGATCGGCTCGGCGCTGAGCCGCAGATCGACCGGCAGGCGACGCAATCGGTCGAATACGGCTTTCAGCCGCCGGTCGGCGCTGAGCGGCAGGGCGACGATGACCTCGTCGACCCGCTTCTGGCGGGCGAAACTCAGCAAATCGGCCGTCGTGCCGAGCAGTGGCAACCCGCATACGATTGGCGCGATGCGGCTGCGACGGTCGTCGAAAAAGCCGAGGATCTCGACATTGCGGTCGTCGGCCCGGTGCAACGCATTGACCAGATTTTCGCCCAACTCGCCGGCGCCGACGACGGCCAGCCGACGGACGAGATAGCCGCGCCGGCCCCAGCGGAGGACAAGCAGCCGCAGGACGGCGCGCGACAAGACCAGCAGCCCAAGCGTCGCGGTCGCCCAGCTCAGCGCCCAGCCGCGCGAATAGCTCTCGGACTCCTTACCGACAAACGCGACCAGCAGCAGCACCGCGACCGTGGCACCCCAGACGGCTGCGATCCGCGTCGCCTGCCAGCGCAGATCGGTCAACCGCCGGAAGGTGTAGCCGCCGGCCCGGCGAAAGCCGACACGGAAGAATGTCGCCGCCAGCAGCGCAGTCAGGATGTAGCGGCCGGTGGCACCCTCCGACGGGGTGTTCAGCAAGGCGAAATAGAGTGCAAAGGCCGCCGCGGCCGCGAACAGGATGCCGACGAAATCGAGCCATTTGGTCGCCCACTCGACCAGTTCCGGCGACAGGATCGACTGGCGCGAGCCGGCGGCGGCGATCGCATTGGCATCCGGGTTGGGCATTTGGACGGGATAAATCCGGGCAGCAATCTGGTCGAGCGGAGGGCCACAAGGCAACTTCGGCTAGAATAATACAACGCGTTACGGTTTGTCACACACTGATACATAGAAAGAGGCCCAATCGGCGCCGGTTTTATGTCCGTAGGTCGGGCGCGCGAGTTGACGCAGGCCCGGAACGTCGGGGGGAGCCGACCGTTGTCGGGCACCGGCAAATCGCCGGCACAGGGGAAAATCATGGGTACGCGATTGTGTTTCGTGGCCGGGCTCGCCGGACTGATCGCCGTTGTTGCGGTGCCGCAACCGGCCGCGGCGCAGGATGTGAACCGGGTGGTGCGGACCCTCGACCGGATTCTTAACCCGGAGGACGCGCGGCGCAACGAGGAGCGGGCGCGACGGGAGCATCGGGTCGAAGAGGAGCGCTACTGGCGCGACTACCGGACCGGACTGGAATCAGAGCACCACGACCGCGGCGAGCGTCGCTACGGCTCGGAGGAAGCGCGCCGGTATCAGGACGAAGCCCGCCGGCACGAGGAAGAGGCGCGGCGCCGTCACAGAGCCGAGGACGAGCGGTACTGGCACGATTATCGGCTCGGCCTGGATCGTCACTGATTCGAGGCCGGAGGGCCCATTTCGGAGGGGCCGGCGGCGGCTGCGATCAGCCGGCGAGCAGCGCCGCCATGACCCGTTCGCGGGTCATCGGCAGATCGCGGATGCGGGCGCCGAGGGCGCGGGCGACGGCGTTGCCGACCGCGCCAACTGTGGGGCCGCCGCTGGCCTCGCCAATGCCGAGCGGCGGCAGATTGGCGCGCGGGTTGACCAGCGCCACCTCAATTTCCGGCACCTCGCTGAAGCGTAGTACCGGATAGGTCTCCCAATCGCGCGAGGCAATGCCGGCGGTATCGAGCCGTACCCCCTCCTTGAGCGCCCAGCTGATCGCCTGGACGATGCCGCCTTCGAGCTGGTTGATCGCACCGTCTGGGTTGATCACGAGCCCGCCATCGGCGGCGCACCAGACGCGCAGCACCCGGATCTCCTCGTCGGCCTCGAGCTCGGCGACGACCGCGCAATAGGCCGCCATGTTCTTGTAGCGGGCGAAGCCGATACCGCGGCCTTTGCCGGCGCCGCCCGTTGCGGCCGGTTGCCAGCCGCTCATTTCCGCGACCTTCTCGATAACCGCCTTGGCACGCGGGTCGGGCAGCACCGACAGGCGATAGGCGACCGGGTCGATGCCGGCGCGCTCGGCCAATTCATCCATCGCGGTTTCGATCGCGAACACATTGACCGTCGCGCCGAGGCCGCGCAGCGACGAGGTGCGGACCGGCGATTCCGGCACCAGGTGATGCAGGATGCGCTTCGCCGCGAACCCGTAGAGCGGCTCGCCATTGCGGGTGCCGGCGCCGGGCGCGTTCGACGATTCGGTTGCCGGCGGCGCGGGCGGCGGGTCGGGCAGCGCCTCGGCCGGCAGCAGATTGCCGCCGCCGCCCGGGCGGCTCGAATGCCGCGCGCTCCAGATTTCAGTGGTCCAGTCGGCCGGCCTTCCGGCATCGTCGAGCGCGGCGCGCACCGTCACCACCATCGCCGGGCTGACCGGCTCGAAGCCGAACTCGTCCTCGCGGCGCCAGCGCACCCGCACCGGCACGCCGGGGCGGCGCAGCGCAATGACCGCGGCGTCGGCGGCGGCATCGTCGGCGCCGTTATGACCGTAGCAGCCCGGTCCCTGCAAATGCTTCACCGAGATGATCGCCGGATCGATTTTGAGCTGACGGGCGAGCGCGGCTCGCAGCGGGTAGACGCCCTGGCAATGCGTCCACACCTGCAGCTTCCCGTCCCGGTATAGCGCGAGGCCGCAAGACGGGCCGACCGAGGCATGCGCGACATGCATGCGGCTGACGGTGCTTTCGTAAGATTTGGCCGAGCTCGGCGGCGCGGGTGACGGTTCGGCGCCGACCGTGCGGTCGAGCGACGGCTGCTGCAGCAGCCAGCGCGCCTCCTCCTGGAACGGCGCGATCGGGTCGACACCGTCCCAGGCGACATGGCTCGGCGCGACCGCCGCGGCGGCATCGACTGCGGTTTCGTCGGCGCCAGTGATCGCGACGAAATTGCCGTCGCGGACAATGTCGATCTCGGCGCCCTTGGCGGCGCGGCGGATTGCGGCCTCGTCGATGTTCGCGATGACGGCGCCGCGGCGCGGCTGGCGCACGACACGGGCGTGCACCATGCCGTCGAGCTTCATGTCGTGGATAAAGGCCGGCTCGCCGAACAGTTTTGCCGCGAGGTCGAGCCGGGCCGCGTTGCTGCCGACGATGATGTGCTCGTCCGCGGGCTTCACCGTCACCTGTCCGGTCGCATCCAGCTTCAGATCAACGGTGGTTGCCAACGACCAGTAGTCCTGCCCGGTCGGCTGACCGCGATGCAAAATACTGCCGTCGCGCATAGCGAGGTCGCCGCGGGCATGACCGAGAGCCGATGCGGCATGGTCGAGAAACAGCGACTTCACCTCGGCGCAGGCGAGGCGCAGCGCGACACCGCCGAACTGGATCGACTGGCTGCCGGCGGTGTAGCCCTCGTTGGGGGTCAGCTCGGTGTCGCCGGTTTCGAGATCGATCCGCCGCGGCGAGACATCGAGCTCCTCGGCGGCGATCTGCAGCATCGCGGTCAGCACGCCCTGACCGATCTCGACCCGGCCGGTCGCGACTCGCACCCGACCCGGTGACGGGAATGAGACCCAGCGGTCGAGCCGCGGGTTGTCGGCGAGAATGCCGGGCAGCGGCGGCGCGGCGGTATTCATCACCAGGCCTCCCGCATCACGCGCGCGGCGCGCTCGACCGCGCGCAGGATGCGCGGGTGCGAGCCGCAGCGGCAGATGTTGTCGTCGAGCGCCAGCGCGATCTCGCGACGCGATGGTGACGGATTACGGTCGAGCAGCGCCTTCGCGGTGACGAGAATGCCGGCGAGGCAATAGCCGCACTGCCCGGCCTGCTCGTCGAGAAAGGCCTGCTGCAACGGGTGCGGTTGCTCGGGCGTGCCGAGTCCTTCGATGGTGACGACGCTCTTGCCAGCAATGGTCGAAAGCGCCTTGCCGCAGGATTTTTGTGGCGCGCCGTCGACCAGAACCATGCAGCAGCCGCATTGTTCGAGGCCGCAGCCGAATTTCGGCCCGCTGAGGCCGAGATGGTTGCGCAGGACGTCGAGCAGCGGCGTGTCCGGGTCGGCGGTGACACTCGCCGCCGCTCCGTTCAAGGTGAAGGAAATCGAGTCCATTGTGACATCAGCTCTTGATCGCCAAATCCTCATAGGGCGCGGTGTAAGGAAAGCCGGCGATGCGGCCGAAGCCGGATTCCCCGACCCGCGCGCCGGTGCCGTTGATAAACGCGAGCTGCCAGATCGGCGCGTACATTGTCCGCTCATAGATCATCTGCTGCATCTTGTGCAGCATCGTCTCGCGTTTCTTGCGGTCGAGCTCGACCGCCTGCTGCTGGTACAGCTCGTCGATATCGGGGTAGCTGCCATAGGAAAACGTGCCGCCCTTCACCGCGAAGGATTCGAGCCGGGTCGCGGCGTTGCCGAAGGCACCCGGTCCGCGCTGGACGATGTTCTTGAAGGTCTTCTCGGCGTAGCCCTTGATAAAGGCGGCGCGTTCGATCGGCCGCAATTTGCCGCGGATGCCGACCGCGTGCAGATTGTCGAGCACGGCCTCGCCGATATTGGCGTAGGACGAGTCGCAGACATAGTCACCGGCATCGAACCCGGTCTTGAACCCGGCCTCGGCCAGAAGCTGCTTCGCTTTGTCCGGGTCGTACTCCGCTGCTTCCGGCGGCGGCTGCCAGAAGAATTCGTAATTGTTGGGCACCAGCGGGTTGCCGCTGACCAGCGAATAGCCGAGCGTCAGCGCCTCGTTGCTGCCCTTGCGGTCGATCGCCAGGCTGGCAGCGCGGCGCACCCGGGCGTCATGCCAGGGCGATTTCGGGTCCCACTGGTCGGCGAAATAGATGTCGAAGACGCCCTGCACCAGCGCCGGTTTCAGCGCCAGCCCGGGAGTGGCCTTCAGCTCCTCGGCGAGCTCGCCGCGGATCGAATAGGCGATATCGACCTCGCCGCGCTTCAGTGCCGCGAGGCGGGTCGTCTCCTCCGGGATGACCTTGAACACCAGCCGCTTCACCGCCGGCGCCTTGCGCCAATATTTGTCATGCGCTTCGAGCACCAGTTCGAGCCCCGGATTGAACGACACGAATTTGTACGGGCCGGCGCCGATCGGCGCTTTCTTGAAGCCCTCGGCGCCGACCTTCTCGACGTATTTCTTCGGCACGATCCAGCCAGCACCGCTCGCGGTCGAATAGAAGGTCAGGAAATCCGGCCAGGGCTGCTTCAGCCGAAAGCGTACATTGCGGGTGTCGGTCGCCTCCACCGAGGCGACTCGCGCCGACATCAAATCATGCGCGGCGCCGCGGTAGCGCTCGAAGGTGAATTTGACATCCTCGGCGGTCACCGGCTCGCCGTTGTGGAAGGTGGCGCCGCCGCGCAGCACGAAATCGTAGGTCAGCCCATCTTCCGCCGCCGAAACCTTCTCGGCGAGGCTCGGCGTCAGCGGCTGGCCGGGCATCGGCTTCACCATCGCGTCGTGCAGCGCGTACAGCACCATGAACGGGGTGATGATCCCCGACACCTCGCCCGGGTCGAACCATACCGGCGCCAGCGATACATGGATCGCCCAGGTCAGCTGCCCATCCGGGGCGGCGGCAAGAGACGCACCGGGCAGCCCGGCGGCGAGGCTGCCGGCGCCGAGCGCGAGGAGGTCCCGGCGATTGAGAGCGGCGGCGCCGTCGAAGGCATGGATGGTCACGGCGGTTCCCCCCTGGTCGAAGCCTCGTTCACGGGCAGGCTTTTCAAGGCGCCATGCTGCACCTGTTCGCGCCGGCCGCGCCACCCTATTCTCCCGCCCCGTTGCCACCGTTCCGGGAGCGCCGCAATGCCGAGTTTCCGCCCGTCGCCCGACCTCTCCATGCATTACGAGGTTGACGACTTCACCGACCCGTGGACGACGCCGGAAACGGTGCTGATGCTGCACGGCAACGCCGAGAGCGGCCTCGCCTGGTACGGTTGGGTCCCGACGCTGTCGCGGCATTATCGCGTCGTGCGGCCGGACATGCGCGGCTTCGGGCAATCGACGGCGATGCCGGAGGAGTATCGCTGGACGCTCGACCGGCTGGTCGAGGATTTCTGCCTGTTGATGGACAGCGTCGGCGTCGACCGGTTTCACCTGGTCGGCGCCAAGATCGGCGGCACCGTGGCCCGCGCGTTCGCGGCGCGTGCGCCGGAGCGGGTCAAGACGCTGACCGTGGTCGGGACGCCGCCGCCGCTGCGGCCGGGCGCCGCCGAGCGGGCGCCGGAGGTGGTCCGCCAGCTCGAGGAACACGGCGTCGAGTACTGGGCCTTGCAGAACATGGGAAACCGGCTCGGCGGCGCGTTCCCGCGCGAAGGCTTCGACTGGTGGACGAAGTTCATGGGGCGCACCGCGCTGTCGACGCAGCTCGGCTTCATGCCGACCATCGCCTGTGCCGATATCCGCGCCGATGTGCCGAAGATCGCCTGCCCGACGCTGATAATCACGACCGAGCAGAGCGGCCTCGCGACGGTCGAGGAGACGCGCGCCTGGCAGCAGCAGATCCCGGATTCCGAATTGCTGGTGCTGCTGGGGAATTCATACCACGTCGCCGCGACGCATGCCGACCGCGCCGCCGAAGCGACGCTCGACTTCATCCGGCGACGGGGCGGCACAGGTTAGCCCTGCACTCGATCTCCGCCTTGCGTCGATCCGCCCGGCTGGGCCAGCGAGGCGGCGGCACCGCCGATGGAGACGCCCCAGACGAACTTACCGTCCGGAATTACGGCGGCTGCGATGATCCTGGACCGCGCCCGTAGGCGCGTCGGACACGGCGTGCATGCCGTCGGTTTTCATCGTCATCCGTTTTCCTCTTTTTTTCCTAGTTTTTCCCCAGACCGAATCCCAGGCCTCAACCCACAGTTGGGGTCAAGTAGAAAACGAAGGTCCAGGGGCTGCGATGGCACGGATGCGATGGTTCAGGGTAACCGCAGCCGCTCTGACCTTGTTGGCTGGGGGCTGCGTCCCGCAGGCGAGCTTTGAAGTTGCGGCCGTCGCGGCACCGCAGCCGCCAAATGAGCCGCCGGACGAGCCGCAAGCGATGCAGGCTCGCCTCATACCGCAGCGGCAAAATATACGCCGTTTCGCGTGTTTCGCGGCGGCGGCATACGATTCAAATGCACTGCCCGCATCCTGCAATCCATATCTGGCGGGTTGGGTTCTTCGCGACCTGCCGGCAACGGTGCCGTTGCTGTTTAACCTGCACTACCCGGGAAAGTACATTGTTGCGATGAATCACAAAACGCACGAGCAGATCGTCGCGATACGCGGAACCGACAATGCACAAGACTGGGTAACCAATTTCAAGATCGAGCAGACCTTCGACCCGATCTTGCGCGTCAAAGTCCATTCCGGTTTTGCCGAATACGCGCGTGCAGTTCGAACCGCTG